>NZ_JAPJEE010000003.1:0-285637 GCF_030731885.1 Shewanella sp. ULN5
ACATTAGCTCAGTTGGTAGAGCGATACCTTGCCAAGGTATAGGTCATCGGTTCGAACCCGATATGTCGCTCCAAATCTCATTGCCAAGATATGCGACATTAGCTCAGTTGGACGGTAGAAAGACGATACCTTTTAGATTGATACTAGTTAAGCAACAATATGCGACATTAGCTCAGTTGGTAGAGCGATACCTTGCCAAGGTATAGGTCATCGGTTCGAACCCGATATGTCGCTCCAAATCTCTATTCAAATCCAAATCCAAATTCAAATTGATAATAAATTAGCTCAGTTGAGTTAATTGAAAGAGTTGATACGCTTTTTTTGCCAAGGTATAGGTCATCGATTCGAATGCGATATGTCGCTCCAAGCTTTCCTCTGTTTTAATCGTCATTCCAATTACCCTAATCCCAATTCTCCTAAATTTAATAATCTAAATTCAATAAATCGTTGTTCAAACGATTGCTCAATTGTGTCTGTTAAAAAATGTCGATACTTTTCTTTTCAAGGTATTGGTCATCGGTTTGAACCACATTTTATTTGATCAGGCCGCTCCAAAATCCTCCCTGTTGTTTGCTATCCTTGTTGGTTTGAACCTTGATAATATGGTTTTTAGACGGTTGAACTAACCCCAATGTCTTAAGTTTATGATTTGGCAACATTCAATCTATCTCATCTGATTTCAGTTTTTAGTAGTGAATGTTTATATGCTTAAAACCCGAATGAATACAGATAAGTGATCTACAACCCATTTCTTCATCTATCCCTAATATATCTCTCTGCCATAATCAAAAAATATGACCTTGTTCAAATAATAGTTAACAAAAATTTCTAATAATGAAATTAACAAGGTTACCTGAGAATATCAGGCTGTAAAGTGAGGTAGTAAGATATGCGTATTCAGCAATTAAGTGAATTACTAGAGTATATTGCCAATTGTCGTTTGGGTATGAGTAAGTTGTACAAACGATTACATCGAAATGCTGACTCGTCTCGCGTTAAGCTAATGTTGGAGTACTTTCAACAACATGAGAAGCATATTTACGACACCATAGAAAGCTATATTGAAGATGCACCTGCAAAAATCCTTGATACTTGGTATCAGGATGTGGTGTTTGAAGATTTTCTCAAGCGCTGTGATGAAACATCTTTACCCGCGAATATGGATGAAGAGCAATTGTTAGAGTTACACCTTGATTTAGAGAACCGCCTTATTGCGCTTCTTGAGAAAATTGCAGAGCTGACATCATCAAATGATGCAAAAAGTGCGTTATTAGATGTTATTCGTGTGGCGCAAACTCAACAAAAAAGATTAGTACACAGTGTATTGCGGATGGATGATATCTAACATCAAGCCTTAAGTGATATACCGACCGCATTCAATAATGCCAGCAATTAGATTGCTGGCATTTTTATTTGTTGAAAAAAGCCCACAGCAGCTGTAGGAGTTGAATATAGAACTCTGGTATATTGTACGTTTGGTTATCTTTTATGAGTTTATTGGCTGTTTGATATGACTTCTATTGTTAAAAATCTTGAAAATGAACAAGCTACAGTGGCGATGGGGCAATTTGTAGCCCAAGGCATAACCCCTCCATTGACGATTTTTTTAACCGGTGACTTGGGGGCGGGAAAAACCACCTTAAGCCGTGGAATAATTCAGTCTTTAGGCCATAACGGTGCGGTGAAAAGCCCTACTTACACCTTAGTTGAACCCTATGAGTTTAACGGTTTTGATGTATATCATTTTGATTTATATCGTGTAGCCGATCCTGAAGAGTTAGAGTTTATGGGCATTCGTGATTACTTTAACTCCACCAGTATTTGTTTGGTTGAATGGCCTGAACATGGTCAGGGAATGCTACCTGCTGCAGACATTCATCTACATTTACGCTATAAAGATAATCAACGAGAAATTGAAATTAACGCGTTGTCTGCTTCTGGGCAGGCCCTTTTGACAAAATTAAAATAATAATGACTGTAAATAAAATATTTTTTTATTGCGCCTTTTTAGTCGTAACCAGCTTTTCATTTGCAGCGCAGAGCGCGAATGATCTTGATAGTGTGCGTATTTGGGCAGCACCAGAATCCACTCGTGTGGTTTTTGATTTATCTCAAGCGCCTGAATATGATTCTTTCACCCTGACTGGGCCAGACAGATTAGTTGTAGACATTAAAAATGCCAGTAACAAAGTAAAACTGGATAAATTAAGCAACAATAGCAAACTGATTAAACGTATTCGAGTCAGTAGCCCCCCGGTGAAAGGCACACTTAGATTGGTGCTGGACCTTACAAAACCGATTAAATCGAACCTTTTCACATTATCCCCAACGCCGCCATACGGTAATCGCTTAGTTGTCGATTTAGATGATTCATTCAGTGAAGAAGCCAGAGCAAAAACGACCATACATTCTTCAGGAACCAATCGAGACATTATCATTGCCATTGATGCAGGCCATGGCGGAGAAGACCCAGGTTCAATCGGTCCATCGGGTATGTATGAAAAGCGGGTGGTATTGGATATTTCAAAACGCTTAGCAGACAAAATCAATGCAACGCCCGGTATGCAGGCAGTGATGACGCGTACTGGAGACTACTTTGTTGACTTAAATCGCCGTTCTGAATTAGCGCGCCGAAGTAAAGCGGATTTATTGTTGTCTATTCACGCAGATGCATTTACCTCGCCTCAGCCAAGAGGGGCATCTGTGTGGGTGCTCTCAATGCGCCGAGCCGACAGTGAGCTAGGCCGACTGTTAGAGCAAACTGAAAAACATTCCGAGCTGCTCGGAGGTGTTGGCGATATTATTCAAAACTCTGATGTTGAAAAATATTTAGTGCAAACCCTTATAGATATGCAGAAAAACAACTCAATGGTGATGAGTAATGACATTGCCAAAGACATTTTACGGGATCTTGGGTCGGTAACTCATTTACACAAAAAAGCCCCTGAAGCGGCAAGTCTAGCGGTATTAAAAGCGGCGGATATACCATCTATTTTGATTGAAACAGGGTTTATTTCTAATCCAGGTGAAGAGAAGTTATTAATTAACCGAAACCATCAGCAAAAATTAGCGAATGCGATTCATAAAGGGGTTATTCGCTATTTTGAAAATAACCCTCCTTCAGGCACCTTAGTTGCACAAAGTACAAACACTAAACATAAAGTGAAGTCTGGAGAGTCTTTATCGCTTATTGCTAGACGCTATGGTGTGAGTATTGATGGCATCAAAAAAGCGAATAATTTAAAATCTGATGTGGTTCGTATCGGCCAACAATTGATTATTCCAAGGGCATAGTCATGGCTATTCAACTGTTACCACCTCAACTTGCAAACCAAATAGCCGCTGGCGAAGTGGTGGAGCGTCCGGCATCTGTGGTTAAAGAGCTGGTTGAAAATAGCTTAGATGCCGGAGCTACGCGGGTTGATATCGACATCGATAAAGGTGGCAGTAAACTGATTCGGATCCGTGATAATGGCGTGGGTATTCCCAAAGACGAACTGGCTTTAGCACTGTCGCGTCATGCTACATCTAAGGTACACAGTTTAGATGACTTAGAAGCCATTATGAGCTTTGGTTTTAGGGGCGAGGCTCTAGCGAGTATCAGTTCAGTTGCGCGGCTAACGTTAACCTCTAAAACTGTTGAGCAAACAGAAGCATGGCAAGCCTTTGCAGAAGGTTCGCAAATGGATGTTAAAATTACTCCAGCAGCGCATCCTCAGGGGTCTACCATTGATGTTGTCGACCTATTCTTTAATACTCCCGCCAGAAGACGTTTTTTAAAAAGCGACAAAACTGAATTTACGCATATTGATGAGTGGTTAAAGCGGATAGCTATTGCACGTTGCGATATTCACTTCACTCTTACTCATAATGGCAAATTGGTACGTCAATATCGTCCAGCGAATACCGATATACAGCACCAACAGCGCCTAGGGCAAATATGCGGTCGCCAATTCGCTGAAAATGCACTGACCGTTTCCTGTGAACATGATGATTTATCTCTTCGGGGTTATTTACAGTCACCCTTTGATAATGTGATCAGTGATAGCAGCTATTTTTATGTGAATGGACGTTTGGTGCGCGACAGATTAGTTAATCATGCTGTGCGACAAGCTTTTGCTGAACAAGGGGTCGAACACCAACCCGGTTATGTGCTAATGCTTGATTTAGACCCGCACCAAGTTGATGTAAATGTTCATCCTGCAAAACATGAAGTACGTTTTCATCAATCTCGTTATGTGCATGATTTTATTCTACAAGCTTTGCAGTCGGCTTTATCTCAAATGGCTGATTTAGTTTCTCATCAACCTGCGTCAAATGCAGCGGATAAACGTAATTATTCAGAGCAACTGGATTATGCTTACCCGCAGCCAAAGACCGATGACGTTGCTTTAGCCGATTCCGCTCAGTGTATTTCTCGTGAGGAATACGCTTCACATGATGTTCCTCATCGCCCCAATAGTGTTAGCCAATTTGGTAGTATGCATGTTCCGGGGCAAGCAAGTCATTCATTTGGTGGATATTCTTCTGATATAAAACCCCGTTATGATGCTAGCGCAGATAAACATGAACAATTAAATCGTGCTTTTACTCAACCGCCCAAAAAAACCGTTAACCAAGCTGCGATAATAAGCTATGGACAATTGCTACAAAGCCCTGAACATGCAGGGGGGGATTCTACACACCAAAAAAATGTGGTCAGTCATGAGGTAGACAATTTGGCCGTGATGCCAAATGTACTTGATGGTCAGTTTTGGGTTTTAGTTGTTGAAAATGAATTAAAATTAATGCCGATACTTGCCGTGCAGCAAGCGGTTCTACAACATGAAATTATACATAAATTAGCTACTGGATTAATTGGGCAACCCTTACTTATGCCTGTATCTGTAAAGGCTGAGTCAGATTGGCAATTAACAATAGATCAAAATGAATCTTTTTTGCGCCAATTGGGTATTGAACTAACAATTCGTTATGGGCAGTTGATTATTAAAAAAGTGCCCCCATATTTGAGGGATAGCCAATTAGCTGCAGTCATTCCTGAGCTATTACAATGGATGAATGCAACTAAACCCAATAATGAAGCGTTAGCTTTATGGATTGCACAGCAATCGACCAAACAGTTCATGGCTGCACAAACTATTTGGCAAAAGTTTTGTCTATTACAAGATGAAACTAAGCTGACAATTTTATTGAATGCTAAGGTGTTACCTTGGCAAGCATGGATTAAAGAAAACGCGTGAATACAATCGAAAGGCCAAAAATTATTTTTTTAATGGGGCCAACAGCCTCAGGTAAAACATCGTTGGCGATTCAAATGGCTCAACAGCATAACTGTGAGTTAATTTCGGTTGATTCAGCACTGATTTATCGAGAAATGGATGTAGGCACCGCCAAACCCACAGCAGAAGAACTCGCATTAGCCCCTCACCGTTTGATCGATATACTCGATCCGAGTGAAAGTTATTCTGCTGCTGATTTCCGTCTCGATGCGTTAACTGAAATAGAAAAAATTATTGCCCGTGGTAAAACCCCTTTATTGGTAGGCGGCACCATGATGTATTTTAAAGCGTTATTAGAAGGTTTATCCCCTTTACCTAGCGCAGATGAAACAATCAGAGCGCAAATATTTGCTGAGGCTGAAAGTTTAGGTTGGGAAGCATTACACCGTCAGTTGTGCGAAATCGACCCTGTTGCGGGTGAGCGAATTCATCCAAATGATCCACAAAGATTGTCTAGAGCACTAGAAGTTTATCGTATAACGGGTCAAACAATGACAAAGTTAACCCAAACTAAGTCAGCCGCTTTACCTTATGATGTAGTACAATTTGCCATAGCGCCGACAGAGAGAAAAGTATTGCATGATTTGATTGCAAAACGATTTTTGATAATGCTTGAGCAAGGATTTACAGAAGAAGTCGCTCGTTTAAAAGCGCGCGGAGATCTTCATTTAGATATGCCATCAATGCGTTGTGTGGGTTATAGGCAGTGTTGGCAGTATCTTGATAATGAGTTTGATCATGCGACTATGGTCGAAAAAGCGACCGCTGCTACTAGGCAATTGGCCAAACGTCAATTAACATGGTTGAGAAGCTGGCCCGATTTGCAATGGCTTCAAAGCGGCGATGAGAATAATTTAGTTACACTTATGCGACAATGCGGCTAGCTAATTAGTTGTTACTGTATAATACTCAAACTAAACAATAAAACTTGAATTACGTATTTTAAAAAGAAAAAGGAAATTACAAAATGGCTAAGGGGCAATCTTTACAAGACCCATTTTTAAACGCTCTACGTCGTGAGCGTGTACCCGTTTCAATTTATTTAGTAAACGGTATCAAACTTCAAGGACAGGTTGAGTCTTTTGATCAATTCGTGATCCTATTGAAAAATACAGTGAGTCAAATGGTATATAAACATGCTATTTCGACAGTCGTTCCTGCGCGTCCATTTAACGTATCAAATCATCAAGGTCCTAATGCCTCTGATGAAGATGATGCTGAATAATAACTAAAAAGGATATGCTTCTTGTTTGATCGTTATGAAGCTGGAGAAACAGCAGTACTTGTTCATATCGAGTTTTCTGACGAAGAACGTCGTGAAGATTTATTGGAATTACAACTATTAGTTGAGTCTGCAGGTGCACGCTCGGTAGGGGTAATAACAGGTAGTCGTCGTTCACCTGACCGTAAGTTCTTTATTGGAACGGGTAAGGCAGAAGAACTGGCAGCTATGGTTGCCGCGACAGAAGCCAATGTAGTTATTTTTAATCACGCGTTGAGCCCTGCTCAAGAGCGTAATCTTGAGGCTGCTTGTCAGTGTCGAGTATTAGATAGAACCACATTAATCCTAGATATATTTGCTCAACGTGCCCGAACTCATGAAGGTAAGTTACAAGTGGAGCTAGCGCAATTGCGCCACATGTCAACGCGTCTGATCCGAGGGTGGACTCACCTTGAGCGACAAAAAGGTGGTATCGGTATGCGCGGGCCAGGGGAAACCCAGCTCGAAACCGATAGACGTTTACTGCGAGGACGTATTAAGAATATTAATAAGCGCCTCGATAAAGTAGATAAACAACGTGAGCAAAGTCGCCGAGCTCGTAAACGTAGTGACATGGCCACAGTCGCGTTAGTAGGGTATACCAATGCCGGTAAATCGACATTGTTCAACGCCTTAACACTGTCTGAGGTATATGCAGCGGATCAATTGTTCGCCACACTTGACCCGACACTGCGTAAGTTAGATTTACCAGATGGTGCAGTGATATTAGCTGATACTGTTGGTTTTATTCGTCATTTACCCCATGACCTCGTTGCGGCATTTAAAGCCACACTGCAGGAAACACGCCAAGCTGATTTACTATTACATATAGTTGATTGTGCTGATGACAACATGACTGAAAATTTCGATCAGGTACAAAGTGTACTTGAGGAGATTGAAGCCGATGACATCACCCAATTAGTGGTGTGTAATAAGATAGATTTACTTGAAGACTTTGCCCCTCGAATTGATTATGACGATGAAGGCAAACCTGAGCGTGTGTGGGTATCTGCACAAAAACGCATTGGATTTGATCTGCTATTACAAGCTGTTACTGAGTTAATTGGTGCAGTTATCTATGAGCGGACTTTGAAAATACCAGCCTCTGCTGGACATTATCTTGGCCAGTTTTATCGACTGGATGCAATACAGCAGAAAGAGTATGACGATCTGGGGAACTGTATTTTGTCTGTTCGTCTGTCGGAAGCCGATTGGCGCCGATTAATGAAACAGAGTCAGGGGGAATTGGAAACTCTTGTTTTTGAACCATCAGAAGCAGAAGTATCTTGTTAATCTCATTTATTTCATCCAATTATGGAGTGCTAAATGGCTTGGAATGAGCCCGGTAACAAGGGTAATAAAGACCCTTGGGGAAATAAAGGTGGTAACGATAAAGGACCACCGGATCTCGACGAAGTTTTTCGTAACCTTTCAAAACGTTTTGGTGGTAAAGGCGGAGGAACTGCTTCAGGGCAACCTTTTAATTCTACCTTCCTCGTTATTCTTGTCGTTATTGCATTAATTGTATGGGGCCTATCGGGTCTGTATACGGTTAAAGAAGCAGAGCGAGGAGTCATGCTACGTTTTGGTCAACACATTGGTGAAGTAGGCCCTGGTCTACATTGGAAAGCGACTTTTATTGATGAAGTGTTTCCAATTGACGTGAAAACGTATCGTACTATTCCTGCTTCAGGCAGCATGCTGACATCAGATGAAAACGTAGTGAAAGTTGAGCTTGTTGTGCAATACAGCATTCAAGATGCTTACTCATATGTTTTTAGTGCTGTCGATGCAAATGCCAGCTTACGTGAAGCGACAGATAGCGCATTGCGCTATGTTGTTGGCCATAATCGTATGGACGACATTTTAACGACAGGTCGTGATGCGATTCGTCGCGACACTTGGCGTGAGTTAGAGCGTATTATTGAGCCCTATAAGTTAGGTCTTAAAATTGAAGACGTTAACTTCTTGCCAGCTCGTCCGCCTGAAGAAGTCAAAGATGCTTTTGATGATGCGATTTCAGCACAGGAAGATGAACAACGCTTTATTCGTGAAGCTGAAGCTTATTCTCGCGAAATTGAACCTAAAGCTCGTGGTCAAGTTGAGCGTATGGCGCAGCAAGCAAATGCTTATAAGCAACGTGTTGTCTTAGAGGCTGAAGGTAAAGTCGCTCGTTTTGAAAAACTATTACCTGAATATCATGCTGCTCCTGAAGTCACTCGCAAGCGTTTGTATTTAGACGCGATGCAAGAAGTCATGTCTGATACTAACAAAGTGTTAATTGATGCGAAAAACAACGGCAATTTAATGTATTTACCATTAGATAAGCTGATGAACAACGATAAAGCTAACCGTAAAGCGGTTGAGCCAGAAGTTGAACGTCATATTAACTCGGTTTCAGGTAATGCGAATGTCCCAGTAACGAGTATGCCTACAGATGGTCGTTTATCTCGTGAAGAGCGTACTCGCCAAGGGAGAGGATAACTCATGGGTAGATTTGGTTTAATTATTCTTGTGGTGATCCTGGGCATTGGTTTTTCATCTGTGATGGTTGTCAACGAAGGTGAGCGAGCTATCGTTTCACGTTTCGGTAAAGTGGTTAAAGACAACATTGATGGTGAAGAGGTGACTCGCGTATTTCAACCGGGCTTACACATTAAGTTTCCGGTTGTAGATAAACCACGTTATATGGATGCCCGTATTCAGACTTTAGATGGTGCAGCTGACCGTTTTGTAACTTCTGAAAAGAAAGACTTAATGGTTGATTCGTACGTGAAATGGCGTATTAGTGATTTTGAAAAGTATTATCTTTCTACCAATGGCGGTATTAAAGCCAATGCTGAAAAGTTATTACAAGCTAAAATCAGTAATGATTTACGTACCGAGTTTGGTCGTCGCACGATTCGTGAGATTGTCTCTGGAAAACGTGATGAGTTGCAAATTGATGCATTAACTAATGCCTCTGAAAGTGCTTCTAATTTGGGTATTGAAGTTGTTGACGTACGTGTTAAACAAATCAATTTACCTGCAAACGTCAGTAATAGTATTTACCAACGTATGCGTGCTGAGCGTCAAGCTGTGGCAAAAGAGCATCGTGCCCAAGGTAAAGAGCAGGCTGAAATTATCCGCGCAACAACTGATGCCAACGTAACGGTTAAAGTTGCAGGTGCAGAGCGTAATGCATTGACCATTCGTGGTGAAGGTGATGCGCTAGCGGCAAAGATTTATGCTGATGCTTATAATAAAGATGCCGAATTTTATGGCTTTTTACGTAGCTTAGAAGCTTACAAAGAAAGTTTTGCCGGTAATTCAGATATTATGGTGTTAGAGCCTGACAGTGATTTCTTCAAGTACATGAAGTCAATGAATGGAAAATAAAAGCTAACTTATTAGTTTTTTAGCAAAAGCCCGATATACGTCGGGCTTTTTTGTGGCTGAACTTTACTAATTTTGATTATCGTTTGCTATAAAAAATAATTATTTTTCAGCTGTACTGCTTTGGTCTAAATTAGTCAAACTTGTTTAAACTGATATTAATTTAAATCAATCACTTAGTTGGGGGTTGATGTTAAATTTTCTCCAGAAAACATTCACTTTTAAACAGAAAAAATTACATTTTTTCGCCAAAGAGGCTTAATCCGCAATTTAGTTGTGTGTTTTCACTATGATCTGCTTCTAATTTTTCGCTATAATGAGCCCCGCCTCAAACTATGATAATTTAACACGACCCTTAACAGGGGTTAAATTATTGAAATATAAAAATTCCAACACCCTCTGGGAGATAAGTGGATGAGCAATGCGCCAGTCGATACCGGACGTCGCAGATTCCTGACAGCCGCAACCGCCGTAGTAGGTGGTGCAGGTGCCGTAGCTGTAGCGGTTCCTTTCATCAAGTCATGGAATCCGAGTGCCAAAGCGAAAGCTGCAGGTGCGCCGGTCGAAGTAAATATTAGTAAAGTAGAGCCAGGTCAGTTAATTCGTGTTGAATGGCGCGGAAAACCTGTTTGGGTCGTACGTCGTACAGAAGCTGTATTAAACGGACTTGCCTCGTTAGATGGTCAATTACGTGATCCTGCTTCAGAAGAAATGCAGCAACCTGAGTACGCTCAAAATGCCGCACGTTCAATTAAGCCAGAGTTCTTTATTGCTGTCGGTATTTGTACTCACTTAGGTTGTTCACCGACTTATTTACCAGATTCATTTGGTGAGCAGGTAGAAGGTGTACCATCTGGTTTCTTCTGTCCTTGTCATGGTTCTAAGTTTGATATGGCTGGTCGAGTGTTCCAAGGCGTACCTGCGCCATTGAACCTCGTTGTTCCTCCTCATCAATATGTTGATGACAACACCGTGCTAATCGGTGTCGATACAGGAGCGGTCTAATGGTTAAGAATATTATTGATTGGATTGATGCTCGCATCCCAATGACGGCGACTTATAATCGTCATGTTGGTCAATATCCAACACCAAAGAACTTCAACTTTTGGTATTTCTTTGGTTCATTGGCTTTATTAGTGTTAGTTAACCAATTACTAACGGGTATTTGGTTGACAATGAATTACGTACCAACGGCAGAGGGCGCTTTCGCTTCTGTTGAATACATCATGCGTGATGTTGAATATGGTTGGTTACTGCGTTACATGCACTCCACAGGGGCTTCGGCTTTCTTTGTGGTCATTTATTTACATATGTTCCGTGGATTACTCTATGGTTCTTATCAAAAACCAAGAGAGTTGCTCTGGTTATTTGGTATGTTGATATTTTTAGTGCTAATGGCTGAAGCCTTCATGGGCTACCTACTTCCTTGGGGACAAATGTCTTACTGGGGAGCACAGGTAATTATTTCATTGTTCGGTGCCATCCCTGTTATTGGTGATGACCTAACATTATGGATCCGTGGTGACTACGTTATTTCTGGTGCAACCCTAAACCGCTTCTTTGCACTGCATGTTATAGCATTGCCTTTAGTGTTAGTTGTATTGGTGTTCTTACATTTAATCGCGTTGCACGAAGTGGGTTCTAATAACCCTGATGGTGTTGAGATTAAAAAGAATAAAGACGAGAACGGCTGGCCAGTAGATGCAATTCCATTCCACCCTTATTACACTGTCAAAGATATTATGGGTGTGGCTGGTTTCTTAATTGTGTTCTGTTATGTGTTGTTCTTTATGCCAGAAGGTGGTGGATACTTCCTAGAGAAGCCAAACTTTGAAGCAGCAAACCCAATGAAAACACCTGAGCACATTGCACCGGTTTGGTACTTCACGCCTTTCTATGCAATTTTACGTGCAATTCCTGACAAATTATTGGGTGTTGTCGGTATGGGCTTGTCTATTGCGGTATTGTTTATTCTGCCTTGGCTTGATCGCTGTAAAGTGAAATCAATTCGCTACCGTAGTGTCATCCACAAGATAAACATTGCTCAATTTTCAGTGTCTTTCATTGTGTTAGGTTATTTAGGTGTGGTTCCTGCAACACCTGAGCTGACGATTGTTGCACGTATCTTTACTTTGACTTATTTTGGTTTCTTTGTTGCCTTATGGGTATACAGTAAGAACGAAAAAACTAAGCCAGAGCCAACGAGGGTGACACACTAATGAAAAAGTTATTGATTGCATTAGTAACATTAGTGCCATCTCTTGCTATGGCAGCGAGTGGACACAATGTTCATTTAGAAAGTGCTAACGTTGATTTACATGATACCGCTTCACTAGAGCGTGGTTTGGATTTGTTCCAGAACTATTGTTCAGGCTGTCACAGTACTCAGTATCAGCGTTATGAGCGTGTCGCAACGGATTTGAATATTTCAGTTGATGATATGCGTAATAAGTATATATTCACCGGTTCTAAAATTGGTGAGCTTATGGAAAACTCAATTCCTGCTGCAGATGCCGCTAAATGGTTTGGTGCTGCGCCACCAGATTTAACTTTAGTTGCGCGAGTGCGTGGTGCTGATTGGGTTTATTCATACTTAAAAGGCTTCTACGCAGACGAGTCTCGTCCATTTGGTGTGAATAATACCGTATTCCCATTAGTGGGTATGCCGCATGTTTTGCAAGGTCTTCAAGGACTTCCAGTTAAACAAGAGGATGGTACACTTGTTGCTACTGGTGGCTCTATGACTGCAGAAGAGTATGACCAAGCTATGCGCGATTTGACAGGTTTCCTTGTTTATTCAGGTGATCCAGTTAAGTTAGAACGTGAAGCATTAGGTTGGTGGGTACTCGGATTCCTGTTTATTTTCTTCATCATTGCTTACTTCTTGAAGAAAGAATACTGGAAAGATGTGCACTAGCATCAAATAACGGGTAAAATGTATTATCCGCGTAATGTAAACGAGGGGCTTAGCCCCTCGTTTGTTTTGTTTTTTAGATTTCTGGAGGGTATAAATGGCTGTTGCTGCCAACAAACGCTCTATCATGACACTGTTTTCTGGTGCCGATGATTTATATAGCCATCAAGTGCGTATCGTATTGGCTGAGAAAGGGGTTACCGTTGATGTTTTACAGGTAGACCCAAGTGAAATGCCAGAAGAACTACTTGAAGTAAATCCATATAACTCTGTGCCAACCTTAGTTGACCGTGAATTAGTGTTATATGAATCTCGTATCATTATGGAGTATTTGGACGAGCGCTTCCCGCACCCACCACTTATGCCAGTTTACCCTGTATCTCGTGGCCAAAGCCGCTTAATGATGCATCGCATAGATACTGATTGGTATGCTCTTGTAGAACGTATTCGTAAAGGTGACAAAGCAGATGCAGCTCGTAAAGAGTTGACTGAAAGCTTAGTGGCTTTAGCGCCAGTATTTGCAGAGATGCCATACTTCATGAATGAAGAGTTTGGTTTATCTGATTGCTATTTAGGCCCATTATTATGGCGTCTACCTGTATTAGGTATCAATTTAGATCCTCGTACAGCGAAAGAGATTAATGCTTACATGACACGTATTTTTGAGCGTGAGTCATTCAAAGCATCGTTAACCGAGGCTGAGCGCGAAATGCGCATGGGCATGTAATGAAAGCTATTACTCCTAACCGTCCTTATTTATTGCGGGCTTATTATGAGTGGTTAATGGATAACCACTTTACGCCGCATGTCGTGGTAGATGCATTTGTAGAAGGTACTCAGGTACCTCAACAGTTTGTTAAAGATGGACAAATTGTTTTAAATATCAGCACTGGTGCAGTTATGGGTTTACAAATGAATAATGACGCTGTTGAGTTTAATGCTCGTTTTGGTGGAGTACCACAGCAAGTTTATTTGCCGATGGCCTCAATCATTGCTATTTATGCTCGTGAAAATGGCGCCGGTACTGTGTTTGATATGGAAGATGCTTACACACCTAATGATGAGCCTAAAGCAACATCACCAGGATTAGCTTCTGTTGACTCTAAGGCCGAAAAGCCTCAAGCAACAAAAGCTGATGAAAAACCGAAACGCAAAAGCCACCTCACTGTTGTTAAGTAAACAACATAAGGTCTAATAGAAACCAGCCTTAGTGCTGGTTTTTTTAATGGTAATGACTCAACTAAGCCGGAATTAGCATGTTGCTGATGATAGATAATTACGACTCTTTTACTTTTAATTTAGTGCAGTACTTTCAAGCGCTAGGTGAAGAGATTGTGGTTAAACGTAATAATGAGATTACAGTCGCTGATATAGAAACATTATCCCCTTCACACATTGTCATCTCTCCTGGTCCCTGTTCACCTAATGAAGCGGGTATTTCATTGGATGTGATCCGTCGATATGCAGGTAAATTACCCATACTGGGTGTCTGTTTAGGCCATCAAGCTATAGCGCAGGTTTTTGGCGCAAATGTCATACGGGCCAAACGTGTTATGCATGGTAAAACTAGCGTCATTAGCCATACAGGGAAGGGGTTATTTCAAGGGTTAAATCAGCCATTAACCGTTGCTCGCTATCATTCATTACTTGTTGATGCGTTACCGGAAGGGTTTGTGCTTGATGCATGGTTTGATGACCCTATCCATGGTCGTGAGATAATGGGCATGAGTCATCTTAATATGCCGCTTTATAGTGTACAGTTCCATCCTGAAGCCATATTGACCGAGCAAGGTCATGAATTGTTGGCTAATTTTTTGCGTGAATGATGTAAAAGTAGTTTTAAAATACAATTTCTAAAGTCTTTCTGTTACAACTTTCCACATAATTCTGCGCGAAACCTTGTATACAATTGTGCTATAAAGTAGCCCTAAAATAATAACATCTTCATTATAGGGATAATTATGTCTGGTTTTGCGATCACTTCGCCTTTCTTACGTCGTTTTGCTTTTAGTGCCTTGACGCTTGCACTTGTTAGCGGCTGTAGTGCTACAGCACAAACGCCTGCTCAAACAAATACCATGAGCAATAACGTAACAGTTCAAGCACCCTTAGCACAGCCACCAAAAGCAGAACAGCCATTAACGTTAAACCAAATCATGGCTAATCCTGATTGGCTGGGGATTTTTGCTCAAGGCGCTTACTGGTCTGACGATAGTCAGTCCATATATTTTAAACGCCAAGCACATCAAGCGCCTGTAGCGGATTATTATCAGCAAGGTGTTAATCAAAAAGCGGCCAGCAAACTGAATGTAGACCAGCTGCATTTAGCCGATCAAAAAAACGCGGTAGTTAATTTAGCTGGCACAAAAAAAGCGTACCTGTATCAGGGGAACCTTTTTGTTAAAGATTTAGTTGATGGTGAAATTAAACAAATTACTAAACAAAATACAGCCATCAGCGGTGTACGTTTTCTTTCTAATGGTGATTTAGCTTATTGGCAGGGAAATAATATTTTCCGTTTACATCAGTCATCAGGCCTGATCGAGCAGATTGCTAATATCCAAATGGCAAATGAGCCTAAACCAATCGAAGATCCAAGCTCTTATATTGCTAAGCAGCAACATCGTTTAATCGAATATGTTGCACTGCAGCATAATAATGCCAAAGCACAACAACAATACCAGCAGCAGTTAGCAGAGGTTGATCCTAGCTTTGCAGCTAAGACATGGTATTTAGGTGATGCTGAAGTGGTTTCTGACATCAGTTTATCAGCAGATGGTCGCTATGCCTTATTGGCATTAACAGATAAAAATTATACTTGGCGCGCTGAACACGACATTATGCCAAACTATCTTGGACAAGATGGTTATGTGGATGCTGTACCTGCAAGAGCTAGAGTGGCTGAGGATAAGTTTCCTGGTCAACGACTGGTGTTGCTTGATTTAACCGAACATGTAAAAAAAGACATTACTATCGAAGGGTTAACAGGCTTTGATGAAGATGTACTTGCTGACGTTAAACAAGAAAATGCTGCGGCAAAAGGTGAAAAGTATGAAAGCAAAAAATCACCGCGTTTAATTCAATTAATGCAGGATTGGGAGTGGAACCAAAGTGCGGTTCAATGGCATCCAACTGAAAATAAACTGCTTGTTATGATTGAAGCTGTTGACAATAAAGACCGCTGGATAGCATCAGTAAATCTAGATAAAGGCTCGTTAACTACCGAACATCGTTTACATGACGATGCATGGGTTAATTATAACTTTAATCAATATGGTTGGCTGCCGAACTCCGACAGCTTTTATTTCTTATCAGAAGAAACAGGCTACTCACATTTATATGTAAAAACAGTCGGCCAAAAAGCACGAGCACTGACTCAAGGTAAGTTTGTGGTTGATGATGTCACATTATCGCCAGACGCTAAGCATATTGTGTATCGAGCCAATGCTGACCATCCCGGAAGTTATAACGTTTATCGTGTAGAAATTGCATCGGGGAAAATTGAACAGCTGACAAACTGGTTTGGCACGTTATCGTATGTATTAAGCCCTGATGGACAATCGTTATTACTGGATGCGTCGTCGCTGATCACACCAAATGAGCTATATATTCAGCCCATTGGTGGAACACTTTCGCAATTAACTGATTACACAAGTAATGCGTTCAAGGAATATGCTTGGCAAGCCCCTCAAGTAGTAGCTGTGCCTTCTAACCATGGCGCGGGTGAAGTTTACGCTAGAGTGTATTTACCTGAAGGCTTTGAAGCACAAGGTGCTGATAAATACCCAGCAGTGATTTTTAACCATGGTGCGGGTTATCTACAAAATGCCCATTACGGCTTTTCAGGTTATTTTCGTGAATTTATGTTCCATAACATGTTAGCGCAACAGGGCTATGTGGTGATGGATATGGATTTTCGTGGTTCAAAAGGTTATGGCCGCGACTGGCGAACAGCCGTGTATCGTAATATGGGCACACCTGAAGTGGAAGATTTAAAAGATGGTGTGTCTTGGATGGCAAATAATGCCAATGTTGATATCGCTAAAGTAGGTACTTATGGTGGTTCATACGGTGGCTTTTTAACCTTTATGGCACTATTTAATGAACCTGAATTATTCCAGGCTGGCGCTGCATTGCGTCCTGTTACGGATTGGGCACATTATAATGCACCGTATACTTCTAATATCCTTAATACACCAGACATCGACCCTATTGCCTATGAGCGTAGTTCACCGATTGAACATGCTGACGGATTGCAAAAGCCGTTATTAATTATGACTGGTGTGTTGGATGATAATGTTTTCTTCCAAGATAGCGTACGCTTGGTACAACGTTTAATCGAATTGGAAAAGCCGATGTTTGAAACGGCAATTTATCCGGTTGAACCGCATGGCTTTAAACAGCCGTCAAGCTGGCTTGATGAATATCGTCGAATATATAAGCTATTTGAGCAAGAGTTAAAAAAATAAATCTTTGTTAGATCAATTAAGGCTTCCTTTAGGAGGCCTTAATTTTTATTATGTTTACTATTATTATAGATAAGGTTTAATTGCGTGGCAGTATCGGTAGCAGGTGGGGTTCGTCCAGGTAAGTTGATAGAAGTTGAGCGGCGTTTATATCAACATCTTATTGTGGGTAAGCACAAGGCTGCTGCCATGGAAGATGATATCAATGAGACTCTGGAAGCTGATGCCAATAAACTTGATATTGAACGCCAAGCCATTCAAGTTAGATTAGATAAACAGACTAAAGCTTTGGCTGTTTTTAAGGCTATTTCTAATCAATTAACCGAAACCGTCAATAACAGCATTGAGCATAAATTGGCTTCACCAGATTTGCTATTAACACATTCTGGTGTGCAAGAAGGGCAGATATTACTGCTTGATCTACTGCTTGACAAAGATCCTAACTTTGGTCGGATCCGACCCATTATTTCCAGTATATCCTGGCTGTCTCGGGATTTAATTACCCTGATTAATAGTCCGGCGTCTAAACATCGTCGCCCTAAAACATCTGATGTACAAGTCACTGATATTAAGTTGATACTCAATTATATTGGTCTTGAAAACCTGCGATTATTAATCCCATATTTTTGTAGTCGGCACTGGCTTCCAAGTGGTCATGCAAACTTACTTTGGACCACACGTAAATTATGGCGTTATAGCATGATTACCGCGATCGCTGCACAAGCCTTAGCACAACTGCATAATCGTCCAACTCACGTCAGTTATACCTGTGCCTTGCTTTATCAGTTAGGGACTTCAGTCATTCTGAGTAGCAGTGTTAAAGTGTTTGAGAAACATTGGGGCAACTGGTTACGAGAAGCTAGCCACAGCCGTGATAAAGAGGTTTATGATGCGGTAATGGCGACAGAGTTTCCTGCGGAGCAAATCTTTAATCATGTGATGGAGCATGGGCATCATCTAAATTGGCAGTTACTTGAGCAGCTTGAATTTAGCGACAGTGCGATTACAAAAGTACTAAAAGAGTTAGATCAAGATTACCATTTTAGTGAGTTATCGATTGATGCCGCTATTGTTGCCAAAGCCAGCTGTTTTGCCAAAATTATATTATTAGAAGAGCACCAGCTACTTGAGCCTCAGGAGCGCAAAGTCTTACTGGATTATTATGAGTTCACGCCGCAAGAATTGATTCGACTTAAAGCACAAAACTATCGAAAACTGGATTTAGCCTAACTAACCAGGGTTTAGGAAAACTAAGCTTAACTCGAGTTATTTATGCTTAAAGCAAGTTTATAAACGATCATTAAACAATCGGTTATTTGCTAGAGATGCCGTTTTACTAGGCTTTATCTTCTAATACCTTTTGGATCACTCAAATGCTCATATGTTGTGAGTGACGTTTATCCAATTAATCGTTCTATTAACGTTGAATTGAGTTAAGTAAAAATATTATTCCACAGTGCATATAACGATGTTAATTTTGTGTAATTATTCATTTTTGATGAATTGCTACCCATTTTGCGTTCAAATAACTTTTTTTATGACTATTTATGCTCTATTGCTCCTGTTAAAGCGCTTTAATCTGCCATTTTTATCAATCTTTATTCAGTTTTCGATACGTCTTAACAGAAGTTAATTGGCGATTACTGGTATTTTGATCACATTTTCGCTAATAATGGTTAATAAGTTATACAAGCATTCGTCGTTACCCGATTAAATAACAATGAAAACGACGATATTTAGCGGCTTTGCAGCCGTTTATAAAAATAAAGGATGAAATTGAATGACTGTTGAAATGAATCTTAACCGTGCCCAGTTTGATGAAGTAATGGTGCCTAATTATGCGCCTGCAGCGGTAATTCCTGTTAAAGGGGAAGGTAGCCGTGTTTGGGATCAAGACGGTAACGAGTTTATCGATTTTGCAGGTGGTATTGCGGTTAACTGTTTAGGACATTGTCATCCTGCATTAGTGTCAGCATTAAAAGAGCAAGGCGAAAAACTTTGGCATCTATCTAATGTGATGACTAACGAGCCAGCACTTACTTTAGCCACTAAATTAGTCAACGCCACATTTGCTGAACGTGTTTATTTTGCAAACTCTGGTGCAGAGGCGAACGAAGCGGCATTGAAACTTGCCCGTCGTTACGCTTTAGATAACCACGGTGCTCAAAAAGATCAAATCATTGCGTTTGATAAAGCTTTCCATGGTCGTACATTCTTTACTGTGACTGTAGGTGGACAAGCTGCTTACTCTGATGGTTTTGGCCCTAAACCACAAAGTATCACTCACGTACCATTTAACGATATCGCAGCATTAGAAGCCGTTGTTTCTGACAAAACCTGTGCCATTATGCTTGAGCCTTTACAAGGTGAAGGCGGTATCATCAATGGTGATCCTGAATTCTTAAAAGCGGTTCGTGCCTTAGCTGATAAGCATGATGCATTGGTTATTTTTGATGAAGTTCAAACGGGTGTAGGCCGTACAGGCGAATTATTTGCTTATATGGGTACTGACATTGTTCCAGATATTTTAACTAGCGCTAAAGCGTTAGGTGGTGGCTTCCCAATCGCAGCAATGTTAACAACAGCTAAAATTGCCGCACATCTTAAAATTGGTACTCATGGTTCAACATACGGTGGTAACCCATTAGCTTGTGCTATCGGTAATGCGGTAATGGATGTTGTGAATACCAAAGAAGTATTAGAGGGTGTTAAGCACCGTGAGCAATTATTCCGCGATGGTCTTGCTGCTATTAACGCTAAATACAATGTCTTCAGCGAAGTGCGTGGAAAAGGCATGTTATTAGGTGCGGTACTTAATGAAAAGTATGAAGGCCGCAGTCGTGATTTCTTGGTTGCGTCAGTTGCAGAGGGCGTTATGACCCTTATGGCTGGTGCCAACGTGGTTCGTTTTGCTCCTTCATTAGTGATCCCAGAGGCTGATATTGCTGAAGGTTTAGCGCGTTTTGAACGTGCAGTTGCCAAAGTAGTTGCAGGTTAATACATAAAGAGCGCATTTACTTGCGCTCTTTTTGTTTGGGTCAGTGTTAGATAAAGGCGTTTTGCATGCTTGTTAACGCCTTGATTTTTAACACCATGAGGAGATTTAGATGTTAATCATACGTCCGATCTGTGCCAGTGATTATGAAGCGCTTTACGGCATTGCCGTAGAGTCTGGCCATGGATTCACTTCTTTACCAGTAAATGAAGATTTACTGCGTTCAAAGATTGCGAGGGCTGAAGCATCTTTTACTAAAGACGTTAAAAAGCCATTCGATGAAGGCTATTTAATGGTCCTTGAAGACACCACTACAAAAGAAGTGGTTGGCACTTGTGGTATTGAGGCCGCAGTCGGAATGGAAGACGCGTTCTACAATTACCGCTTAGGGACTGAAGTTTATCACTCAAAGCAAATTGCCGTTCGCAATGAAGTTGAAACACTCACGCTATGCCACGATTACACCGGTACTGCGGAGTTATGTACTTTATTTTTAAAAGACGCTTATCGTAAGGGGAATAACGGTCGCATGTTATCCCGTTCTCGCTTTTTGTTTCTCGCTCAACATCAGCATCGTTTTGGCGAAACTGTCATTGCTGAAATGCGCGGCGTAAGTGATGAAAAAGGCGACTCTCCTTTTTATGAGTGGTTACAAAAACATTTTCTTGGGATTGATTTTGTTGAAGCCGATTACCTGTCAGGTTTAGGTAAGAAAGCGTTTATGGCAGAAATGATGCCTCGCAGTCCTGTTTATGTGTGTATGTTACCTAAAAAAGCACAAAACGTGATTGGCGAAGTTCATAGCAATACCAAACCTGCATTGCGTCTATTGCAAGCGGAAGGTTTCAAATTTAGAAATTATGTCGATATTTTTGATGGTGGCCCAACGGTTGAATGTAGTTTAACGGATATTAAATCTGTTAAACGTAGCCGTTTATTGACCGTTGAAATTGGCAAAATGCCTCGTACCGACACCTCATTTATTATTTCAAATACCAAGCTAGCAGATTATCGCGCAACCGCGGCTAAGCTTAGTATATCTGATGAACATGATAACGTTGTCCTATCACCAGAACTTGCCCAGGGCTTGATGGTTGAAAATGGTCAACAAATTCGTGTGCTTTCATTGTAGGAGAATACGATGACTCAATTTATTAAAGGTCAATGGCTTGCTGGCGAAGGTCATGATGTTCAATCCACCAACCCTGCAAATGGCGAAGTGATTTGGCAGGGGAAAACCGCTACAGCAGCTCAGGTTAATAGTGCAGTAGAAGCGGCTCGTGCAGCTCAGTTTGATTGGTTTATGCTTGGCTATGAAGGCCGTTTAGCGATTGTTGAAGCTTATCGTGATCAGTTAGAAGCCCATAAAGCTGAAATTGCCGAAACAATTGCTCAAGAAACCGGAAAGCCACAATGGGAAACCGCGACTGAAGCCGGTGCCATGATAGGAAAAATTGGTTTATCTGCTCAGGCTCATGATAAACGTACCGGTACTGAAACCAACGATTTACCAGCAGGACGAGCGGTATTGCGTCATAAGCCGCACGGTGTTGTTGCGGTCTTTGGACCGTATAACTTCCCAGGCCATTTACCAAATGGTCATATTGTGCCAGCTTTGTTAGCGGGTAACACTGTTGTCTTTAAACCGTCAGAATTAACCCCAAAAGTGGCTGAGTTAATGCTTAAATGCTGGGAAAAAGCAGGCTTACCTGCTGGCATTATTAACTTGGTTCAAGGTGAAGTTGAAACGGGTAAAGCGCTGGCCTCTCATCCACAAATTGATGGATTATTCTTTACCGGTAGCTCTCGCACAGGCCATATTTTGCATCAGCAATATGCAGGTCATCCGGGTAAGATTTTAGCCCTAGAAATGGGTGGTAATAATCCTTTAATTATTAAAGGCGTAAGCGATACAAAAGCGGCTGTTCACGACATTATCCAATCTGCTTATATTTCATCTGGTCAACGTTGTACTTGTGCACGTCGCTTGTATGTTGAACAAGGCGCAGAAGGCGATGAGTTAATTGCTCAGCTAATTGCGGCTGTAAAACAAATTAAAGTGGGCGCATGGAATAGTCAGCCACAACCGTTTATGGGGTCGATGATTTCAGAAACCGCCGCCCGCGGAATGGTTGCAGCGCAAGCTACATTGCAGTCGTTAGGTGGGGTATCGTTAATTGAGCTTCAACAAGTTAAAGCGGGCACAGGCATAGTGTCACCAGGACTGATTGACGTTACGGCTATTGATAAATTACCAGATGATGAGTATTTCGGGCCATTATTACAATTGGTTCGCTACAGTGATTTTGATGAAGCCATTCGCCTAGCAAATGATACCCGTTATGGTTTGTCTGCAGGTTTATTGGCCGATAGCCGTGATGATTATGATTACTTCTTAGCTCGGATCCGTGCGGGTATTGTTAACTGGAATAAGCAGATTACTGGCGCATCTGGCGCAGCACCTTTTGGTGGTGTTGGAGCTTCAGGCAACCACAGAGCAAGTGCATTTTATGCTGCTGATTATTGTGCTTATCCTGTCGCATCAATGGAAGCTGATAGTGTGAGCTTACCAGCAAGCTTAAGCCCAGGTTTATCGATTTAACTGCATTTTACCCTAGCATTGTTAGGGGCAGTAGCTTATGCGCGTTAAGTTAGCCCTTAACGCGCCTTTAAATTTGAAACATCAGATTACGATTACCCGAATTCAATTTTAATCTGCTTTTAGAAGGATTTAACCATGCATACTGACGTGAACACGTTGTTTGCTGCTATGTGGCAAGACTATATAAAAATGACCCCATCTGCTGCAAAAATTCATCAATTACTCGGTAAAGGTGCACCGATCATCAATGATCATATCGCACTACGTACCTTTAACATTGCTAAAGTAAACTTAAGTGTACTGGCTAAACATTTTACTTCCATTGGTTATGTTGATTGCGGTGATTATAAGTTTGAGCAGAAAAAGCTAGTGGCTAAACATTTTGAACATCCAGATCCAACACAACCTAAAGTGTTTATTTCTGAGCTATTAGTAGAAGAATTTAGTCCTGAATTACAACAGACCATTAATGGTTTTATTGACCAGGTTGATGAGTCGGCTTTGGTTGCTGATAACTTTATTTATTCTGGTCGTCATTGGCAATTAGATAAAGCCACGTATCAGGCTTTATTGGCTGAAAGCGAATATGCCGCATGGGTAGCAGCAATTGGTTATCGTGCTAACCACTTCACTGTATCTATAAATGATCTACCTGATTTTGAGCGTATAGAAGATGTGAATCAGGCATTAAAAGATGCTGGATTTGTATTGAATGCATCGGGTGGTGAGATTAAAGGGACTCCTGAAGTGTTATTAGAACAATCTTCAACCATGGCTGACAAAGTTGTCGTGAGCTTTACTGACGGCGATGCAGAGATCCCAAGTTGTTTTTATGAGTTTGCCCGTCGTTATCCGATGGAGAATGGCAAGCTTTACACAGGGTTTGTGGCTGCATCAGCGGACAAAATTTTTGAAAGCACCAATGTTATGATGTAAATCATTAAATGGTAAAGTGTCATTACGATGCTGCATGAAACGTTAAGCCTCATCTTTGTCATTTATAGCTGATGAGGCTTTTTTATTAGCCAGGTATAGCGCAATTAAATACTCGATTTAGTTTGCGAAATAATCACGGTAACCGCTAAACCTGATAGCAGTTCACTTGCGCTAAACTGCAGTGAAAATCCATACTGGTCACAAATTTCTTTCACAATAGATAATCCCAATCCGTGTCCCATGACGTCTTCATCTAAACGCGTCCCTCGTGCTGTCAGTAGCGCTAACTGATCCTGTGGTACACCTGGGCCATCATCCTCAACCGTGATCATAATTGCATGACCATCTTGCTTTCTAAGCGATATTTGTACGTTTGAATTTGCCCATTTGAATGCATTATCCAATAGGTTACCAAACAGCTCCATGCCATCTTCTCTGTGTATTGGAATTCTCGATAATTGCTGAGCGTTAACGAGCTCTCCAGAAATGGTTTTATGACGGTAAACTTTATTTAGCGTGCTAATTAAGCTAGTAAAGTCTTTATTTACTGTCATTTGTGCTGCAGGAAGCATATCACCTGTAACTCTAGCAGCTGCAAGCTTACGTTCGATCATTTTTCTGATTTGATCTAACTGCTGTTGCATGGCAATCGCGGCGTCAGGATCGGTTAGCCCAAGCGCTTCTACTTGCTGCTGCATGATCGCTAATGGGGTTTTTAACCCATGGCTTAAGTTACCTAGATTATTACGACTGCGTTCTATTTGTTTTGCGGTGTAGTCGAGTAATTGATTATAGGTTTCTGCTAGTGGTTGAATTTCAGATGGTATCTGCAGAGTATCAAGGGCACTGATTTCCCCCTGCCTTAATCTTGCTAACGATTGTTGGATTTTTTTTACAGGCTTAAATGATTGCCTTAGTATCACAAAAATACCGCAGATCATGGCCAATAACATGCCAATATTGATGGCTAATTTAGTGCCGTATACTTCACTGAAAACGCGCCTACCGATACTCAAGTCCTGCGCTACGGTTAAGGTTGCCGTATTAGGCGTGGCCTCAGACCCAATGCCAATAGATAGCAGCTGCATATCATTATTCTTAGGACCTTTTGCTTGCCATACCCTTTTTTCTGAATCAGCTAATGGTGCTATTTCAAGTTCTACATCCCACAGCGATCGTGAGCGAATTACTTGATTAGGTAAGTTGAGTTGGTAATAACGGCCTGAATAGGCGGGTTTGTAAAAGCTAGACAGTTGGCGAGAGTCGATTTCGATTTCGCCATCCTGTAACCGTGTGGCCAGAATGACATGTTCTAAATCTTCTTCAAGACGATTAATGATTGAGTCGTGAAAAGCTTCTCTAAGCATAGATTCAAATAGCATTAAACCTATGATGGTGCTTAAAATAACAAGACCGCTCAGCCAGAGGCTGAGCTTTGAACGAATGGAAATCATTGTTCTACTATGCCGTGGAATATGTATCCTTGTCCCCGTCGTGTTTCTATTGTGGTTTTACCTAACTTTTTACGCAGATGGGTGACATATACTTCAACAACATTACTTTCTTTTTCATCATCAAATTGATACAGCTTATCGGTTAGCTGTGTTTTTGAAAGTAGTTTTTTAGGCGACATTAAAAAGATTTTTAACAATCTAAATTCCATCGCCGTCAATTCAAATTCCTGTTCTGCAACAATCACTTTTTGCTCAGCTTCATCTAAGGTTACGCCAGCAAAACTGAGTTGTTTTGACGCGCTATTCGCACGGCCGTGGGCCCGATTAATCAAGGCTTGAATGCGTGCGAGTAATTCTTGAGCGTGAAAAGGTTTACCTAAGTAATCATCAGCTCCAGCGTTAAAACCTTCGACCTTTTCATGCCATTGTGAACGTGCGGTGAGCATGATAACCGGTGTTTCTATGCCTTTCTCGCGCCAACTGGTGACTAAATTAAGCCCATTACCGTCAGGCAAGCCAATATCAAGAATAATACAGTCGTATTGAGTTTCTTTAATGAGGTAATCGGCTTCAACGGCCTTGTCTGTTACATCGGTAACATAACCAGCTTGTTTGAGTTGCTTTTCAAGTTCAGCCACTAAAAGTGGATTGTCTTCAACGAGTAGCAGTTTCATGTTGGGTGCATTCACTAGGTAATTGAGTTAACGAATTGAGAGTACCACTTTTTGCGTCAAATTGCAGATTAACAGTGTGGCCTTGTTTTAACTGTAATTGTAGATCATAACGCCACGTATTCTTGTGTTGGAACAGCTGTGCATCTATTAGCTGAACATCACAATATTGCGCTAACCAATTGAGACTTTCATTTAAAGAACGGATATGGCCTTGGCTGACCAATTGTTGCACATGGTCATGATCCACTTCAAATAGTTGTTGGGCGTCAACTAAGTGGGTGTTTAATGTACTAAGACTAAATAAGCCTATAGTGATAAACAAGGACATACTCACTCCAAGACATAAAAAAAGTGGTGTTCAGATAAACTGCCACCACTTTAATAATCTTGGCTTAAATCAAGCTGAAGCTTAACTTAACGTGTACCGTAAACCACGATTGTTTTACCGTGCGCTTGAATCAAATTCTGCTCTTCAAGCATCTTTAAGATACGGCCTACAGTTTCACGTGAGCAACCAACAATCTGGCCAATCTCTTGGCGAGTAATTTTGATTTGCATACCGTCAGGGTGAGTCATTGCATCAGGCTCTTTAGCAAGATGTAATAATGTTTGCGCGATACGACCAGCAACATCTAAGAAAGCTAAATCACCGACCTTTTGGCTAGTGCTTTGTAAGCGGTAAGCCATTTGAGCAGATAATTTCATCAGAATTTCAGGATTAACCTGGATCAGCTGCTTAAACTTTTTGTAAGAGATTTCAGCAATTTCACAGGCTTGTTTTGCACGAACCCAAGCAGTACGTTCAGCTTGTTCTTCAAACAGACCTAGCTCGCCGATAAAGTCACCTTGATTGAGATAAGACAGGATCATTTCTTTACCTTCTTCATCTTTAATCAATACGGCAACGGAACCTTTAACAATATAATATAAGGTATCAGAATCTTCACCAGCATGAATTAATGTGCTTTTTGCTGGGTATTTATGAATGTGACAGTGTGACAGAAACCATTCCAATGTTGGATCAGGTTTTGGCTTACCAATCAGAGCCATTGTATATTCCTCGATTGATTAAAAAGTAAGTAAGTAATCTCTAATTAAGCATTTTACGCTGTTTACTAAGGTAAAACTTTGATGGAGATCGAATTTAGTAATACGGCATTCTATATTAACTAGCTTAATTTTAGATTTATTTGCTCATATTTGGGCGTTAGGTCAATTAAAATGTCATAGTCTGGTCAAAATCACAATCATTTCACCTAAGCATTTATGTAAGAGCGATTTTTAGTATTGATATTAATTATCATTAATCAATGATGAATGTTCTATGATACTTTGTTGTATTACAAGTCTCAGATGGTTTATGTTTAGTCTGTGGTTGCTGTCGTTATCGAGGTTAATGTGAAGAAGTTATTTCAAATAGGATTAAGTTGTGCCGTATTGTATGGGGTGATTTTACCTCAAGTACAAGCATTTACACTGCCGCAAACGATGGCCTCACAAACACAATCTAGAGTCGTTCATATTCAATTAAAGGCTGCCCAAGGTGATGCTGATGCTCAATTTTTATTGGGATTAATGTATTTGTCGGGACGGTTTGTCGAAACTAATATTCCTGAAGGGTTTATGTGGGTTGAACAGGCCGCTAATCAGCAACATTTAAAAGCCCAGCAAACGATCGCCGATTTAACCTTTGAAGGCAAGTTAGTGCCGCGTAATCTGTTAAAAGCTGAGCGATGGTATTTGGCAATGAGTGAGCAAGGTGACAAATGGGCTAATTTTCGTTTAGGCTTTATTTATGCTGCTGGCGGTGATGGTATTGAGCGTAATTGTGGTAAAGCTTTGACCCAGTTTGGTACTGCTGGAGATGATGTCTCTTTGGGGAATGTCGCATGGATTTTGGCAACGTGCCCAGAATCTGAATATCGTGATGGTTCAAAAGCGGTGAGTTTGTCTCTTAAACTGCTTGAAGCCAATCAAGGCGATCCAACTATACTGGACAATTTAGCGGCAGGTTATGCTGAACTTGGTGATTTTACGCAAGCTGTGAGCATTCAGAAAAAGGCCATTGATGCCTTAAAGCTTTACCCAGAAGTGGCTAAAAGTGATGAATTTTTACAGCGATTACAGCAGTACGAGAATAATCAAGCTTACCGTGAGGTAATCCCGCTACTGGATTAAGATGAACACAAATGGAAGGCAGATAAGTGAATTAAACGCCAATATGCTCAAGGTGCTAACAGATAAATATGGGGGAATTAACACATGAGCATATCAGCTATCGTTCTTTCGCCTGAAGTCCCGATAGCGGTAGAATAATATAACTAGCTTAATGCAAACTTAAGTCTTCATTAATCGTTGTTTACTGCATAAACCATAATCTATAAAAATGTATCCGCATTACATTTTATTCTGACAAGGCAATAGCTTACACTCACCTATTTAACCGATACTTTGGTAGAAAATAGGTATAACAATTGAGTCATAGTGATGTTGTTAAGCAGCATTAGTCATCCAGTTTTTCAAGTTCAATCCGTTTATCCATTAAATCTTTAATCAATGGTGTCAGGATCAATTCCATCGCAAGAGACATTTTCCCCCCGGGGACGACTAAAGTGTTTACTCTAGACATAAATGCACCCTGGATCATGCTTAAATAGTAAGGGAAATCAACATTGTTCATCCCACGAAAACGAATAACCACAAAGCTTTCATCTAAACTTGGAATGTCTTTGGCGCTAAAAGGGTTAGATGTATCGACGGTAGGCACTCGTTGAAAGTTAATATGGGTACGAGAGAATTGAGGCGTCATATGGTTAATATAATCATCCATACTGCGCACTATGGATCCCATGACCTTTTCGCGACTATGGCCACGGTCATTGGTGTCACGAATAATCTTTTGGATCCACTCTAGGTTAACAATCGGTACCATACCAATCAGCAAGTCAACATGTTTTGCTACGTCAGCATCATCTGTGACTACACCCCCATGTAAACCCTCGTAATACAGCATATCTGTATTAGGAGGTAAATCTCGCCACTGGGTGAATGTACCTGGCATTTGGTTAAAGGGCACTGCTTCATCAAACGTGTGTAAATAACTGCGGGTTTTACCAGTGCCAGTTTCGCTATAGCTGGTAAAACATTCTTCAAGTTTTACGAAGTTATTTGCCTCTGGACCGAAATAACTAATATTACGATTTTCAGCTTGAGACTTGCGAATTAACACTTCCATCTCAGCACGGGTGAAATTATGAAAGCTGTCACCCTCAACAAAGGCTGCGTTTATCCCCAATTGGCGAAAAATATGCGTAAAAGCCATTGTCGTTGTTGTTGTGCCGGCGCCAGATGAGCCCGTTACAGCAATAATAGGGTGTTTAGCTGACATTGTTCCTGCCTAGAAATCATAATGATAAACATGTTTTACATGGCACTTTTTTAATGCAATGTAGTCGTTGGACTAACATTTATACGGTAGTTAAGACCTTTTGGTCAATATTAGGTCGAGTTATTATTTTGAATTCACGATGTTTTGTCTGTGTCTGATAGCAATCGATTCGTCATCTTCACTGTATTCGACGACAAGCTCGCCTGTTTTTAAGGCCTGTTTACATTGGATAATCATGCCTGACAGTGGTTGGCTATTAAATTCACTAAAGCTGCCATCTTCTACCTGAGTCAGTAAGTATTCTTTAATCACATTGTTTAGCGTTTCTGTATCTAACCCCAGTAGTGTTTCATAGGGAATAATCATTGGTTATCACCTTGTAAGGTTTCAGGCTGCTTAGCAAGTAAGAATGTGAGTACTCGTTTTTCAAGATAGTAGCTTGGTTTCCATGGCCAGCCGCCATCAATAAACCCTACATGGCCGCCATTATCATGCAGTTCATAACGAATGCTAGTTGATAATTCATCTTGAGTTGGGATAACAGCTTCAGTCATAAAGGGGTCGTCTTTGGCATGAATGATTAAGGTTGGCTTGCTGATATGTTTTAATAACCCTAATGCACTCGAGCGTAAGTAATAATCCTCTACACCGTTAAAACCATGCAAAGGTGCAGTGACTTTGTCATCAAATTGATAAAAGGTTTTCAGCTGTTTTAATTCCGCTTTGCTTAGCGGCATTTGCGCGACTAAATCATTATTATCGAGTTTTTCGCTCATTTTTTTCTGTAAACGGCTAATTAAATGTGTTTGATAAATTTTAGAAAAGCCTTTTTCAAGCTTTTTAGCACAGGCACTGAGTGTTAACGGTGCAGATATCACAACCGCTCGATCCAGTAAGCTATCATTTTGGGTCGTTCCCTGGTATTTGGCTAATACATTGCCGCCAAGGCTGTAACCGACGGCAAATAATGGTGAGTCAGGGTAATAGGTTTTGAGTTGTTGCAACGTGAATGCAAGATCGTTGAAATCACCACTGTGATAACTTCGCGCCAGACGATTTGGCTCACCGGAGCAGCTACGATGATGATGCACAACCGAACATAATTTCTCTTGCTTAGCCGCAACTAACATTCTGCGAGCGTAATGCGATTCTGTACTGCCTTCTAATCCATGGCTTATCACCAAAATGGGTTCACCATTTTGTGGGGTACCGGACCAGTCTAAATCGATAAAGTCGCCGTCTGGAAGCTCCTGTCTTTGGCGGAAAATATCTGGTTTGGCCACTTTGAATATAAAGGGCAAAATAGTCTGTATATGCGGGTTCGCGGCCCACCATGGTGGCGTAAAAAGGCTTTTTGTCGGCATGCGTCATTCTATGAGTGTTTGTGAAAGTTTAAACGTGTGTTTAAATACTATTCATATCACTTTAACACAGATAAAAATCTCACAACAAAAGAATAGGGGTGATCGCATGAAACGTCGTACTTTTTTGACCAGCGCTTTTGCGGGAACCGCTGCGCTTGCGTTAGGTGCCAATTTATATTCATCCGATCCCATTCCAGTGCCTGAAGATGTAAATTATCGTGTTTTATTCAGTGTGTTAATACCTGCTTTACTCGATGGCGCTTTACCTGAGGTTGCAAGCCAAAGAAAGATTGCCATAGATACCACTTTAGACTCCATTCAGGCTTCAATATCTGTGTTGCCAGATGAGCAACAGGCTGAGCTTAAAGAATTGCTCAGCCTACTTGAAAGCCGACTTGGTTTACTCTTCCTCACAGGCAGTATGACTCCTTTGATGTTGCGTTCCCCCATTGAGTTAGTGGATATGCTTGAAGAATGGCGTTTTCATTATTTAGATATGGTTCACACTGCATATACAGGCTTAAGAGAGCTGATTCTTGCCAGTTATTATTCTAGCCCTGCTCATTGGGGGAAATTAGGTTACGCAAAACCGACTTTTTTGCTTAATGCCTAGGGTCTGTTGATCTTTTAAGGTTGTTTTTGCAGCGAATTGTTGGTCTTTTATACAAAGTGGAGGCTTTGAGGTGTAGTTATTCTACATAAAAAGTCGATAACGCAGTAGAAATGGCCAACAAACGTTGCCCAAAGGGTTCGAGTTAAAAATTCAACCAGCAAAGATCAACAGACCCTAGCAACCATAATTTGTTCTGCTATTAAGGAGTGACTTCAATTGGCTATAATCGATCCAATTACGACCGGCTTAGCATCTGGTTGGCAGCACATAGATGCCAGTACTTTGCAGCAAAATCGTCATTTTGAGGCCGATGTTATTATCGTTGGCACAGGTGCTGGCGGCGGAACTGCGGCCGAGATCCTGACTGAAGCTGGGTTAACTGTCATTATGATCGAGGGGGGCTCGCTTAAATCCTCTAAAGATTTTGATATGGAAGAGCGCCACGCATACCCTAATTTGTACCAACAAGCAGCGGCGATGAAAACCGCTGATAAAGGGATTGGGATCTTTCAAGGTCGAACCGTCGGCGGCTCAACCACCATCAATTGGACAACCTCGATAAGAACGCCTAAGCCAACGCTAGATTTTTGGGCCGCTGAGCGTTCAGTAATCAATACTTCAGCTGAGGAAATGTTGCCCTGGTTTGAAAAAATGGAACAACGCCTGAATATCAAAGAATGGCAGTATGACCCAAACCGAAATAATGGCGTGTTACGTGAAGGATGTGAAAAACTGGGCTGGGAGCACACCGTTATTAAGCGTAATGTTACGGGATGTTGGAACACGGGTTATTGCGGTATGGGCTGCCCTGTAAATGCTAAGCAATCTATGCTGGTTACCACCATTCCTGCGGCATTGAATAAGGGCGCGACCTTAATTTCTCGTGCAAAAGTAACGCGTCTAGAGCATAAAGGCGATAAGGTTAAAGGTTTAACGGCACAGGCTTTAACTGAAGGTTTAAAGCCAAGCGGTGTGGCGCTCACCTTTAGTGCTAAACATTATATTTTAAGTGCTGGTGCAATCCATACTCCTACCATTTTAATGCGGTCAAATGTGCCAGACCCACATCAGCTATTAGGTAAAACCTTTTTACACCCTTCATTATTATCAGGTGCGATGTTTGATGAGCAGATAAATGGTCATAGCGGAGCACCGCAATCTATTTACTCCGATCAGTTTGTTTGGCATGACGGTGCGACTGGGGACTTAGGCTATAAGTTAGAAGTTGCGCCAATTCACCCAGTGTTAATTGCCTCTAAAACGATTGGTTTTGGCCAGAGTCATGCACAGTTAATGGCCAATTTTAATAAATTGCAGGTGGTTATAGCCCTTATTAGAGACGGCTTTAATGATCAATGTGTTGGTGGACAAGTACACTTAACAGATCATGGCTTTACCCTAGATTATCCATTAACAGAGGGTTTTTGGGCTGGGGCAAGAAAGGCATTTTTATCTATGGCTGAATTACAGTTTGCTGCTGGTGCGAAAAAGGTTTTGCCGATGAATGACGGATTAGACTTCTTAACTTCATGGAAGCAAGCGCAGGAAGTGATAGGTTCGATGGATTTAGGTTTACTAAAAACCATTGTGGCTTCAGCGCATGTTATGGGAGGCTGCCCCATGGGAGAAGACACCACTAAAGCAATGGTGGATAGTTTTGGCCAATCACATTATTTTGATAACTTATCTGTGTTTGATGGTTCAATGTTTCAAACCAGCTTAGGGGCAAATCCACAGTTATCTATTTATGGATTAGTGGCTAGAAATGCCACTTTGTTAGCCAAGCGATTAACTCAAGCAAGTTAACATTGCCGCTGAGCAAATGAGCCGATACTTATTGTTGGCTTTTCATTTTTTGGCTTTGTTTAATGATGACTAGCCGTGAATAAATGTTGATTAAAAAGTTGTTTGCTGCTCTTAACTTTGTTCGGTTTACTTATCATAGACGGATTAACGTTATGACGAGTTTATGCGCCAAGATCTTTTTGGTAAGTTCAACTATTCCGGTGAGCAATTCGATGGTGGCGTACTCGAATTCGATTATTTAGCCACACATTAGAGTTGTGGTTAACACGGACGGCTTACAATGACTGATATTAACGCTTGGAAATGGGTTAGCGCTTCGAAATAGATTGAGGCAGATGAGTACAATCTAGGCCGTATAAACTTAAATAATGATGGGTATTATTCACACCCTCATGTGTTGATAGCGGCTCGCCTTGAATCAGATTGACCTGTTGCAGTAAAATTTTTTGCGATTTTCGCTCCATGATCAACTCAACATCTAACATTTTTTGATATTCCGTGGCAGCTAGATGAGCTTTAGCAATTCGGCGTAATTGACGGTAAGGTTTTAGCACATTGGTTTCCCATTGCTCAATTACAGCTGCTAATTGCTGCCACTGCTGAATATTAACTAAGTATCCTTGATGATCTAAGTTTTGTGCTAACAACAATAAATTTACGTTAACCTGATAATCATCTTGCAGCGTGATATAGGCCTTTGGGTCTACTTGGTATTGTTGTTCACATTGTTGCCAAATTTGCATCGAAAATGTGGTGTTAGAAGATCCCATTTCTGTTCCTTGATTTTTGCTGTCTTATCGCTTTTGTTGCTGGTACAAGCCTTGGTGTTTCTGTTGGTTATTAATATTAGCCAATGTCAGTATTAACACTAAGTTCAATGGCTTCGATTTGCTCTTGAATATCTAACCAGTTCATTTCGCTTTCATCCATTGCTTGAGTTAGCTGTGTTCGCTCATTAAGTACCTGAGTCATTTTGGCTTTGTTTTCTGCTTCATACAGGCTGCCGTCTGCTAAGGTGGCTTCAAGTTCAGTTAAACGGTCGGTAATTTTTTGCTGCTCAGTTTCTAATTTTACTTGCTGCTTTCTAAGGGGCGACACTTTTTGACGTAATTCTGCCTCAATGCGTTTTTGCTGCTTTTTATCTATTTGAGCGACGTCGCTGGTTTTTACATTGTCTGACTTTTGACTGGCTTGCGCCGCTTTTGCTGCATCTAACAGCCATTGATGGTAATCATCTAAATCGCCGTCAAAAGGCTTTACTTCACCTTGGTCTACGAGGTAGTAGTCACTGCAGCTTAAGCGGAGTAAATGACGGTCATGTGATACGATAACCATTGCGCCTTCAAATGTTTGCAATGCCATTGTTAGCGCATGACGCATTTCTAAATCAAGGTGGTTGGTAGGCTCATCGAGCAGTAATAAATTAGGGCGTTGCCAAACCAATAAAGCTAATACTAATCGGGCTTTTTCACCGCCAGAAAAAGGCCTTACCGCTGATAAAGCCATATCACCATTAAAGCCGAATCCGCCTAAAAAGTTACGTAGTTCTTGTTCTCTGGCATTCGGTGCTAGACGAGCCAGATGTTGTAATGGGGTATCATCAAGCTGTAGAAATTCAATTTGATGTTGCGCAAAGTAACCAATATTTAAACCTGGGTTGGGTTCATATTTTCCTGATAGCGCCTGTAGTTGCCCTGATAGCAATTTAATTAAGGTCGATTTACCCGCACCATTTCGTCCTAGCAAACCGATGCGTGCGCCGGGCACTAAGTTGAGCTGTACTTTGCTCAAAATAGTTTTCTCACCATAACCGACAGAAACTTGTTCCATGGTCACTAATGGATTGGGTAAGGCTTCTGGCTGACGAAAGGCCATTTGAAAAGGGTTATCCGCTTGGGACGGTAATAACTCTGCCATCCGTTCTAGTGCTTTTAAGCGGCTTTGTGCTTGCTTGGCTTTACTGGCTTTGTAGCGAAAACGATCCACAAAAGATTGGATATGCGCGCGCTCTTTTTGTTGGCGCTCAAATGCGACTTGTTGCTGGGATAAACGTTCGGCGCGAATATGTTCAAAGGCGCTGTAGCCACCCTTGTAAAAGTTGAGCTTGTGGTTTTCGACATGAATAATTTCATCAACAATGGCATCAATAAAATCTCTATCATGGGAAATCAGAATCAAGGTGCCTTGATAAGATTTAATCCAGCCCTCTAACCAATACATGGTATCTAAGTCTAAGTGGTTGGTTGGTTCATCGAGTAACAATAGATCAGAACGGCACAAAAGCGCCTGAGCAAGGTTTAAACGCATGCGCCAGCCACCAGAGAAGCTTTTAACAGGGTTATTTTGTTCGGCATCATTAAAGCCTAAACCTGCCAGCAATGCACCAGCACGAGCGCGAATAGCATAACCGCCAATGGCATCAATCTTTCCATGAATTAAGGCAATCGCATTACCATCATTTTCATCCTGAGCTTTGGCCAGTTCCGCTTCTAATTGTCTAAACTCGGTATCGCCATCAAGCACGTATTCTAATGCTGATACGTCAAGCGCGGGGGTCTCTTGAGCGACTGATGATATTTGCCAGTTTGCGGGTAATGAAAACTCACCTTTATCTAAATGTAAATGTCCTAAAATTAAGGCTAATAAAGATGACTTACCTGTGCCATTTGCGCCGACTAAACCGACCTTGTGACCTGGATAAATTGTCACAGAAGTTTCGTCGAGTAGGGTTTTACTGCCTCGAATTAATTGGGCTTGGCTAATACTGATCATGAATGCAACTTGACGCTATAAAATAAAGTGGGGGGATAATACCGTATTCGTCATTTTTTTCCCACATTCGCGGGACGCAAGAAGACTAATAGGGCAAAATAGTCGTATTGCTTTCAAGATAAAAATTAACCAGAGTAAATTATGACAAAAATAAAAAAACGTTTTGTGGCTGGAGCAAAATGTCCAAAATGTGGCGCTAAGGACAGTATCTTATTATTTAAAGAAAATAATATAGAAACCATAGAGTGCACCGATTGTGATTATCGTGAACAACAAACGGATATTGCCGTCCCTAAAAAGGCGACAGGCAATATGATCGGAGTGTTTAAACCAGAGTAAATAATATGTTGGTGACGCTCAATAAGCCTGCTTGCTGATATGAGATAAGCGAAATTGAAAATTTATCTCATCCGTTACTTTCACTTTGATAGTGCTATTTTTGAGAAGTAACAGGTTACTAAGAATAGTTTAGAAGTGGTTAAAGGCTGTGTGGTTAATTGCTGTTATTATTGACTCATCAGTTGATCGGGTGTGACTTCACCTTCAATTTTTTGTTTATGCTTGTTTAATACTTCAATCACATTAGTATTGTTCAGCATAAGTTGGTCAAATCGCTCGTTGATTTCCTGTAGCTCAAGGCCATAACTCGGGTCATCTTTAGCCTTGGTTTGCCAAAAACGTTTGCGATCTAATTTTTGAATTTCACTGGCTCGTAATATCTCAAAATAACTATTTTCTTGGTTTAACCGATAAATTTCACCGTCAAGTAACAAGATTAACTTTTCTTTTGAAATAGTTTGTTTGTTCAGAAGGGCTCTAAGTGGGTCGACTTTGGTTTCACGTTTGTCTGAATCGACTTCAGTGGTGATACCATTTTCATATTCAATTTTATGTTGCCGAAATGCTTCAGGGCAAACGCTATGGCTGAAAACAACTTTGTCGTCTTTCATACATTTATAAATAGCATTAGTGTTAGCCAGCGCCATAGAAGGGCTGAGGAAAAACACCACTAAATATACAATTTTTGCCATGCGGCCACATATCCTTTTGTAAATCCACGATATACCGTTAATTAGTATAGGCTCATTGCAGCGTTGCCGCATAAAAATTTGGAGCAATTTATGCTAAATAAGCCTGAAACAGTTTACCGACAAAAACAGATTATTGACAATGGATTTTTAATTGACGCAGTTAACATGATGTTAAATATGAATGAGATAGGTGGTTAATTGAGATGTATGCCCTGCATATTGCAAAAAAATGCAGGGCATACAGTGGAGGGCTATCGGATAAAGGTCAAGTTATCAATTAATCTGGCTTTACCTATATAAGCGGCTGCTACAATAACCAGCTCTTTATCCTCATCAGTTGCAGGCTTTAAATTATGGGCATTTCTGAGTTCAAGATAGTCAGGAGTAAACCCTGCTGCAAGCAATGATTGTTGTGCTATTTGAGTGGCGGTATCTAAATCCACACCTTGTCTTACGTTTGCTGCCATATTATCTAATGCTTGCTTTAGCGCTGCGGCATTTATTTTTTCTTGTGCAGTTAAATAACCATTTCGTGAACTCATAGCCAAACCAGATGGTTCACGGATGGTATCAATACCAATAATATCGATGGGTAATGATAAATCTTCCACCATGGTTTTGATGACTAATAATTGTTGAAAATCTTTCTTACCAAATAAGGCCATATCTGGTTGAACAATATTAAACAGTTTGTTGACGATAGTTGCCACGCCACGAAAATGTCCGGGGCGACTTGCACCGCAAAGTTCATCACCAATTTCAGGCACATCAACATAGGTCTGTTGGGCTAACCCTTTGGGGTAAATGATTTCTGGTGTTGGCGTAAACAATAACTCTGCACCCGCAGCGATTAACGCTTTGCTGTCTTGTTCTAACGTGCGTGGATAGGCGTCAAGATCTTCATTTTGACCAAACTGCATTGGATTAACAAAAATTGACACAACCACATGGTCAGCTTTTTCACGTGCTTGCTGCACAAGTGTTATATGCCCTTGATGTAAATTACCCATGGTCGGCACAAATGCAATGGTTTCGCCTTTAGTGCGCCAAGCGTTAACTTGGGCGCGAATGTCAGCGATAGCGGCGGTAGTGATCATGATTAATTAAACCTGCAACAAATAATTAGTTAAAAATGTGTTCTTCAGCAGGGAAAGAACCGTTAGCTACTTCATCGATATAAGCTCGAATGGCGCTACGAATCTCACCTGTTTGCTTTAAGTAATTTTTAGAGAAGCGTGGGATGTATCCACTAGAGATACCTAACACGTCATGCATGACCAAAATTTGCCCGTCGGTGTCTGCCCCAGCACCAATACCTATAACAGGAATTGTTAATGCTTCTGTAATGGCTTTGGCTAAGGTGGCAGGAATACATTCAAGCACTAACAATTGTGCTCCAGCAGCTTGCAATGCTTTAGCCTCATCTAAAATACGTTGCGCATTATCAGCATCACGCCCTTGCACTTTAAAGCCACCAAATACATGCACAGACTGAGGTGTTAGCCCCAAATGAGCACACACAGGAATCCCTCTTTCGGTAAGCATTTTAACGCTTTCTAATAACCAATGGCCGCCTTCAACTTTAACCATGTTGGCGCCCGCTTGCATGAGCTTTGCAGCATTTTCCATGGTTTGCTCTGGTGTTGAATAGCTCATAAAGGGCATATCAGCAATTAATAGCGCACGGTTAATACCACGTCGAACACAAGCAGTATGATAGGCAATGTCAGCAACGGTAACAGGAAGGGTATCATCATGGCCTTGTAACACCATGCCCATAGAGTCACCGACTAAGAGTACATCAATCCCTTCACTGTCGAAGGCGCCCGCAAAACTGGCATCATATGCAGTCAATGCGGTAAATTTTTTACCTTCTTGTTTAAACTTCATTAGGGTGGAACTAGTGACTTTTGACATAGTGGACTCTTAAAACAATTCAAATTAATACGCTATAGAGCATATACTCTAAAGTGGCAAAATCAACTCTTTACTGGATAATTTGTGCAGTGACTGGTGCATTTCTGTGGTCAACAAAGATGTTAATGCCTGACCACAAGGTAAGATTAAATCTTCTGCAATCTCAGCTAAAGGTACCAGTACAAAACTGCGCTGCTTCATACCATAGTGCGGCACTTGAAGTCTGGGTTGGTCAATCATTTGCTGCCCATATAACAACAAATCAAGATCTAATGTTCTAGGTCCCCAGTGTGCTTTTCTAACTCGCCCTTGTTGTTGTTCAATATTTTGTAGCGCATCTAATAACGCGATAGGGGCTAACTGAGTCTGAAATCGGGCAACCGCATTGATATAATCTGGCTGGCTTATGTCGCCCATAGGTGTTGAGCTATAAAAGCTAGAAACGGTGAGTTCGCCTAAATCAGCTATCTTTGTCAATGCAGCAACAGCTTGATTAAGCTGTTGCACAGGTTGTTCAAGGTTTGCGCCTAAAGCAACATAAACTAAGGTCATTATTCTGCCGAGGTATCTGGGCTTTTTGCCGCTGGTTTACGTTTTCTTTTGCGTTGAGTGGCGCTGCGATTTCTGTTACCGCCGGCTTTGTTTGAGCTTTTTGCGATGATATTACGTTGTGCTTCATCGCCTTCAACAAAGGCTTGCCACCAACTAGCTTGTTTAGCCGTATGACCGCCTTCTGCTTCACCACGTAATAAAAGTAGATCATATGCGGCACGGAACTTAGGGTGCTCTAATAGCTTAAATGCACGAGTTCCCTGACTGCGTTCAAATCTTATTTGCAGTAACCAAATATCTTTTGCCGGTGTGCTAAAGCGACGTGGGATACTAATCGTTCTGCACTGCTCTTCCATAACATCGCCCATAGCGGCAACTTGCGCATCATACAAAGGCAAGCCACTTTCGAGAGCGATATCATCAGCGCGTTGTTTTAACGGATACCATAATATCGCGGCATAGAAAAATGCAGGGGTAACAGGTTTGTCTTGGTTGACACGCTCATCAGTGCTGCGCATAACCAAATTTAACATTTTAGCCGCATGACCTTTGGGGAATTCAGAGATCACACCTTGAATTTGCGGGAACAAAGGGGCAAACAAACCAAAATCTTGCATCATTTGGTAATTAGCCTGGGCTTTACCCGCAAAGAAAAGCTTTAATACTTCTTCATACATTCGCGCAGCAGGAATATCTGCTAATAACGGCGCTAATGATTTAATCGGGGCCGCTGTAATGGCTTCGATCTGCATGTCTAGTTTAGTGGCGAACCTTACTGCGCGTAACATGCGCACGGGATCTTCACGGTAACGAGTTTCTGGATCGCCAATTAACTTGATTTTACGGGCATGTAAGTCATCAATGCCACCGCCATAGCTACGGATAGAAAAGTCACTGATATCGTAATATAACGCGTTTACGGTAAAGTCACGTCGCTCGGCATCTTCATCAATTTCACCGTAAACGTTGTCGCGTAAAAGACGACCTTCGGCATTCGATTTGGAAATGTTGTCACTGTTTTCACCGTGATGACCACGGAAGGTAGCCACTTCAATCACGTCGCGTCCAAACACGATATGCGCTAAACGGAAACGGCGCCCAACTAAACGGCAATTGCGAAACAGCTTTTTAATTTCATCAGGGGTTGCGTTGGTGACTACATCAAAATCTTTGGGTTCTAGACCTAATAAGATGTCACGAACACCACCGCCCACGAGATAGGCTTTAAATCCTGACTTGTGCAGTCGATAAAGCACTTTGAGTGCATTTTCACTGATTTGACGGCGCGAAATATCGTGGCTATCACGGTTAATGATATCCAAACGTAAGCCATTTTCTTCTAAAGACGGCGTTTCGAGCTCGGGTGCTGCTTTATTATCAAATAATTGTTTGCAGAACTGACTAATACGGCGAAAAATAATACACCTCGTTGAAGCTAAATTCATTGATTAAAAATCTGGCGGGTATGATATACCAATTGCGATCGAATGAGTAGATAGGGAATGTGATAAGTGCTGTGGATTAAATTCATTCGCAGCTTTTAGCTATGACACGCACTAAGCTGTTTGCGGCAAGATTATTTCTGCTTGTTTTGGTACATCCGCTAACGAAAATTGGCTAATGGCCTGGGTAAGCATCACATCGATATGATCTACATCGACAGTGGCTTGTCCTAAAAAGGTTAACGCGGCATTAAGGCTTTGCTGCGGTGCCTTGATATCAATTGCAGGGGCATAGTTTTGTTTCGAGAGTTTGAACCCAGGCTTGGCACAAGCTAGCGGCAAATGTAACCATGCCGGAGCAGGTACATTTAACATATCGAACAAACTTAATTGTCTGCAACTCGCTTCTAATAAATCGCTGCCTCTGACCACTTCAGTGATACCTTGAAAGGCATCATCTAAGACCACCGCAAGTTGATATGCAAAAAGTCCGTCGCTGCGCTTTATAATGAAGTCTTCAGCAGCAAACGCTTGTTCAACATGAATATCACCCCTATTAATATCGTGAAAATGATTCACTTTTGCGGCGTTACGTACACGGATTGCTCCGCTTGAATACGATTTTAATCCTGAACCACAACGACCATCATAAACCCCGCCCATGGCGTGAATCATTTTACGTGTACATTGGCAAAAATAGGCTTGGTTGTTGATAAGTAATTGTTCAATGCAATCTTGGTAGGCTTGGCTTCGCTTACTTTGATATAAGACTGAACCATGCCAACGCAAACCATAGGCTTCAAGTGTACGAAGTATGTCGTCACTGGCACCTACTATTTCGCGAGGGGGATCGATATCTTCCATTCTCACCAGCCACTGTCCCGATAAACTATGGGCGCGCAAATAACTGCCAAGAGCGGCAATTAATGAACCAAAATGGAGTGAACCTGACGGAGATGGCGCAAAGCGTCCGATATATGACATATCTTTTGCAATAATATTTGAGGGTGATAAATAGAAAGGGCGAGATTAATCTCGCCCTAAACGTATTTAACCAGCCATTTGCTTTTCTTTGATCTCTGCTAGTGTTTTGCAGTCGATACATTGATCAGCAGTTGGTCTTGCTTCAAGACGACGGATACCAATTTCGATACCACATGAGTCACAAAAGCCAAAATCGTCTTCTTCGATTTTTTGTAATGTTTTCTCAATCTTCTTGATGAGCTTACGTTCTCTATCACGAGCGCGAAGTTCTAAACTGAACTCTTCTTCTTGAGCTGCACGATCGACAGGATCTGGAAAATTAGCAGCTTCATCTTGCATATGAGTCAGTGTACGGTCTACTTCTTCACGCAATTGGTTACGCCATGCTTCGAGGATCAGCTTAAAGTGACCACGTTGCTTGGTATTCATATACTCCTCACCGGCTTTCTCTTGGTAAGGATCTACACCTGCGATAGCGAGTACGCCAAGTTTTTTCGTGCCTTCAGGCATAACGCATCTCCTGTTATCGTTTGCGTTTAAATTGCGTCTTAATTTTACGGCCGCTATCTATACCAGAATCTGTATAGCGAGGCAAACTTTTTACTGGATAAATCATTTTTATTTGATCTACACAATTACTTTGCATGGACCGATAATACCACTGGCATGGGGTGAAATGGAGCTTTGGTATGCCAGAACTTCAACGCCTAATTTAATTGCTTGTTTGAGTAAGTCTGCGTAAAGAGGATCGATATGCTCAGCGGGTTTTACAATTGAGATCCCACTGTGCTGTACCACAAACAATAATACAGCGCGGTGGCCCTGTTGTACCATTTGGATGAGTTCTCGCAGATGCTTTTGTCCCCGCGTTGTAACAGCATCAGGAAAATAACCCACTCCTTCTTCTAACAAAGTACAACTCTTGATTTCAATATAACACTTAGGTTTATCTTGACCAGTTAAAAGAATATCAATTCGGCTATTTTCTTCTCCGTATTTGACTTCCCGCTGTAAACTTGTGTAGCCGTTTAGTTCATCAATGATCCCCTTATTAATCGCTTCTTCTGCCAATGCATTGGCCCTACCACTATTGATGCCAATGAGATGATGTTCATCTGATTGCATTATTTCAAAAGTGTATGGGTATTTACGTTTGGGATTATCAGATTGCGAGAACCACACGCTTTGCTCTGGATATAAGCAGTTTTTCATTGAGCCAGTATTGGGGCAGTGAATGGTGATTTCGGTGCCATCATCTAATATGATGTCAGCTAAAAATCGCTTATATCGTTTGATTAAACGGCCATGTTGTAAAGGGGGGGTAAAGTCCATAGTGTCACATTTTTACTGTAAATAATGGCAACCATACAGCATTAGATAAAAGAATGTGACTGCTGATATACTTGTTTCAATTTCGTGATGTCAGTTTAGTTATATTTAGTCTTTCATGTTGACATCCCCCACCGTCGCTGCAAACAAGGAATTTATCATGCAAGTAATGACCGTCACCTTAACCCAATCAGTTCCAGCTTCGCATTGGGGTAAAGCCGATGTGACCTTTGAAGGCCAAACAAGCTTTATTCATTTAAATGGCAATGCTCCATTACGCCAAGTGCAAATGGCAGCGCGTAAAATTCGAAGTCAGGGTATAAATCAAGTTCAACTTGAAGGTGATTTATGGACGATAGATTTACAGTGGGTGTTTGCCCAAGGGTTTGCTACGGCAAAACCAGGTTATGAAGTACTTTGGTGTGGCGATGAAAAACAACAACAAACCTTAGCGCATCGTCTTGAAGCGGCAAATTTTGCTCGTCAATTAACGAATGATACTCCTGAGGACCTTTCACCAGTGTCTTTAGCAACTCAAGCGGCTAACTGGCTAAAAGCGATCGGTGGTGACAAGGTTAGTTTTAATATTATTGAAGGTCAGGCTTTATTAGAGAAAAAATGGGTTGGTATTCATGCGGTTGGTCGTGGCAGTGATCGTCCGCCAGCATTACTTGAGTTAGATTTTAACCCTTTATCGGCAGACGCGCCTGTGGATGTTGCGTTGGTCGGTAAAGGTATTACCTTCGACTCGGGGGGATATAGCCTAAAATCTTCAGAAGGCATGTTGGCGATGAAATGTGATATGGGTGGTGCCGCTACGGTAACCGCAGCCTTAGGGTTAGCGATAAAGTCAGGTTTGAATAAGCGCGTTAAACTGTATCTGTGTTGTGCAGAAAACTTAGTCAGTGGTCATGCATTCAAACTGGGTGATATTCTTACCTACAAAAATGGTACTACAGTAGAAATTGTTAACACGGATGCTGAAGGTCGTTTAGTACTGGCTGATGGTTTACAAGCTGCCTCTGAATCTGGCGCGAAATTAATTATTGATGCAGCCACATTAACCGGTGCAGCTGTGATGGCTGTGAGTAATGAATATAATGCGATTTTCTCGCCACAAACCGAGACTATCAAAATGGCGCAGCAATGTGCCGCCGCAGTGGGTGAAAATGTATGGCCATTGCCATTAGACCCTTGGCATCGTGATGCGTGTCCATCTGCGTATGCTGACACAGCAAATAGCCGCCCAGTTAAAGGTGGCGGTGCGGGCGGCGCATCTAATGCGGCGGGTTTCTTATGGCGCTTTGTTTCACCCAATGCAAACTGGCTGCATATTGACTTAGCGGCGGCATTTGAATCATCAGCAACAGGCCTTTGGGGGGCAGGAGCAACAGCTCACGGAGTACTAACCGTTGCTGAGTTATTAAAGCGCTAAGCAATAGTGCCGATAGATTTACTCTTTATGTAGAGCTCATCCTTAAAAGTATTAAGCCATCGTAAGATGGCTTTTATTTTTGTGTTTGTTGATCTTGTTCCAATTGCCAGCTGTGTAAAATGTCATACTGCACACCAGAGGTGGTATTGCATGATTCATATAAGTGCAGTTGTGACACTGAAACATGAATGGGTAATTTATCATGTAAACCTTTGATGGGGTGTTGAGGTAAAGCCAGATTGGTTGCCTGTCTAAATAAGGTGGTATGAGGGCAATAACTGTACGAGTGCTGATATAAGTCGAACTTAGCCGCTATCTGTGCAACATCTGAGGCCATGGCTAAAAGAGATGCATTAGCCTGGCCTTGTAAACAAATGATTTGTGGTTTTTGCCACCAAGATATTGCAGATAACATAAGTTCAAATGACGGTTTGTAAAGTGAATCGACCTCAGCCAATAGCGCAGGTATGCAAGATATTTTTACCTGACCCAAAAAGCCAAGGGTAATATGTATATTGGGTTGTAATACTGTTAAAGCTTCTGTATTAATGTATGGTGTAAGCTTTTGCTGTATATCAATAAATTGACAGTGTAGTGTTTTTTTGACGCTAAACCCAAGAAATAACCTTTTAGTGGTATTTTGCATATTGCGCTTCTTTCGTTTTCTCTTAATGTCGAGTTATACAGTGTCATAATATGAAAAAATAACATGATGTCTTACTGACTAACACCTTGTTTTCTACTATTGTTATTGTTGAGTGATTATTAATCAACAAACAAAAATATGTCCCGGACATTTTTGGGTGGCATAACAACAAAATTGGTTGGCAGATCAGGGACAGATTATCATGTGTGTATATGGGTTGAATCTGCTGTTTTAGTAGATTTTCCGAAGATGTTAAAGCTAACTTAATTGAGTTGATGAATGGCTGAAAGTACCCCACAATTGTTGAAACTAGCATTAGCGAATGGCTCTTTACAGGAGAATGAAAACACCACCATTATGATGCTGGATGATGTGTTGGCATTTGTGTGTAAACAGCTTAATTGTGATGCGGTTATTGCGATTAAAAGTTGCCATAGCAATAATACTTTTTCAGCCAGTTTAGAGATAGTGGATACTTCCATTAATACAGTGGTCAGTCATTTTAGTGATTATTTATCGTTTCAAAGTCAATTAACTAAGAAGATTGAAAGCGACCAAACGCTAATTGATGCGTTATTAAACCATCAACAGCCTGTACATATTTTTCAAGAATTAACCTCTCCAGATAGTCAGCAAGCCCAAATAATATCGCTACATTTACGTCAGCACCTAGATAAAAGCGTGCGGATACTTCATGGTGAAATCACTCCTGCTGTGTGCGTTGGCAATGTCACTATGGTATTAATTGCTATGACGTTTCAGCCAGCGAAAACGCTTTCTAAGCAGGAGAAACCCTTGAGCTGCGAAAGCTTTTGGCAGTCAATGTTAGATGAGCATTGTTTTCAGCTAGCAAGTGCATTTGAGCTTACTCGATTGTCGACTTTACTCGACAGTAAAGAGAAACAATATCAAGAGTTGTTTAGTCATTTGCCTATGGCATGTGCCTTGATTGATGTTGAAGATAAAGTGGTGTTACAAAATCACGTGTCTGAAAATATGCTTAAGTTTCAAATTGGTCAAAGCTTATTTGATGGCCTGAGACACGATGATCATGCGTTATTGAAAGATACCCTGCACATAGTGAGGCAAGGCGTACTGCGTCAGGCATGGTGTGAGGTTCCTTTAAAATTAGGGTTATCGACTCATTGGTATAAAATGAGTTTTTGTCATGCCTTGAACTCGCAAAAACAACTATTACTGATGGTCGAAGATGTCACTGAACGTTATCGATTGGCTGATGAACTGACTTTTCATTCAAACCATGATGCATTAACGGGTTTACCTAATCGAGTGCAATTTGAAGGTATGTTGGATGAACTTCTGGCCAATGATGAAGATATTCCTGCATGTGTGGCATTTCTCGACTTAGATCAGTTTCAGGTTGTGAATGATCTTAGTGGTCACCAAGCGGGTGATGAATTGTTGCTACAGGTTTCTAAACGACTTAAGCAATTGGTGCGCAAAGGCGATGTTGTTGCCCGTTTAGGTGGTGATGAGTTTGGTATTTTGATGTACTACTCTGACGATGTTTCGGCTAAACAAGTGGCAAAACGCATATGCCAACAGTTGTCGGAGCATGAGTTTAAATGGAAGAAAGTTAAACATAATGTCAGCATGAGCATAGGTATTTCGACATTTGATCATAACTCGAAAGACATATATGAGGTGATGAGCCAAGCCGATGCTGCATGTCGATTAGCGAAAGAAGAGGGCCGAAACCGATGGCATTATTTTAATTCAGATGACCCACAAGTCCACATCCTGTATACCCAAATGGTAGCCTCGGTTGATATCACTGGGGCGCTAGCACTTAATCAGTTTGAATTATTTTATCAATTAATTGAACCGCTTGATAAAAATGAACATGGTCTACATATGGAGATTTTGCTGCGAATGGTACAAGAAGATGGTGCCTATGTGTCGCCAGCTATCTTTTTACCCGCAGCCGAGCGTTATAATTTAGCCTCGCGAGTGGATCAATGGGTTATTGATAATCTGCTTAAATGGGGCGGTGCAAACCTTAACATTTGGCGTGAAATGTCGATGGTATCCGTTAACTTATCTGCTATGTCTTTAGCCGACCAAAAGTTTATGGGCTGGCTTGAGATGCGTTTAATGGTAGAGCCAGAATTAGTTGATAAATTGTGTTTTGAAATAACCGAAACCGCCGCTGTCAGCCAGCTCGATCAAGCCACTGCATTAATTGACTTATTGCGTCCATTAGGCTGTAAATTAGCGCTAGATGACTTTGGATCAGGTTTTTCCAGCTTTGCCTATTTAAAAACGTTAGATGTGGATTTTGTCAAAATTGATGGTCAGTTTGTGGTGAATGTTTGTTCTGATCGCAGTGATAAAGCGATTGTTTCAGCGATATGCCAGTTGGCAAAAGATATGGATTTTGAAGTGATCGCTGAATTTGTCGAAACCGCAGAAATCGGCCTAAAACTGAAATCATTAGGGGTTGACTATGCCCAAGGTTATGCCATCAATAAACCTTGCCCTTTATCTACACTTGAATCGGGGATCCGTTCTCCTTGGTTAGCTCTGCATTCACCCGATGAAGTGATTTACGATATTTAATCTGGTTGTTATTTGCAATAAGTGTCAGTGTCAGTAAACTTGCCTACAGTGATATTCCTGCACCCCATAAAGCGCATAGCCTAAAACGGCCTTAACGGCTATTTACTTGAAAGTTAGCCAATGACTGATGTAACCAATATGACCCTTTCAGCTTTCGATGTTCCTATTACGACGGTACTCCCTGAAATCCTTCAAGCTGTTCAGAGCGTTAATCAAATCATTCTTCAAGCGCCTACAGGCGCGGGTAAGTCGACAGCCTTACCATTAGCTTTACTTCAATCAGGTCTTATTAAAGGGAAAATATTAATGTTGGAGCCGCGGCGAGTGGCTACGCGTAATATTGCTAAATTCATTGCCAAGCAACTGCAGCAACCTGTTGGCCAGCAAGTGGGATATCGAGTTCGTGGTGACAGCCAGGTGAGTGCTAATACTCAGCTAGAGGTGGTCACTGAAGGTATTTTAACCAGAATGATCCAGGACGATCCTGAGTTAGCGGGCGTTGATATGATCATTTTTGATGAAATTCATGAGCGCCATTTGCCTACCGATATCGGTTTGGCGCTTGCATTAGAGGTGCAATCATCTTTACGTGATGATCTGATTATACTGGCGATGTCGGCCACATTATCGGCCTTGCCACTGCAAGATATCATGCCTAATGCGCAAGTGGTATTCAGTGAAGGCCGCAGTTTTCCTGTGGATGTCGAATATGTCCCGATGGGCGCTGCAACCGATTGGTTAAGCCATATGGCAAAAGTAATTACTGAATGGATGACCATCTCAAACACCCATAGTAGTGAGCTAGGTTCTTTGCTAGCTTTTTTGCCAGGTAAAGGCGAAATTAATCGACTTGCTGCAATACTCGCCCCCAAACTGACTGATAATATTTTATTGTGTACTTTGTATGGCGATTTAAGCCCCGCTGAGCAAGATAAAGCCATTCAAATCGCGCCAGCGGGATGGCGAAAAGTTGTCTTAGCCACTAACGTCGCTGAGTCGAGTTTAACCATCGAAGGTATTACCATGGTGGTCGACAGTGGCTATCAACGCAGTGCGAGTTTTAATCCAAAAACCGGCGTGTCAAAACTCAGTTTAGCCCGAATTAGCCAGTCATCTGCCATACAAAGAAGTGGCCGAGCTGGGCGATTATCTGCAGGTAAAGCACTGAGATTATGGGGCCAGGAAGAACAAGGCCGCTTATTACAAGTCACCCAACCTGAAATCGTGTTATCTGAATTAACCAGTGTGGCCTTAGATTGTGCATGTTGGGGAGCCCAAAAATTCAGCGATTTAGCTTTACTTACCCCAGCACCTAAAGTAAATGAGCAATTAGCGTGGCAGTTATTACAGCAGCTTGAGCTGGTGGATAAAAACCGCAAATTAACCATGTTGGGCCGTGAGGCACATCACTTAGGTTGCCACCCTCGTTTAGCTCATATGTTGCTGCAAGCTAAAGTGCTTTCACAGATAAATACCACGCCGCATTTTGCATTACTTGCCTGCTTGTTGGCCACTATTGTTGAGGCGCGGGGATTGCCTGCAAAAGGAGCGGACATCAGTGGTTATTTATCGATGGCAATCCAAGGGCAAATGGGGCAGCAGGCAAAGGTTTGGCAAAAAAAATTGTCGTTACAGGGTGATTTGAAACAAGCCTTAAGTGGGGCAAATGATTACGATATTGCGCATCTTTTAGGATTAGCTTATCCAGATAGAATTGCTAAAGCCCGCGGGAAACTGGGGTTTTTACTCAGTAATGGTACGGGAGTTACCCTTGACCCACAAGATCCCCTTTGCCACGCACCTTGGCTAGTGGTGGCTGATTTTCAAGAAACTCAAGGTCGAAATGCTGGTAGAGTCTATCTTGCTTGTGCGCTGGATGAACGCTTAATTAATGACGAACTTGCGCATTTAGTTACAACCCAAAGGGTAAGTGGATGGGATGATATTAAGGGGCGTTTTTTTGCTGAAACGCAAATGCAACTTGGCAGTATTGTGCTGAAATCTGTTACGGATAATAGCATCAGTGCCGATGATATCCGCAGCGCTCTTGTGGCTTTAGTGCGACAAAAGGGACTGTCTATTTTAAATATGGATGACAATGTTAAGCAGCTGCAATTAAGAGTTATCATTGCCAGCTGTTTGTCGGAGCATCTAGCATGGCCTGATTACAGTGATGAAGGTCTGATGGATAGCATTGAAAAATGGCTAACACCTTATCTTACCGATGTACGTAATCTGGCACAATTAGCCAAATTGGACTGCAATAAACTGCTGTTAAATCATTTATCGTGGGAGTTACAACAAGCGTTGAATGATGTGGCTCCAACCCGCTGGCTAATGGCAACAGGAACCTATGCGCCAATTCGATATCAGTTACCCGTTGATGAGCATGGACAGGCTTATTTTGAACATCAACAAGCAAGAGCATTTCTTAGCGTCAGACTGCAAGAAGCATTGGGAATGGCGCAAAGTCCAAGATTATTTAATGGCAAATTAACCGTAACCATGGAATTATTGTCACCGGCGCAGAGACCGCTAGCCACAACCGCAGATTTAGCCAGCTTTTGGCAAGGACCTTATACTGAAGTAAAAAAAGAAATGCGTGGCCGTTATCCAAAACATTTATGGCCTGATGATCCTGTAAATACCACCGCGACCAAATTTACTAAAAAGAAAACCCCAGGCTTATAAGCCCGTTAGAACCTATCTAATGCATGACGTTGTAGAGAGACATGGCAAAAAATAAATCGACAAAGAAGCACCCCAAAAATCGCAGTAAAGGTTGGCTAAGAAGCCTATGGTCATTGACATGGAAACTGTCATTAATCGGCATTGCTTTTGTAACGTTTTATGCCATTTATTTGGATCAAATTATCGCGCAAAAATTTGAAGGGCAAAAGTGGCATCTACCTGCACAAATCTTCAGCCGCTCTATGGCGCTTTATCCTGGTGCTGCAGTAAACCATCCACAGTTAATGGCTGAGTTGAAACTACTCGGCTATCGCAAGGTCAGCAATCCTCGCCAAGTTGGTGAGTTTTCAGCCTCGAGTACTCGCATTGAGCTATGGCGTCGTCCTTTCTTACATCCAGAAGGCAATCAAGCTGAGCAACGGGTAATGATCAGTTTTGATAGTTTAGGGGTTAATTCCGTCAAACGTATGAGTGATAAACGCGAATTAGCCGTGTTTCATTTAGAACCCGTATTACTCGATCGTATTATTGCGGGCGATGGCGAAGATAGGCTGTTTGTTCCAACAACTGAAATGCCTAGTTTAATTGTTGAGTCGCTGTTACAGGTTGAAGACCGAAGCTTCTATGAACACCACGGCGTAAACCCATTTGCGATTGCGCGTGCAGCCATCGTAAACATCACCGCAGGTCGAGCAGTACAGGGCGGGTCAACTTTAACCCAACAATTAGCCAAAAACTTCTTTTTAAGCAGCGAACGTTCGCTAATTCGAAAAGCCCGTGAAGCCTTAATGGCAATTATTATTGATTTTCGCTACAGCAAAGATGAAATTTTAGAAGCATATTTAAATGAAGTTTACATGGGCCAAGATAAAGCCCGCGGTGTACACGGTATGGGGTTAGCGTCGCAATTCTATTTTGGACGTCCTATAGCCGAGCTCACAGTTGCTCAACAAGCTTTTTTAGTGGCAATGATTAAAGGGCCATCGTATTACAATCCATGGCGTTACCCTGAGCGTGCTCAGGAGCGACGTGATCTTGTATTACGTATATTAATGGAAAACGATAAGTTGACTGTCGCTCAGTACAAGGCGGCAGCAGAATCGCCATTAGGTTTAAGAGACGGTAAAAAATCGGTTCATCAAAAACTACCTGCTTTTTTTGCCGTGGTTAAAAACGAACTTCGCAATCGCTATGGTGACAGTTTATTAAATCAATCTGGCGTTAAGGTTTACACCACTTTAGATCCTATGGCCCAAGATGCGGCTGAAAAAGCCGTAGTCTCAACCTTAAAATCTTTAGACAAACGGGTTAAAAATGTTCAAGTGGGGATGGTTTTAACAGACAAGTATACCGGTGGTATTGCCGCAATGGTTGGTGATAAACAACCTGGTTTTGAAGGTTTTAACCGTGCAGTTGAGATCCGTCGGCCCATCGGTTCGTTAATTAAGCCGTTTGTGTATGCCACAGCATTAGCACAAGGAGATAAGTTTAGTTTAGCTAGCCCATTAGCTGATAAGCCAATTACCTTAACAAATGAGCAAGGCAAAACTTGGTCCCCCAAAAACGTTGATAAGCAATTTAGTGGAGAGGTATCTTTATTAGAGGCTTTTGCTAATTCAATGAACGTACCCACTGTGAATGCGGGTCTCGCCATTGGTGTCGACAATGTTGCCAATACCATGCAAAAAGCAGGTTGGAATGAACCCATTGCCCCATATCCATCGATGTTACTTGGCGCAGTGAATGGCTCGCCATTAATGGTGGCACAGGTTTATCAAACGATCGCAGATGAAGGCCGCTACCGTAAATTAACCTCAATTACTGCGGTTTTGGATAGCCAAAATACGCCATTAGCAGTAACACATTCAGCGAGTGAAATGGCGATAGATCCCGCGACAGATTACCTCGTTCAATACGCCATGAACCAAGTTGTTGCCAAAGGCACAGGTAAACGTTTAGGGGCTGCATTCCCAGGGGTGAAATTAGCCGGTAAAACGGGAACCAGTAACGATAGTCGTGACTCTTGGTTCGCTGGTTTTGATGAGCGAAATGTTGCGGCTATTTGGGTTGGACAAGACGATAACAGTAAAACAGGTTTGTACGGCAGTAGCGGTGCGATGGCAGTTTATCAGGCATTTTTACACCAGCGACCACCGCTGAGTTTACGTATGTCACCAGTTCAAGGCATTGTGAATGGCTACTTTGATCGCACTAATGGTGCGCCTATGCAGCCTAATTGCCATAATGTGATTAATTTACCCGCCCACAATGTCAGTTATAAACCTGCGGCTAATTGTGGCGAATCCTTGTCTTGGTGGCAAAAGCTGTTAGGCGAGTAATGCTTTAATTAACATTTTCAATCAAGATAAACCTTAAAGGCAGCTGCCTGTAGGGTTTATCTTGAATTGGAATAGAAAATAAATAGCTTCATTTCTTGGCTAATTCCTTCCTAAGTTGAGCTATTTCATTCAACATTTCAGTTTGATTTTTTTCCATTTGATGCTGATTGGCTTCCATTCGAGACAATACTTGCTCTAACTCAACTCTAATCAATTCCTGTTGTGACTCTTTGCGCTCTTGCTCATCAGGAGCAACAAATACTGAAGCCATATAACCCGATATGACCCCGAAAAAGCTGACACCACTGATAATGACAATGCCACCAATGACATGACCTAAAGTGCTAACTGGATAGAAATCGCCATAACCAACAGTTGATATTGTCACTAGTGCCCACCAGATGGCTTGTTCGGCAGTGTGAATATTGGCGCCTTCATTACCACTTTCAACCAATAGAATCAGTACGGAGGCATTAGCTAAGATCAACACAGTGGCTAATAAAAGGCTTGCGAGTGTAGCTTGTTTTTTTTGTCTTAATAATGGCCAAAGAATAGAGCTGCTCATGCGGATCAGTCTTATCACCCGAAGAATTTGGAATACGCGGGCAATTCTTAAGGCTTCAATCGCGGGGATACTGGCAAGAAAATCTATCCAGTGGTGGCGCAGGAAATACATTTTATTGCGTGCTTTATGTAACTCCCAAAAGAAGCGGGACATGAAGATAAAGCAAATAGCACCGTCAATATATAACAACAGGCGATAAGTTTCTTTTTCGAGCTTACCAAATGTTATTGTGAGCACTATGATGACAGAGAAAAAGGACAATACCATCATTGCCAATTCAATGGGTTCAAGGGTGTTAAATTTTTTGGATGACCATCGTTTAGCTTTGAACATGACAAAGTCCGTTTATAAGTAGAATCTGAGGCAATTTCTCTTCCCCATAATAAAAAACGCGCTAGGCAAAAGTCTAGCGCGTTTTAATAATTAATATCGGACTATCTGATCATTACTTTTTATCGACAAAGTGTACTAAATCATCAAGGACGCGTTTTTTGATTTCAAGCTGGGCATCAGAGTCTAACCCGTATTTTTGCGCTAACAAAATATAATCATCACCACTTAAAGAAACCGTCAGCCTTGGTCGTTTAGGGCGCTTTGAAACCGATAAACCCAGAATAGTTCTTATTTGATCCGAAGGGCTAACACCTCGATCAAGTGCCGCTTTGCGAATGGAGTATTGAAACTTTTCATCAATATCAAAAGCCACTTGAGTGGCTTTTGCGGCTTTTTGATTATTTAACCATTTTTCTGGTAATGGTTTGCCTTTACTCATAGAGGCGACTCTCCTTGATTAACTCGCAGGCCAGTATTCACGAATATCAGTTAGTGGACGATATAAGGTGAGCATTACTTCTGTATCTCCACCGTCATAAACTTCAATATCAACAGCAAGCGTTTCCTGACTATTAATCAATGAATAACTTTCGAAGGCTTCACCTCTGGCGCCATTTTCATCTTGAGGTGGCTTTTGATTGCGATAATCTTCTCGGTGAAAATAACCAAAACCTGCAAACTCCACTTGATGATAATCGTCAGCGAGCCATTGACTGAATGTTTCAGCTAATTCTTCAGGTAAAGATTCTGGGGTCAGGTTAGCCTTGCCGGGTTCTTCAAATATTTCAGCAAAAGCATCTAAGTCAAACAGCTGTTCAACCACAGCGCGACTGATTTTGATAGAAAAGCTTAAATAGGCTTCGTCTTCAACCACATAAGACATATAAATGGCATTGTCACTATGGCCGCGTAATAAGTATTCACATTGCTGAGAACGCTGATATTCATAGGTATGGATTGCTTCAACCTTTAACTGTTGCCCTCGCAGTTGCGCAGGCAGAGCAAAACTGTCATCAAGGGTGATCATATCACCCTTGAGCAGTTTACTGGGATGGTCAAGCAGACGCTTAGGGGCTTCTTTTTTGCCAAATAGACCGCTTAAAAATCCCATAGTCAATTAACCTTTTCTTGCTTTAATGCGATCAAGCACTGCATTAGCACTCGATTTTTGTTCACCAATACCCGCTTCTGCCAGCTTAGCGTGCAAAGACTTATCGCTGTTCTCTTCCGCCAAGGTTTCAGAGGCTTTTAAGCGATCATCAAACTGTTGCTGACGTGCTTTAATACGCTCTAATGAATCTTTAGCATTCAGCAGTTTTGAGTTGCTAGATGCAAATGAATCAGTAATGGTTGCCGTCGCTTTCTGTACGCTTTCAGTGGTTTTTACCATGCTTAATTGGCGCTGATAATCAGATAGCTGACGTTCAGTTTTCTTAACCAAATCTTTAAGACGAACAGCATGTGAGCTGAAGCTGTCATTTGCAGCTTGTTGCTCAGATAGCTCTTGATCAAGTTGTGCGATCTTTTCAGCAATCTCGATGGCCAAGGCTTCGTTTTCTTTCTCTAAAGCCTGAGTCACATAGCCTTCATGCTCAGCAATACTTCGCTTTAAGCGGTCGACTTCACGGTTAGCCTGCATTTCTTTGGCCATAACGTCAGTTAATTCACGTTTGGCTTTGGTTAAATGCTTTTCTGCATCACGAATTTCTTGCTCAAAAATGCGTGTTGAGTTTGCGTCAACAATGCTTTGGCCTACTTCTGTTGCACCGCCACGAAATGCGGTAAGAATTTTATTTAAAATGCCCATAATTGACTCCTTAATTCAAAAACTCTGAGAGTTCGTCGATCACTTCCAAACAATTGTCTGAAAGTACTGCTAATTCTTGCTCAATCTCTTCCATACTGGATTCGACTGATAATGCGCCATACACCACATATTTATCGTCAATTTTGGCGAATGAAGACAGTGGCATAGGAATGTTGAGCTCTAACATGGTCTCAAACATTTCTGCACGACGAGATTGATTAACTTCATCTTCGCCCCACAAATAACTGATACACAATATTTGGTTGTCAGTGACTGAGACAAAAACCGGAATTTCTTCACGGCTTACAACATTGACTTGAAGTACTTCTACATCACCGTCAATCGGGTAACAATCAAATTGAAAACCGGTACGACTTTTGTCACAAAGACCATTTAAATGGTTAGCAATAGTATGGATGTTCATAGTTGTCCTTAATTGACATATTATGTCTGTGTTCAAAGATAGCATCGAGACATAATATGTCAAGCACTATCGTGTCCATTAAAAAAGATTCATCGCTTCATTTTCTGACCAGGCAGCTAAATGATAATGATAAAGTTGCAATGAACCGATTTCGTTAATTTTTACATCTTGCTGTTCCGCATAATAATTTCCCGGAAATTCGAATGCACCATTGACGAGGCCTAAGGTTAACCAGTCGCTTTTTATCGGTAATTGAGAAAGTGACGCTAACCTGTTTTTAGGTGATAAACCTTGTTTACTGCCAATACTCCACCCCCATTCGCCAAAGCTGGGTACATTATGATGGAACTGGTCTACGTTAAAACCAGCAGATGCTAAGGTTTTACCGATAGAAATGAACGCTTTCGGCGCATGGTATGGAGAGGTGGATTGCACGGTTACAATACCATCGGCACTAAGTAGTTCATTAAGCTTGCGGTAGAATAAATCGGAATAAAGTTTATTTAAATCCGGGTGACTGGGATCGGGTAAGTCGACAATGATGGCGTCGAAATGCTGTCCATCAGCAATTAACGTTTCCACCCCGTTAAATGCGTCATCGTTAATGAGCGTTAGCCGTGGATCATTTAAACTATTACCATTTAATGTCAGCATAGCTTTGCTTAAGAAAGCTGGCATATCCTCAGGGGGGGACTTAAATAAACTGACTAAATCTTTATCTAAATCCATTAAGGTTACCGACTTAGGCTCCCAATCTAATACCTGCTTCAAACCTAGGCCATCACCACCACCAATAATCAGTACCTTATCATGGCGCGCACTGGCGGCCAGTGTTGGGTGGACTAAAAACTGATGATAAATATGTTCATCACTACTGGAAAATTGCAGTCTGCCATTAATATATAAATTATAGACTGGCGCTAATCCATTGCCCCTTAAGCGCTCAGTAAAAGTCAGTTGTTGAAACCGGGTTGACTTTGCATAAACAACTTTATCTTTGTAGAGCAAGTTATTGAAGTGTTGTTCCCACTGTGGCCCTTTGGTTGCCAACAGTCCAATGCAAACACTGGCAATGATATGGCCGACAAGCAGCCATTTGGCATGATTTATATTATGCCAAAAGCGCCAAATAAAAATGGCTCCAGCAATCAGGTTGACGCTGGCGGTGAGGGCGGCTGCAAGTTGGATATCAATCGCCAACATGAAAAACACCCAAATCGCTGCGCCAATACCCGCGCCTATATAATCGGCACCATAAATCGTACCAGCATTATGCAGTAAATGGGCTTCAGATAATGACTGTCTTACTCTGGCTATCAGAGGGATTTCCATGCCAATCATCAAGCCCAATAGTACGCCCCATAAGTAAGGAAGGTATTCACTAAGGGTTTGTAAACTAGCAATAAAGCCGCCATTTGGCAGTTGATCTGGAGGTAAACCTAAGGTGTTAGCGATTGCCAAAGGGAGTTGTTGACCAAAACCAATAACAGCTGCCGTAATAATGATGGCAAACGAGCCACACAAAGCGACCGAGAGCTCTAAAATAGCAAAACCAGTAAACGCACATTTGATTTTGCGGGCGGCAAATGCGCCGATACCCATAGAGACAATCATTAAGCCGATCATGGTATAAATCGCGGCTTCTAATGCACCTAATATACGTCCCGCATAGTGTGATAGTAAGTACTCATAGATTAACCCACAGCCGGCAAGCAGCGCCATAATCCCCAGCAGTAAGGCATCATCAAACCAGGTAATTCGTTTAGTAAGCTGTACAGAAGAGGCCGCAGCAGCACTTTGCTTGAGCGCCTCCTGTGCCGATTGAGGTTGTTGTGCTTCAAGCAAAGTGTCAGACATCGTTATTATGCCATTAACGCCGTTAAGATTAAGGCTACAGCAATGCTGATCGCCATCTCAACTGCGGCGATACCTATGTTGTGTTGTTTTTCGACTTCTTCGGCTAAATTGATCCCCGCCAAGACTAACTTTTTAACTAAGGCGATAACTAGGCTCATTAGCACTAGCATGACAAATGAGAAGACTAACCAGCCAAAAATATTGTTTAAATATGCTGTAGGGATATACAAAATAAAGTGGCTTGCTGCATTAAAACTTAACGCCATGGCAATCATATAACCACTGTGACGGATAGCTAAGGCGGTTTGTCCTTGCTTTAAGGCTTGTTGCATTGAGGCATCTTGGTTACGTTTGGCATAGCGGCTTTCACGTAAGCGGGTTAGCAACACCAATATTAATTGTGATACTAAGAATGCGCTGAAAATGGCAATAAAAGTATCTATAGTAATATCTTCTGCCCACATTAATACTGCGCGAATGATAATTGCTGTAGCGATGGCTGCAGCTGCATCGACAACGGCAACGGATACATTTCCTTTGAGAATTTCTTCATTTTTAGGAAATTCATTTAACGCAATTTTATCATGTAGATAACGACCTAATTTAATCAGTACTAATCCGAATAAACCGTATGCAGTCATGCCGATTGCTTCGGTGGTGTACGATAATGCCGCCTCTCCAGTAATTGCGCCGGTAAGGACAATACCAAGTGCAGCCACGGCACCAGCCGTGCTGATACCAAACGCAAAATTATCGCGCTCAGCAAGCTCTTTAGTACTGTTGACCTTGATTGACCAACCTTGAAGGTATCGCATCAAGGCTAATAGAACGATTGCAATGGCTAAGTCAATTGCAAGAATAATTAATAGTGGCTCTGTGATGCCATAATGTTGAAGAAATGTCATTGTCAGTCCTACCTATTTACCACGGCTAATGCCGCGAGTGGTGCGGCTACTTGAATTACGGAAACTACTAGTTTTTGAATAGCTTGAGCGAAACTTACTCGTTGATGTGCGAGTGGTTGTACTTGCTTTTGGCGCACTGGCACTTTGACGAGACAAGCTAGTTGAGCCAGTTTTGGGTTTGGCATAGGGGCTGTCAAAGCGTTTGCCTTGGCGCTCAAAAGTCTTTTTTGTTTGTTGATAAGTATTATTTTGTGCCGTGGCTTGTTTTGGTGAAGTGTAACGATATCTACCTACATCATTGTAGTAACTGTAGTTACGGCGGCTTGACCAGTTGTCATAACGTATCGGGCGTTGAAATACATTAGAAAACATAGCATACATGCCATACCAAGCCCAAAAGGAGGTACCGCTTGAGTCTGACTGCCAACTGCCATAAGACGGATTACCGACCAACTGGCTACCAGGGCCAAAATCTTCACTGCCATTTGCCAATGCGGCCGCTTCACGGCTGATTGAATTCACCCTTGCCAATTTACCGTTAGATAAGTCTGCAACCACGTTAACGGGATCAGATAACATGTCGTTATATAAACTTGGATCCGTGGCTTGGTAGACATTTTCCGCTTCTGCGAGTTGCTGGTCTAAATCGATAAAATTAGCCGCATTACTCAAGTCATTATTTCTACGCAGTAAAGATTGATACATAGGACCTTGCGTCGTGCCATCTAGCGCTAGTTCGCGCAAAAGCGGTGCTAGGTCAGGGCTTTGTTTAGCAAGTAAATCACTATATTGCTGCAATAACGTGGCATTGCGTAGCTGATTGCCCTCCAGACCACTTTTCAGTTGCGCTAAACGTTGCGTGGTTAGCTGTTGATATTTTGCGATTTGCTCAGGTCGATCATCACCGCAGCCTGTTAAATTTAGGCCAAGAAAAAGGATGATGAAAAACGTGAATACACGGGGGAGGTTACCAGCCATGTTTTCTCCAAGTGTTATAAAATTCATGCGCATAGAGTGCAATTTTTAATGTGCGTTTGCGACAGGGTATAGTATCTTGAGACTATAAATATTATCTCTGCATCAAGATATAACATTCTTGACATAATATGTCCAACCTTGAATCTAATCAAAGGACCATTATCGCCATGCCATTACAAAGTAACAAGGTATTATCTGCACAAATGCAACAAGCAGCAGAAAGTTACTGGTTAAGATTAATCGACCTCTGGCCTGAGGCTTTATCACTTACCGATAGTCAGCAATCTGAAATCAAAACTATTTTCAGTTTAAGTGATTATATTGCTGAGCAACTTAATCGTCATCCTGAATGGATCCCAGAGCTTTTTAATGGTTTGCTTGACGAAGTTGTTCGAGCTGACTTCGATAAAGAACTGCATCAAATATTGACCGATTTAACAACCGAAGACCAAGTGAAGTCGGCATTGCGGCAATATCGTAATAAACAAATGGTGCGTTTGGCTTGGCGAGACTTTGCTAATTATTCAAAACTAGAAGACTCGTTAGTTGATTTATCTTCACTGGCAGAAGCGCTGGTGATTGCGGCGCGAGATTGGCTTTACCTGGATTTATGTAAGCAATTGGGAACACCTTCAGATGCAGAAGGTAAACCACAGCCTTTATTAATTTTAGGTATGGGTAAGTTAGGTGGCCGAGAGCTGAATTTTTCTTCTGATATTGATTTGATTTTTACCTTTCCCGAACATGGTGAAACCATCGGTGGGCGTCGTGCTATTGCCAACCAACAGTTTTTTATTCGCATGGGGCAAAAGCTCGTTAATTTGTTAGATCAAGTCACCGTCGATGGATTTGTGTTTCGTGTCGATATGCGTTTACGTCCTTATGGTGAAAGTGGGCCTTTAGTGGTGAGCTTTGCAGGCCTTGAAGATTATTACCAAGAACAAGGCCGGGATTGGGAACGTTATGCTATGGTTAAAGCGCGTGTTTTAGGACCATGGACTGGCTATTGTGATGAATTACACGATTTATTACGCCCATTTGTTTATCGTCGTTACATCGATTTTTCTGCTATTGAATCCCTTCGAAAAATGAAACAGATGATTGCCCAAGAAGTGCGACGTCGTCAGTTAACCGACAACATTAAGCTAGGGGCGGGAGGGATCCGTGAAGTGGAATTCGTGGTGCAAAGCTTCCAGTTAATTCGTGGTGGACGGGAACCAGCATTGCGTCAGCAAAGTTTATTCGGGGCGATTGATATTTTATATAGCTTGGGGCAACTAGAGTATTTGGCGGTTGATGAGCTGAAGCATTCTTATATTTTGTTACGCCGTGTGGAAAACCTACTGCAGGCCATTGATGATAAGCAAACCCAAACCTTACCGAACAATCCATTAGATTGGCAACGTTTGTGTTACAGCATGAATTTAACCAACGAAACCGATTTACGGACACACATCGAAGCGGCAATGGCCAAAATTCATCGTCATTTTAATGCGACAGTCGGTGGCAGTGATTCACACGAACACAACGACCATTGGACAAGCTTGTTTTGGAATATCCAACAAGATGACCATGCCGACTCCTTATTACAGGAACAACAAATTGAAGATCCTGAGTTATGGCCGCTGCTCAGCGATTGGCGTAATACGGTTTCTAAACGCTCAATTGGGCCAAGAGGCCGAGAAACGCTAGACCGTTTAATGCCAAAGTTGCTTGAAGAATTGATGGCGCAAACCAAACCGAGCGCGGCATTTAAACCAGTTTCTAATGTGTTAGATAAAATTTTAACCCGCACCACGTATTTAGAGTTACTGTGTGAAAATCCAGGTGCGCGTCAACAATTAGTTAGTTTATGTTGTGCAAGTCCTTGGATTGCAAAAGAGCTTGCTAACTTCCCAATGCTATTAGATGAGCTGATTGACCCAGCGCAGTTATACGATATTACCTCGATTGATGATTATCCCAGCGAGCTTCGCCAGTATCTGTTACGTGTACCGGAAGATGACATGGAACAGCAAATGGAAGCCTTACGTCAATTTAAACTATCGCAGCAATTAAAAATTGCCGCAGCTGACGTCACTGGGGTGTTACCTGTCATGCAGGTGAGTGATCACTTAACCTTTTTAGCAGAGGCCATTATTGAACAGGTTGTGCTGCATGCTTGGCATCAAGTTGCAGCACGGCACGGAGTACCGCCTGGCACTAACCAGAATGAAATGGGTTTTGCGGTAATTGGTTATGGTAAGTTAGGCGGTATTGAGCTGGGTTATGGCTCTGATTTAGACCTGGTTTTCTTACATAGTAATAACAGTGTAGGTAGTACAGATGGCGACCGTCCGATCGACAGCAGCCATTTTTACTTAAAACTGGCTCAACGAATAGTGCACTTATTTGCCACTCGAACAACCTCGGGTGAATTATATGAAGTCGATATGCGTTTACGTCCTTCTGGTGCCTCGGGGTTATTAGTCAGTGAAATTGAGCGTTTTGGTGAATATCAAAATCAAGAGGCATGGACATGGGAGCATCAAGCCTTAGTTCGATCTCGTTTTGTGTTTGGCGATAATGACTTAGCCCATCGCTTTAGCCTGTTACGTGCTCAAGTGTTGCAAAATTCACGTGATAAAAATGAACTGGCGACCGCTGTGCGTGAGATGCGTATTAAAATGCGCGATCATTTACTACAATCAAGTGAAGGTATGTTCAATCTAAAGCAAAGTCCAGGTGGCATTGCCGATATTGAGTTTATTGCCCAGTTTATGGTGTTAGCATATTCCCATGAATATCAAGAACTCACGGTATGGTCTGACAATGTGCGTATTTTTGAGGTGTTAGCTGATTTAGAGTTGATGCCTGTTATGCAAGCGCAACATTTAACTCAAACCTATTGTTGGCTTCGCGATAAAAATCATGAGCTAACGCTACAACAAATGAGTGGTCAGCTTGAAAATGCAATCGTGGCAGAAAAAACCGATACTGTGATTGAAATTTATCGTCAAATACTTGAAATGCAATATTAATTTTTAAATCGATTTGATTAAACTGTTCAATACTGCTTAAGTTTATAGTGTATTTTTATAAGGTGAATGATTGAATGTTATGTGCACCAATACCAGAAAATGAGCATACTCGGCTAGAAACATTACGTGGGTTAAATGTGCTTGATACGGTTGCAGAAGAACGCTTTGATCGCATTACCCGTCTTGCGAAGCGTTTGTTTGGTGTGTCGATATGCTTAGTTAGTTTGGTAGATGAAGATCGACAATGGTTTAAATCAGTGCAGGGCATTGAAGCTGAACAAACGGGTCGAGATATTTCGTTTTGTGGTCATGCGATTATGCATCATGACGTTTTTGTTGTGGAAGATACCTTTAAAGACGAGCGTTTTGTTGACAATCCATTAGTGACCGAGTCGCCTCATATTCGTTTTTATGCGGGGTATCCACTGACAATGCCAAACAAAGTGTGTATTGGTACCTTGTGTTTAATTGATGATAAACCGCGTGAGTTTTCACAAGATGATTGTCATGCTTTAGAAGATTTAGGTCATTTAGTTGAAGATGAAATTGTGGCGATTCAACAAATGACATTAGATGCCTTGACGGCGATTTCAAACCGTAGAGGTTTTGAAATGTTAGCCAGTCAGGTTCTTGCCAATGGTGATCGACAAGGCATTAACACCAGCTTGTTGTTTTTCGATTTAGATCATTTTAAACAAATTAACGATGAATTTGGCCATGCTGAAGGCGATAAAGCGCTGCAGCAATTTGCAGGGCTATTGTTAGACGGTTTTAGAGAGTCAGATGTTATTGCTCGCTTTGCTGGAGATGAGTTTATCGTATTGTTAAGTCATGAAGCTGAGCTTAATTTGGATGCGGTATTGAAGCGGTTTGACGCCTTGGTTAATTCCCATAATCAACAAAGTGATTCGCCCTATAACCTGGTTTACAGCACAGGTGTTGCTCATCGAGTTTATAATAGTTCAGTGTCTTTAAATGAATATCTGGCTCAAGCAGATAAAGCGATGTTTGCGATTAAAGCGTTGCATCATAAGTAAACTTATCTAAGGTATTTGATTGGTTATTTTTGCTGTAATGGCTCATTAAGATAAAAAACAGATTAACCAAACGTTAATCTGTTTTTTATGGACGATAATGAAAGGGATTAATTTAGTGCCAGTTTTTCAATCCAAATTTGGTATAGAGGTAAGCCGATAAGCACGTTAACCGGAAAGGTTATCCCTAATGATGCCAGCATTGCCAAACCAATATTAGCATCAGGAATTGCTGCTTTAATCGCTGCTGGCGCGGCAATATACGAAGCACTGGCGCTTAATCCTGCTAAGACTAAAATACTGCCAGAAGGCAAATCAAGCATAAAGCCTAATCCTATACCTACCCAGGCTAATACAAAGGGAGCAACAGCAGCAAATGCTAACAAACGCCATTGCTTATAAGGTAATGGGAAGCATACTTTTGCCGTGCTAATGCCCATTTCTAACAGGAATAGTGCTAACAGTGTTTTAAATCCCCCCATTAGGATTGGGGTTAATGGCGCCATGCCTTCGGTGCCATACAACCAACCGATAACCACACCACCACACAGTAATACCACTCCGCGACTGGTGAGCGCTTCATGCAACACACTGCCATGGGAAGCGGTCGCTAATTGAGGATTGTTTTTCGCTTCTAAGTGACGATGTAGCCATAACATAATAATAATGGCGGGTAATTCTAATAACACTAAGTAAAGTGTGGTTTCTGGACGTAAGGGTAAACCGGAATAATCGACCATAGCGAGCACAACGGCGAACGTCCCCGCACTTACTGAACCATAGTGAGCTGCAATACTGATGGCTTCTTTTTGCTCTAGTCGAATCACTTTACGTAAAATGGGATATAAGGTGAGTGGAATAATAAAACCCAATGCAATAATTGCGATTAACTCACTGATTTGTAATGTATGTGTTTCACCGTGTAATGCCATGCCGCCCTTTAAGCCTAAGGTTAACATTAACAAAATGGTGAGGGTTTCATAGGTAGCTTTAGGGACTTTTAGATCTGATTTGATCAATCCGGCAAGCAAGCCTAAGGCAAAGAAAGCAATAACAATATCAGGCATAGTGATTTAAGCTCTCGTAATGAAAAACGTGTAATTGCATAATTTTGTGGGCTGATTGTGCCTTGTTATCGTATTCGATAGCAATGCTTTTAATGGGGTTACATCCTAAAATTTCTGTAACAATTTTCATCTAAAAACCTTATGTTATAAGGGGATTTCAATCCCAGCTAAATTTAGACGTGTGATAAACACATTGGATTAAAGAGACTGCAATGAAAAATGAAATCGATATTCACAGAGCATTACGTGTATTTAATAAAGTGGCCACTTTAGGCGAAAAACAGTCCGATAATATCCAATCGGTTTATCGTTTATGTGGTCTAAATGCGTTAACTGATTTTGATGGTTATACCATTAGCTTGAGTGATGCTCAGGTGAGGTTAGATATTTTCTTTCATAATAAATATAAGTTTGATTACCCAAATAATGAGGCGCTAGAAAATTTTTTGGCCCGTTTTACTGATGTTGAAAAATACAGTCAAAATTAGTTGGCTAGCCAACGTTTCATTTCAATTAAACGGCTGTAGGTTCTTTTAAACTCAAAGGATAATGCCCCATTTTGATAGAGGCTTTCTAGCGGGTGGGCTGAGTGAATGATAAGACAGACTTTTTGATCGTATAACTCATCGACTAAACTAATAAAACGTCGGGTAGGATCATCCTGAATCGAATATGCCAATTGCCTTTCTCCTGTAACGGTGGCTATTGCACCATCTTCGGTGCCCCTTGCTTTAATCCAGGAACGAATTTCCCCTCCTAAGGTTGGCACATGGCTGAGTAAAATAGCCTTAAATTTTCCCGCAAGTTCAATATAGTCTAAAGCACTTCTCGGCCCATCGCACAGAGCGTTAAATTCAAACCAGGCTAATTTGCCCATTGCTGCCCTAATAGGAATTAACCGCTGACAAATTGAAATATGGTCTGATTGCAAAGCATTGCAACTGGCTGAGATAAATCGGCACTCATGTTGAAGCAAGGCGTAAATTTCTTCTGGTGTTTGAATCGAGGGCAAAGTAAACAACATTGAAGGAGCTGTTAAGCTAGCAGGGCGATTTAATGATTTATTAGGTGCTGTTAATCTATGATCAATGCGGCCATTAAGATGAATTTCTTGCGTGTATTGTTTTAATAGCCCAATAGTGGGCATAAAGCGGTCTCGTTGCAGTCCTCCTTTATATAAATTATTAATCGGAATATTTGATGTAGCAACTAACACTACCCCTTCTGCAAATAAGGTGTCGAAGAGTCGGGCTAGCAAAATAGCATCGCCAATGTCGGTAACAAAAAACTCATCGAAGCAAATCAGCCGATATTGTTTGGCAATATCTTTAGCAATATAGGTAAGTGGTTCTCTTATGCCATATGTTTGATTAAGGCGTTGATGCACCATAGCCATAAATCGGTGAAAGTGCAGTCTCAGTTTTGGGGTATTTACCATGCTGTGATAAAACAAATCCATCAGAAACGTTTTTCCTCTGCCGACATCTCCCCAAAGATAAAGCCCCTTAATATGAGTCGCAATCTCGGCTGAATGTAATTGTTGAAAAAGCGCATCAAGTGCTTGTAGCGCTTCTGTTTGCGCTTCATCAGGCGACACGTTTATCTGGGTTAATGCTTGGTATTGAGCAAGAGGGGAAAGTGTCATAAGGTTATTTTAAAGGACTATTACAGCCAGTATACCTGATCAGTGTCATATCATCATGGGTCGCGTTTATGATGGGATTGATGTAAATTTGCAACATAGTGATAACCCGCAAAGGATAGATTAATGAATAATAAGGGTAAGGGGATAACCTACATTGGCGCTGAAATGACACTTAATGGTGAAATAGATATTAAGGGCCCCGCGTTAATTGCTGGTAACATCACAGGTACAGTGCGCTCAAGCGATCAAATTAAAATTGAGCTTGGTGGCGAGATTGATGGCGAAGTTTTTTGCCAAGAGCTTCGTGTTAGCGGCACACTAAAAGGCAAACTATTTTGCAATAAGTTGATTATTGTGAGCACTGGCGTAGTAGAGGCGGATGTGTCAAGTCATGATATGGAAATTTATGATGGTGGCCAGTTTATTGGTATGCGTACCACAGGCCCCGAAGCCAGTATATTACCTTTACCTACCCACGCTGTAGCGAGTGATGAAGTTGAGCAATCTTTCAGTCTCTCATCCCCAAGTGATGAAGTGACTGATACTCCAAAAAGTGTGTTACCTCAGCCTGCAAAAAATATTGCAACTGCTGACGATACAATCCAGCCGAATAACAAACCACATAAAGCATTATTGAGTGTCTGCGCCCTTATCTTGATGACTGTTGGACTATGGCAGGTGGGAGGATTGGATTTCTTGACCTCACCCAAAACTGTGAGTAACGAGCCCGCTTTGTTTACCCAACCTTCACCACCCGTTGCAAGTGTGACGGAGCGAAATGCCGCCAAGTTGTTAAAGGATGTGCAAGATGAGCACTCTTTTATAGAACAACGTGAAGAGCTGGTTAATGCTGGTTTAGCTGATCCTGATGTAGCGATGGAAGATTTAGATGCAATGGCGGCATCCAATGCATTAATGGCCGACGATAATGAGGCAGCTAAAGATGCGATAGACACTCAGCCAGCAAATAAAAGACTTGATAAAGAGATTGTTAAAACTCAACAAGTGGCAACTAAACCTAATATCAAGCAGTAGCTTTTAGGTTAAGCTTTTTACTGTGATGTTTAGGTTAATGCATAGGGTGGTTGGGAAAATTTTAGCCATTATGATTGTTAAACTCTGCATCATTGTGTTGTCTTTATTGCTCTGAATCGTTTGAAAGTTGTCTGAGGTTAGAACCAAGAGAGTTTATGCGTAAAACAGATAAAAAAATTGATAACCAGCTAATAAACCAATTAAACGAGGTTTGTCAGTTTGCATTAGATGAGTTTAATGGCTTTGTATGGCTCACTCACCAGGTTAACTTTGCACAGTTTCCTAAAAGTTTACGCATAATCTGTGTGTTTGAGACTCGTGATAACCTTAAGCAATTTATCATGGCACAAAGCCAGCAAGTGCTTGGTCAGTTAATTGTAAAAAAGTTACTCGACATCAATGTCGTAATTAAAGAACAGCAGATTGTGTACGACAGTGAGCAAAGTTGTCAGCAAGATCATAATGGCAACTGGGCGCAAAGATTGGCTAGTCGGGTGATATAAATCAATAAGAGCGCGACATTACTGCCGATAACTCCTCAGTATTTCTCTGTTATCACTATCCGTTCAATTTTGTGCTGTTCATACAAACTAAAACGGCTTACATAGTAATGTAAGCCGTTTTTATGTTGAGTCATTAAGCTTATGGATTGATACGTGTTGGGATACCCGTACGTTGCTCAAGTAGGCGCTTTAATACAAACGAATCTGTTTCTGGATGTGCAATAAAGCGTGTGGTTTCTTTATTGAACGTTAAGGCCACTGGCTCTTTCGATTCGAACTCATTTTGTGTTTTAGATAGTGGTTGGTGAACTTCTAAATAACGATTCCCATCAGGCTCTTCAGTAAATTTAACCGGTTGATTAATAAATTCAACACGAGTGCCAATTGGCACCGTGTTAAACAAATGCTCAATATCTTCATGGCGCAAACGTACGCATCCCTGGCTGACACGAAGACCAATACCAAAGGTGGCGTTAGTGCCGTGGATTGCAAATAAGTTGCCAATATAAAGAGCATGTAAACCCATTGGGTTATCAGGTCCTGCTGGCCATACTGCGGGTAGCGTTATACCTTGCGCTTCATAAATCTTTCGGGTTGTTGCTGTGGGGGTCCAAGTAGGATTGGCGCGTTTACGTTGTACGCTTGTCACCCAGTTTTCTGGCGTGTCTCTACCAATTTGGCCAATACCAATAGGTAATACTTCAACAGTATTCGTGCCTTTAGGAAAGTAATACAGACGCATTTCAGCAACGTTAATGATAATACCTTCATGTTTTGTATTAGGTAAAATTAACTGATGCGGTATCACCAAGGTGCTGCCTGGGGTGGGTAAAAATGGATCCACACCAGGGTTTGCTTCTAATACATTGGTTAACCCTAATTGAAATTCAGCGGCAATTTCTTCCAGTGTCAATTTACCTTCAGGCACAACGTAGTATTGGTTTTCGCCTACGAGCAAACTACCTTTAGCGGGTAAGCGATATTCCAAAGCAAAGCTGTTAAAGCTTAAAAGCGTTGCTGTTGTGGCCAAAATAACAGATTTTAAAAGGGTTAACATAGTGCTTTGGTGTTCCTATTTTATAGGGGGAAATTAGTGATAAGCGAATGCTTTTTAATTGGGCGCATCGTCACTTATTCAGGTCAAAATATCAACCCATTTTTGTTTTCCTTGCTGACTATTTAATGAATAGTCGATGCAATTGAATTTTATGATAACGATATCCCTGACCCAGCGATACTAATCGTATAGCGAAGGGCCATTTTCTTCTGGACGGGTTTTAAAGCGTCTATGAAGCCACATATATTGAGGACGATTTTTGTTAATAATTTGTTCAATAATTTGATTGCCGCGAAGGGCATCTTCAAGCTCGTTTTCGCCAGGGAAATTATCCAATGGCGGCATAATTTCAATATTATAGCCTTTGTCACCTGCGCTTCTTTCAACGACAAAAGGCAGTACATTGGCTTTGCCCAGTTTGGCTAACGAAGTTGCGCCAGTAATGGTTGCGGCATCAGGGACGGCAAAAAAGGGAATAAATACCGCACTGGAGCGGCCAAAATCTTGATCTGCCGTGTACCAAACTACATCAGGTGTTCGCAGGCTACGGATCATTTGTCGCACATCACGTTTCGGCACAAGTCCTTTGTTTGAGCGTAAACGCCCTTTAACCTGTAAGTATTCCATAACGGGATTATTGTGTGGACGATAAACCCCAATAGCTGGTCGGTATTGGCCAAGAATACGCGCTCCCATTTCTAATGGTAAACAATGTACGGCAAATAAAATCACGCCTTTACCCGCAAGCAAACTGTTTTCAATATGTTGCTCGCCTTTCATGGTCATGTGAGCCTGAACTTTTTTGTCTGACCACCACCAAGCATTCGCGGAATCAAATATGGCTTTACCCGTTTCTTCAAAATTACGTTTTAATAATGCTTGTTGTTGATCTTCAGGCATATCAGGAAAGCATAAGCTGATATTACGTTTGGCTGTATGGGTGCGACTGCCCGCAAGCACCATCGCAAACCGTCCAATCCCAGCACCGAGTTTCATTTGGACTGATAAAGGCAGCACTTGAGTGATTCGCATCATTAAGACGCCGAACCAAAGTAACCAATACTTAGGGTGATACAGATTAGAGGTGAATTCGGCTTTTTCGACCACAAAGGACTCGTTTATTGATTAAAATTTTTCATATTCTAACTCATTTTTATCGAAAAATTAGGTACAATCGGGGTAATTTTTTACAACAAACAGTGATTACGCTATGAAGGTTTCTCTTCCTGCTTTTGAAAACGCCCGTGTTTTAGTGCTCGGTGATGTGATGCTAGACCGTTATTGGGTTGGCCCAACGGGGCGTATTTCGCCCGAAGCACCGGTTCCTGTTGTAAAAATTAACCAAATTGAAGACCGCCCAGGTGGTGCTGCTAACGTGGCATTAAACGTTGCCACACTTGGGGGCCAAGTAAAATTAGCTGGCTTAGTGGGTAAAGATGAAACCGCAGATGCGCTAACCTTAGGCGTTAGAACCTTAGGGGTTGAGCCTCAATGGTTGGCGGTTGAAGGTAAGCCGACTATCACTAAACTAAGAGTATTATCACGCAATCAACAATTAATCAGGCTCGACTTTGAAGAGCCTTTTGAAGCGTGTTATAGCCAAAGCTTATTCGACCAAACCGAAGCTTTATTAGATGACGTAGATGTTCTAGTGTTATCGGATTATGCCAAAGGGGCAATTTCACAACCTCAAGCGTTTATTGCTAAAGCCCGAGCAAAAGGCGTAAGTGTTTTAGTTGATCCTAAAGGCAGTGATTTTGAACGTTATCGTGGTGCTTCATTGATCACCCCTAACATGAGTGAGTTTGAAGCTGTCGTGGGTACCGTCACCTGCGAAGACGATTTAATCGCTAAAGCTAAAGGCTTGTTAACCGCCCATGATTTTGATGCCATTTTAGTGACTCGTTCAGAAAAAGGCATGACATTAATTACTTTGAATGAGCCTGAATTACACATTCCTACGGTTGCCCGTGAAGTTCACGACGTAACAGGGGCGGGTGATACGGTGATTTCTGCGTTAGCGACTTCTATTGCTGCAGGCGCAAGCTTAGCGCAAGCCTGTGCGATTGCGAATACCGCAGCGGGTATTGTTGTGGGTAAATTGGGAACCTCTACAGTAAGCCGAATTGAATTGATTAATGCGCTTAAAATTAATCAGGGCGAATCTGGTTTTGGGGTGATGAGCGAAGATCAATTAGCTTATGCAATGGATCAAGCGCGCTTACGCGGTGAGAAGATAGTCATGACCAACGGCTGCTTTGATATTTTACATGCAGGGCATGTGAGCTATTTACAGCAAGCGCGCGCGCTGGGCGATCGCTTAATTGTCGCTGTGAATGATGACGCTTCAGTGAAACGCTTAAAAGGCAATGGTCGTCCGGTTAATCCTGTTGATCGCCGCATGGCAGTATTGGCCGGGCTAGCATCTGTTGACTGGGTCGTGCCATTTAGCGAAGACACGCCACAACGCGTGATAGCACGATTACTACCAGATTCTCTTGTTAAAGGTGGTGATTACAAGGTCGAAGAGATTGCCGGAGGTGCAGAAGTGATCGCTAATGGTGGTCAAGTTGAAGTACTTGGTTTTGAAGATGGCGTGTCTACAACCGCGATTATTCAAAATATTATGGCAAATAAGTAATTTGCATCTATTGATGCGAGCAATACTTCCCTTCAATTCGCTAGTTGGATTGCAGGAAAAAGTGAGCCGAATTATTGCATTGTGCAGCGGCTCATTTTGTATTGGCTTGTTATCCTTAAATGTTTGTGCACAATCGCTTGAAGAGCCCATTAACCGTCAAGCGCCAAAGTTACTATCAGAAGCTACCGATTGGGTAGAGGTTCTCGACAAGCAAGCCTTAGTTTGTCAGCTAGTGAACCTAGAATCCTGTCTGCAAAAGCTGCCTTTATCTTTACAACATCAAGCAGCATTATCAGCGGTGAATGTCCGTCAAGCAATGGGATTAAAAAGTGCCATGGTGCTTGTAGTGGAACATGCATCAATTGCTGGGGTTATCATAGTTCAAGCTGAGCGTGAGCCTAAGTCGCAAACGGGGTCATTAGGACTCAATACCTACGGCATTGAATTAGTTAATCAAGCGCAATTGAGTCTCTGGCATGAAATTGGGCACTTACACAATGTTGGATTGCAAGGTAAGGCTTTACCGTTAATCTTGAGTGATTATCAACATGAATGGTTGGCCGATGTGTATTTGTTTTGGCGTTTAGGACAAATTAAGCAACTCAATTTGGCTTGGCAACAATTACATCGTCGCAATCTTGCTGTTATCCACGATAGTGATAATTTGTCGCATTGGAGCGCACCACAATTACAGTTTCTCTTGCAACAATATGAGTTACCAACTGCGACTCAGTATGTGGATTTTATTATCGAGGTTTATCCGCTACTCCCCAATTTCTCTGACCGAGATATGGCGGAATTTTCAAGCTTAATTCAACGAACTTTTGGTGCAGGAGTTGTTCAACCTTTACCTAACTATATGTTCTGGCGACAACCCAGTTTGGCTGCCATTTTACATCCTACCTTAAATTATTTGATGGGCGAAACCGCGGCCCAAAAATGGCTTAGTCAACATTTTATCCCCAACCATAACTTGTAAGCGCTTTCATCGTTTTTTGTCTTTTTTACTTTATTAATTATTACGTTAGCTTTTAATTTTTCTTGTAATCATTTTAAAAAGAAGTTTTCGCTAATAGTATTTGAATTATAAGGATAAAATATTGCACACGTACGTATTTTATGAGGAAAAAGCTGTTACATAGGATAATGTGCGGTTAAAAATGTTGTAAATTTTGATGTAAAATGCGGAATTTTAAGGTTTCGTCTGGTAAGATCTCGCCCCAAATTATTAGAGAGACGCAGCACTATGGCCAAACGTTCACGTGTTGAAACCGAGCAAACTGTAAACCAAATTCTAGACGAAGCGCTTAAACAGATTCTTACGATAGGTTTTGATGCTATGTCATACACGACTTTGTCTAATGCAACGGGGATCAGTCGAACGGGAATCAGTCATCATTTTCCTAAAAAGACTGAATTTCTGGTGCGTCTAGATCATCGTATTGGCCAGCTGTTTGTTGATGCGCTCAATTTTGATTCAATTATCTCATTAGAATCAAGTTGGAAAAATGCATTACAGCTGGCTGAGCATAAAGCCGTATTGAAACTGTTTTTCAGTCTTTGTGGCACCAATAGCGATAATATCACCTACTTTAAAGCCATGAGTACCGCTCAAAAGTTAGCGTTATTGCAATTAGGCGAAGCGGGCGAGAAATGTGTGGCGCAACTTATTGGTCATAGCGCAATTGCATTGCTTGAAAATATATCTGTGCCAGAAGCTGCATAAATCATCAGTATTAGCTTACTCAGTTCACTAATATTGATGAATGTTGTCACCACTACCAATATAGCTTGGATGCTATAAAGGCCACAGCAGGTCAATTGAATTGTCGTGACTTCCCCCGTTATCCTGCTAAATACCGAGTGGATAAAGAGTGGCTAATTCAAAATACTATAACCACGTTTAATCATGCAGTTGCGTACAACAAGCTCTTGTTCAGCTTCATACTTTGCTTGGCTCGCTTTACGATCTCTAGAGCCGCCTAAAATACCTGTAGCAACACCAATGCCTGCACCTGTTTTCGCACCTTGAGTTCCGCTTCCACCTGCTATCGCCACGCCTGCTGCGCCAACAGCGGCGCCTTTAGCTGCACTGCCGACAATACTTCTCGATTGAGTTTCTTTTTGAACTTGCTGGGATATTTCAATGCATTGATGTTCATCAAAGATAAAATCTTTTTCATCCACATCTGATTTGTCGTAAATAATGTTTGCATTGGCAGTAAATGCGCAGAATAAAAGGGCACTAAGTATAAAATTTTTCATCATATTTCCTGGTGATTTTAGCCATAACTAAGGGTAATTTCACTTAGGTTAACATTCGAAAAAAATCTATAGCGAATATCGCGTATTCCTTATGGAATACGCGATATTGCGGACAAAACGAGGGGAGTTATAACGTGATTTTACGTGACTCGTAAAAATGACACATTTGTTGTGCCTTATCTTCCTCATATTCTCTTAGACCACTCATAACGAGGGTTTTCTTACCGGTACCAATCAATCGTTCGTCCTGACGCAGTTCAAAAGTAAGCGTGACATCGCCACGTTTACCATTGATTAAAAATTGTTGGTCAATTAAATGAAGACTAACGTCATCAAAGTCAAAATGTGCTAAATGAAATGACATGCTTTCATAGATAACCAATGGGCGGTCAGGGTTTATCATCATCTTGTGTTGCTTCATCATAGGCACTAATACATGAATGAAGTTTAAACCTGAAAAAGCCACATAACTTTTAATAAACGCAGCGGTTTGCACATCGCATTGGCAAATATCACCTTGGCGGGCCACGTGCATATATTCTTTGTTTTTGATATCGCTGATCGTAAATTTATTTTCTACTGCATCAGGCAGTATTAACTCAATTCCATCACCTACCATACCTGCAAATTTAAAGGTCATGTTCTGGCTTAAGCCATATTCTGTTAATACCAATGCGAATAATAAGTCACCTGGTACACAAAAGCGTTTCGCGCCAACATCATGGATGGGGTTGAAATCTTCTGCAACCTGCCTGGCAAAGTCACTGGCTTGTTGGGCAGAAATAAAAACGCTTTGATCTTGTTTTGAATAATAAGGTGATAAAAACATGATGGAATGAGTCTTATATAGTAAGGAATAATTTTTAAGCGCAGTTTACTGCACATTTCACAATAAACTCACCCGATGACTGGATTCTTGTGGCTTTAATATCAAGACGAGTGTTTTTTGTACATCTCTTTGGTGATTTGTGTCACACATCTTACCCACAACATAACAATTCTGCCTTATTTGTAAATATATAGTGTCCATTTGTTGATTTTAATGTCCAGTTAAGTGAAAATGCGCACAATTAGAAACACAAATAAGAATTGTTCTTATTAGTATTAAATAAATGTTGTATTGGGAGATAAAAGATGAACCAGTCAAACACCTTACGTTTGAGTGTTTTAGCAAGTGCATTATTAATGTCTATGGGCGCAACTGCCGCTGAAAAAGTCACTCAAGATACGCAGGTGGCCACCACTAACATTGAACAAATTACTATTTTTGGTAGCCGTAATCCTGTTAATACCGTGCCAGGTAGTGCGCACGTTATTTCGGCCGCTGATATTGAGCAGTTTAAATATACCGATATCATGCGCACTCTGGCGTCTATCCCTGGCGTTTATATTCAAGAAGAAGATGGCTACGGATTACGTCCAAATTTAGGTATGCGTGGCACAGGACAAAATCGTTCTGAAAAAATCACCGTAATGGAAGATGGCGTATTAGCTGCGCCAGCGCCTTACTCATCACCTGCTGCTTATTATTTCCCTACTTCAGGGCGTATGCAAAGTGTTGAAATTCTTAAAGGTAGTTCAACGGTTAAATATGGACCTCGTACAACGGGTGGCGTAATTAACATGCTATCTCGTCAAATTCCTGAAACAGAACTAGCTGGTAAATTAGATGTTGCTGCTGGCCAAGATGGTTTTGGTAAAGTGCACGCATTTGCTGGTGGTCAAGGCGAAAGAATTGGTGCTGTGACTGAAATCTATCGCTATCAAGCCGATGGTTTCCGTGATATCAACGGTGTTGGCGGTGATACAGGTTTTGTGAAGAATGATGCGTTAGCAAAAGTGAGCGTCAAAACTGACAAAACAGCTAAATATCAACAAATTGTAGAATTAAAACTAAAATATGCTGATGAGGTTTCTAACGAAACTTACATGGGCTTAACGGATGAAGATTATGCTGCAACGCCATTTATGCGTTATTCAGCATCACAAAAAGATCAGATGACTACTGAGCATAAACAAGTTCAGTTAAATCATGTGATTGAATTTAATGATAACTTAGCTTTAAGCACGACCGCTTACTATAACGACTTTCACCGTAACTGGTATAAAGCCGATAAAGTTGATGGTAAAAGTTTAAGTAGCGGTGGTGTACAAAACGCCGCTGATTTTGACAAAGGCTCAGTGACCGCGCCTATTGATGTCAGCGTGAAAGCCAATAACCGTAGTTATTTATCACAAGGTTTACAAACTGAATTAAATTACTATGTGGGTAATCATGAGCTTGCATTCGGTGCGCGCTATCATGAAGATGAAATGGACCGTTACCAATGGGCGGACATTTATCAATTAGACACCAACCAAGTGATGAACCGCACTCAAAGTGGTATTCCTGGTACAGATTCAAACCGTATCGATAGTGCTGATGCTTGGGCGTTGTTTGTACAAGATCGCATGACCATAGGCGATTTTGCAATTACTGTGGGTATTCGTTATGAAGATGTCACTACTAATCGTTTAGATTGGGGTAAAGCAAATCCTGGTCGCGATGGTCAACCAAGCAAAGATGTTGATAACAGTTTTAGTGCAGTTATGCCTTCTTTATCTGCAACCTATCAGGTGAATGAGGCGCTTATTCTATTAGCCGGTGTTCAAAAAGGTTTCTCTCCAGCAGCACCAGGTAATGCGGACGGTCAAGAGGAAGAAAGCTGGAACTATGAAGCAGGCTTACGTTATAACCAAGGTGCATTTACTTCAGAAGCCATTGCATTCTATGGTGACTACAGCAATATGCATGGTAACTGTACAGCTGCGCAAGGTTGTGACGATAACAACATTGATAACCAATACAATGCCGGTGAAGTGGATGTTAGCGGTTTAGAATTAAGCCTAGGTTATGAGTTTAATCAAAAAGGTGAGATAACTTTCCCTGTGAAAATGGCTTATACCTTTACTAATGCTGAATTCGGCTCAGATTTCTCATCTGATTTTGAAAGCTGGGATAACGTTAAAAAAGGTGACTCGTTAACTTATTTGCCAGATAACCAATTGTATATTTCTGCTGGTGTAGCAGCAGAAAGCTGGCAAGTGACTCTAGCCGGTCGATACACTGATGACATGCGCACTAAAGCGGGACAAGGTGATATTCCTGCGGATGAGTTGATTGGTTCTAAAACAGTGTTTGATTTATCAGCACGCTACTTCATTAACGATGTGTCAGAAGTGTACTTAAATGTTGATAACTTATTTGACGAAACTTACGTGACAACCCGTGTACACGGTTCAGTATTTGCTGGTAAACCACAGTCTGCAACCTTAGGTTATAGCTATAAGTTTTAATCGTTAACTGGTGATTATTTCTAGCTGAGATGATCAAAAAAATGCCACTACAAAGGGCTGACCATGATTGATGGTTAGCCCTTTGTGTTATCTATGCTTGTTGATCTTTAGCGAAGATTTTTACGCTGATAACATCACTCTGCAAAGCTCAATTGCCCTAAGTCTTTTTAAGCTATCACGTTAACTCTTGATATTCCCCATTCACCAATTGATGTTTTTGGGCCATATTAAGAGCTTGTTGATGCTATTCAAGCGCTAATCTTGTATGGCGCCAAGCAATGAATAAGCGTTACTTATTGGGGCTACTTTCGCACTGAGCTAAATGCCAAGGCGAGTCATGTTAGGTTTAAGATTAAAGTAGTGAAACAAACACCACGTCATGCTTACCCTGTTGTTTAACCTGGTACATGGCTTTGTCTGCTTGTTCATAAGCATGGGAGAAAGTCGTCGAGGCTGAAAAAGCACACACTCCAATACTTAAACCAATTTGGGCTTTGTGCTGTTCAATGGTGGTGGGATGGTTAAATTGTTGTAATAAGGTTTGGGTAAAGGGGGTTAATATTTCTGCTTGATGAACTGTGGTTAAAATCACAAATTCATCACCGCCAATTCGAGCGATCGCATGCTGGCCTTTGTCCAACATAGTTTTAGCCGTCTGGCTAATGGTATTAGCGACATGGATTAAGAGTAAATCACCAATACGATGACCCGCTTTATCATTAATTCCCTTAAAACCATCTAAATCAATAAAAATTAACGCTCCTTTAGCTTGCGGATGTTTGAAGTTTTTTTGATAGTGATTTTTGAGGGCATTACGATTAAGTAGGTTAGTTAGGGGGTCATAATGGGCTAATCGTGCCAATTCCTGTTCGTAGCGTTTTTCTTGAGTAATATCTGTGTGGGTGCCCATAATGCGTTTAGGCTGACCGTTTTGTGTAAACTCAATAATCCGGCCGCGATCAGATACCCAACTAACACTGCCATCTTTATGAATCATTCGATGCACCGCGCGGTAGACATTCTCTTTACCTTCCACATGGTCGTAAAACGCTTTAATGACCCAATCTTTATCTTCAGGATGAAGATGCGATTTCCAGCTGTCGATATGGGCAGGTCGCTCCTCTAAGGTATAACCTAGTAGTGCCCCCCACTCCTGATTGTACATGGTCAGAATTCCGCTAGGGATATCTTGTTCCCACAGACATAAGCCCGTGCCATCTAATGTCGCATGGAGCTTTTCTTCAGTCAGTTTGAGAGTTTGCTGGAGTTGCAGTTTTGCTTTTTCTAGCTCAGATACCTGTAATTGGTAATCTGATAGCTCGCTTTGTAGCTTGGCGATTTTAGCTTGTAATTGTTGCAACTCATTTGTTGAGCCATCCATTTGTCTATAACTTTCCTTTTTACATCACGACTTGCTGGCAAATATTACCTTCAAAAATGCCTTGTGCTAATTTGTGTATAGAATCCATTATCGCTGAGACATTAGCGGCCTAATAAGTAACGTCATTAAGCTCAATAGACGATATCAAAGATACAACCACATTAAAGGGGCGCATATCTGCATATCACCTGAGTGTGTTAAAAGATCTTTAATCGCATTACTGGCGATAAATTAACTAAAACTTTAGCCATTTTACATTTTTAACCAGCGTTTATTTTACAGGTTAAGGGTAAACCTTAGATTAATTTTTAAGATAACATCTTCACCAATTTATAACACCGAAAAAAGCCAAAAAAATACCAGCCACTAGGCTGGTATTTGTGATTTACGCTAACGGTGTTACAGCGCTTTTAGAATAGCTTCTACACTATCTTTGGCATCACCAAATAACATTTGGGTATTGTCTTTAAAGAACAACGGATTTTGCACACCAGCATAGCCAGTATTCATTGAACGTTTAAAGCCAATAACGTTTTGTGCTTTCCACACTTCTAACACAGGCATACCAGCAATCGGACTGTTTGGATCTTCCATTGCCGCTGGGTTTACTGTGTCATTGGCACCAATCACTAACACGGTATCCGTGTCAGAGAAATCTTCATTGATTTCATCCATCTCTAATACGATGTCATAAGGTACTTTTGCTTCAGCCAATAATACGTTCATATGACCAGGTAAACGTCCTGCAACAGGATGAATACCAAAGCGAACTTTAATGCCTAAGTCACGTAACTTACGGGTGATTTCAGCCACAGGATATTGAGCTTGCGCCACTGCCATACCGTAGCCTGGAGTGATGATAACTGAATCAGAGTTTCTCAGCATATCTGCCACATCTTCTGCGGTGGTTTCGCGGTATTCACCCACTTCTTCCTCGCCTGTAGATGCCGCACTATCGTTACCAAATCCACCTGCGATAACAGATATAAATGAGCGGTTCATAGCTTTACACATAATGTAAGACAGAATCGCGCCTGATGAACCCACTAATGCACCAACGATGATCAACAAATCGTTTGATAGCATGAAACCAGCAGCTGCAGCAGCCCAACCTGAGTATGAGTTCAGCATTGACACCACAACTGGCATATCCGCTCCGCCAATAGAGGCAACTAAATGCCAACCAAATGCGAAGGCTATTAAAGTCATAATGAGGATAGGCGTGATTGCGCCACCGGTTTGCACAAATTGCACCATTAAAATTAACGATACAATGACTGCTACAAGATTCATCTTATGGCGATGCGGTAAGGTTAATGCTTTTGATGGAATTAATCCGCGCAATTTACCAAATGCAACGACAGAGCCTGTGAAGGTTACCGCGCCAATGAACACACCGAGGAAAACTTCTACAAGGTGAATGTTCAGCATAGCGCCAGTCAGGTGATGACTATCTTGCTGAGCCTGACTCGCCTGAGCAAATGCCGCCTCAGCGGTTGCAAGAGTAGTATCTAAATCACTACCAATGGCAACCACAATTTCATTAATGGCTTGTGGGTGTAAATCGATAAAGCTGTTGTAGCCCACTAATACTGCTGCCATACCCACAAAGCTGTGAAGAATGGCAACGAGTTCAGGCATTTCGGTCATTTCAACTTTGAGTGCTAAACGGACACCAATTGCGCCGCCAATCACCATTGCTAAAATAATCCACACTACGCCAGTGGTACTCGGGTTTAAAATGGTTGCGCCAAGCGCAATGGTCATCCCTATGATGCCAAATAAATTGCCGTTTTTAGCTGTTTCTTGTTTTGAAAGCCCCGCAAGGCTTAAAATAAAGAATACCGCCGCGACAATATACGATGCTGTTACCAGTCCTTCTGACACGATAATTCCCCTTAATCTTTACGGAACATTTTCAGCATGCGCTGAGTGACGGTAAAACCACCAAAAATGTTAATACTTGCAATTAACACAGCAACAAATGACAGCGCGGTGACTAAAGCTGATCCCTGGCCTATTTGCAGTAATGCCCCCACCACAATAATGCCTGAAATTGCATTGGTTACGGACATTAGCGGTGTGTGTAATGAGTGAGACACGTTCCAGACCACGTAGTAACCCACCACACATGACAATATAAATACCGTAAAGTGAGATAAGAACTCTGTAGGGGCAACGGATGCGATGGCTGCAAAAGCGGCAATGCCCGCAGCACCTAAAACGTACTTAAGCTTAGAAGGGGCTTTGGGTTCAGCCGCTTTGGTCACAGGCGCCGCAGCCGGTTTGGCTGGTGCAGCTGACACCGAAATGGCTGGTGGTGGGAAAGTAATTTCACCCTCGTGGGTAACCGTCATGTTACGCATAACCACATCTTCAAAGTTAAGTACGGCGTTACCGTCTTTTTCTTTGCACATTAACTTCATCAAGTTAACAAGGTTAGTGCCGTATAGTTGTGATGATTGTGCAGGAAGGCGACCTGGAAGGTCAGTGTAACCTAGTACTTTTACGCCGTTATCTGTGATAAATTTTTCACCCGTTACGGTATATTCACAGTTACCGCCAGTGGCCGCAGCCAAATCGACGATCACTGAGCCTGACTTCATACTATCAACCATGTCTTTAGTAATAAGCTTAGGCGCAGGGCGACCAGGAATAAGCGCTGTGGTAATAATGATATCCACATCTTTGGCTTGCTCGGCAAATAATGCCATTTCAGCCGCAATAAACTCTTCTGACATGACTTTTGCGTAGCCGTCAGAAGAACCGCCTTCGGTATTTTCAAACTCGAGTTTTAAAAACTCACCACCCATTGATTCGATTTGCTCAGCCACTTCAAGACGAGTATCAAATGCCCGCACGATTGCGCCTAATGAGCCTGCTGCACCAATCGCGGCAAGACCGGCAACACCAGCGCCAATTACCAGTACTTTGGCTGGCGGGACTTTACCTGCGGCGGTAATTTGGCCAGTAAAGAAGCGTCCAAATTCATGTGCGGCTTCTACGACTGCACGGTAACCACCAATATTGGCCATAGACGATAGGGCATCTAATGACTGGGCTCGTGAAATACGTGGCACCATGTCCATCGCCATCACGGTGATTTTTTTCTGAGCTAACTTCTCAACCAATTCAGGATTTTGAGCAGGCCAAATAAAGCTGACAATCGTGGTGCCAGGCTTCATTTTCTCAATTTCATCATCTGTAGGTGCGTTAACTTTAAAAATAAAGTCAGCTTGAAACGCATCTTCTACAATTTCGGCCCCAGCGTGTTCAAATGCGGCATTATCAAAACTTGATAATTTACCAACATCCGCCTCTATGGCCACACTAAAGCCGAGCTTTTTTAGTTGTACCACGGTTGCTGGCGTCGCTGCTGCGCGCGTTTCACCTGCGATACTTTCTCTCGGTATTCCAATCTGCATGACTGATCCCTGATGGTTAATGATTAAAATGCAATAAGGCTCCCCAGCCGAATTGCATCATAGTTTCACATGATGATTTGCTAACGGTCGTAATCAACAAATCATCGAATTAGGCTGGCATTGATGTGACTAGGTGAACATCAATACGTCTCTGTTAACAATTCCTTCTGGGAATGGTTTTTATTGTCTTTTTCAGAGAACAATTAACCTGATAGATAATCAATAGTTAATCCAATTGTCTAGCTTGCTGCAGACACTTCAATCGCACAAGTGCTACAAGGTTAATAAACGCTGTTTTAATTAAGGGAAATTAAAAAGTTTTAACTAACCCACACTTTTGTAGCCTAAAAAAACACCTTTGCATATTCCTAAATGGAATAAAAAATTATCTTTTATTCTTTTTTGCTTTTAGTCGACAGGAGTAAGCTTGGCTACATTACACTGTTATAAGGCCGTCTTATGTTGTTAAAAGAACTATCTGCATTAGCTTCACCATTGTCACAAGGACAAGTTGATAAGCTAAAACAACTCACTTCTGAGTTATCCGCTGTACAACTTGCTTGGGTGAGTGGCTACTTAGCTGCAAGCGCTAACCAAGGTCAGGTAGTCGCATCTGATGGCGCTGCGCAAACCAGTGCAAGCCAAACAGTTACCATTCTATATGGCAGCCAAACTGGTAACGGTCGCGGCGTTGCAACTGAATTGGCCGCTAAAGCGCAGGCACAAGGTTATACGGTGAACTTAACATCAATGGGCGAGTACAATGTGCGCCAGTTGAAGCAAGAAACCTTATTATTAGCCGTGGTCAGTACCCATGGTGAAGGTGAAGCACCTGATGACGCTATGGAATTGCATAAGTTTTTAGCATCAAAACGTGCGCCAAAATTAGATAACTTACATTATTCGGTATTAGCATTAGGTGACTCAAGTTACGAGTTTTACTGCCAAACCGGTAAAGACTTTGATGCGCGTTTTGCGGCATTAGGGGCTAAGCAATTATTACCGTTAGCTGAATGTGATGTTGATTACGAGCAAGCTGCTGCAGATTGGCAAGACAGTGTTGTTGAAGCGGTTAAACCGCATATTCAAACAGCGGATGCAAGTGTGGTGTCTTTAGCGCCAGCTCAGGCTTCAAGCAGCGAGTTTACCAAGCAAAAGCCTTACACCGCTGAAGTATTAGTTAGCCAAAAACTTACCGGTCGGGATTCTGACCGTGATGTTCGCCACGTTGAAATTGATTTAGGCGAGTCAGGCATTACTTACCAAGTTGGCGATGCATTAGGTATTTGGTTTAGTAACAACCAAAACTTAGTGAATGAAATTATTTCAGGTTTGGCTTTAAATCCAGTAACTGAAGTGACAGTTGGTAAAGAGGTGTTAAGTCTGGAAGCTGCATTAACTGACAAGAAAGAGTTGACCCAGTTATATCCAGGTCTTGTTAAAGCTTGGGCAGAGTTTAGCGCTAACGCAGATTTGTTGGCATTAAGTGAAGATAAAGAGCAAACGCGTCAGTTTATTCTTAAGCACCAACTGGCTGATTTAGTCAAAATCTATCCTGCTAAAGTGACTGCTGAACAATTAGTTGAAGTATTACGTCCGTTAACACCGCGTTTATATTCAATTGCTTCTAGCCAGGCTGAAGTCGAAACTGAAGTGCACTTAACGGTCGCCTTGGTTGAAGATGAGCGTGAAGGACAAGCAAGATTTGGCGGCGCATCACACTTCTTAGCATCCGCTGAAGAAGGTCAGGAAGTGAAGGTATATGTTGAGCCGAATAATCATTTCCGCTTACCAGAAAATCCACAAACGCCAGTGATTATGGTTGGTCCTGGTACAGGTGTCGCACCTTTTCGCGCCTTTATGCAGCAACGTGTTGCAGATGGCGTAGAGGGCAATAGCTGGTTATTCTTCGGTAACCCTCACTTTGAACAAGACTTCTTGTATCAGGTTGAATGGCAACAGTATCTGAAAAATGGTGACTTAAGCCGATTAGATGTCGCGTTTTCTCGTGACCAAGCGGAGAAAGTCTATGTGCAACATCGCATCACCCAACAAGCAAGTCTTGTGTGGCAATGGTTACAAGATGGGGCTCACGTTTATATCTGCGGTGATGCCGAACGTATGGCAAAAGATGTTCACCAGGCATTGTTGAATGTTGCCGTTACCGAGGGTGGATTAACACCTGAAGCTGCAGAGACTTATTTTGAAGAATTACGCAGCAGCAAACGTTACCAAAAAGACGTGTATTAAGCGTCAAGGTTAACCTAAACAACGTATATTAGGCTTAGCTGCCGAGTGAAAATTGCGACTTGATGAGTCATTACACAGCAATATTGCAGCTAAGTGATTATCGAATAAGAGGCGGTCACCATGAGTGAGCAAAAGTTAGCAGTAAACGAATATTTAAAAATCGACAGTGATTATCTGCGCGGTACCATTCAAGAGGGTTTAGATACTCAAGTAACGGGATCGTTTAGTGATGGCGATCAGCAGTTAATTAAATTCCACGGATTTTACCAGCAAGATGACCGTGATTTACGTAATGAACGTAAAGAGCAAAAATTAGAGCCTTTATATAGTTTTATGCTTCGAGCGCGTGTGCCAGGTGGTATTTGTTCACCAGCACAGTGGTTAGATGTGGATAAAATTTCGTCCACTTTAACCACCTCAAACAGCATTCGTTTAACTACGCGTCAAACGTTTCAGTATCACGGTATTCCAAAGCGTAATCTGAAAACGTTGATTCAAGGATTAGACAGAGCTGCGCTGGATTCTATCGCCGCCTGTGGTGACGTTAACCGTAACGTGATGTGTAACCCAAACCCTGTTGAATCTAAGTTACATCAACAAGCTTACGCAGTAGCCAAAGAGTTATCTGATCACTTGCTGCCGCACACGCGTGCTTATGCAGAAATTTGGTTAGATGAAGAAAAATTATTAGATACCGAAACCCATGAGCCTGTGTATGGCAAAACCTATTTGCCACGTAAGTTCAAAATGGCAGTATCAGTGCCACCTGATAATGATGTTGACGTTTACACTAACGATTTAGGCTTTATTGCTATTGCCGAACAAGGTGAACTAATTGGTTTTAACTTAGTTGCTGGCGGCGGCATGGGTTCTACCCATGGCGAAGTGGAAACCTTCCCACGTTTAGCCGATGACTTTGGTTTTATTAAAACGGCCGATGTGATCAAATTTGCTGAAGCTGTAATGACGGTGCAACGTGATTGGGGCAACCGAGTTAATCGTAAACGTTCACGTTTAAAATACACTATTGTTGATCATGGTTATGATGCGTTTAAGGCCGAAGTTGAAAAGCGTGCAGGGGTAAAATTTGAGACTAAGCGCGACGTTGTTATTGGTGACCGCGGCGATCGTTATGGCTGGGTTGAAGGTATCGACAACAAGTGGCACTTAACCTTGTTTATCGAAAGTGGCCGTATTAAAGATATGCCAGGTAAAACACTGCAAACGGGTTTACGTGAAATCGCTAAGATCCACAAAGGCGATTTCCGCATGACCTCTAATCAAAATATGATTATTGCAAGTGTAGCCGCTGAAGATAAAGCTGAAATTGAAGGCTTAGCCCGTAAGCATGGCTTACTTGGTGAAGTGTTATCGGCAACTCGCGGTCACTCCATTGCCTGTGTGGCATTGCCAACCTGTGCTCTGGCGATGGCTGAAGCAGAGCGTTATTTCCCAGCGTTTATTGATCATATTGATGCATTACAACAAAAACACGGAATTAGCGATCAAGCCATTGTGGTGCGTATGACGGGTTGTCCAAACGGTTGTGCGCGTCCATTTGCGGCAGAAATCGGTTTAGTGGGTAAAGCACCTGGCCGTTACAACCTGTATTTAGGCGCTAGCTTTGAAGGCACACGTTTGAACAAAATGCACAAAGAAAACATCCAAGAAGCAGAGATTCTATCTGAGTTGGATGGCTTGTTTGGTCGCTACGCTGAAGAGCGTGATGCCGGCGAGACCTTTGGTAACTTTACGGTACGTATTGGTGTTGTAAAGGCGGTATTAGATGCCGCTAAAGACTTTCATGGGTGATTTATGATGAATACTGAAGCCAATGCTACAGCCCAAGCCTTGATTAGCCCTGAGCAATTAGTTCAATTGCTCAGTCAGCCAAAAGAGGTGCAAAAGGCAGAACTGGATAATATCAACCAGTTTTTGTCTGGGCTGACAGCACAACAGCGCGTGGCGTGGGGACTGGCCTTCTTGCCCGGTGAACATGCTTTATCGTCTAGCTTTGGTATTCAAGCTGCAGTGATGCTGCATATGGTTAGCCAGGTGCAAGCCGATATCCCGGTTATCTTGACCGATACTGGCTACTTGTTTGCTGAAACCTATCAATTTATCGATGAGTTAACCGAGCGATTAAAACTGAATTTACAGGTTTATCGTGCCGCCCAAACGCCAGCATGGCAAGAGGCGCGCTTTGGTAAATTGTGGGAACAAGGTTTGGACGAGCTTGAGCAATATAACCGTCTGAATAAAGTTGAACCTATGCAGCGGGCATTAGCTGAATTGAATGTGGGCACCTGGTTTGCAGGCTTACGTCGCACTCAAGCCAGCACCCGTGAAGCCTTGCCGATATTGGCTATTCACGGTAACCGTTTTAAGTTGTTGCCGATTATTGAATGGAGCAATAAAGATGTGCATGTGTATTTAACTGAGCACAACTTGCCATATCACCCATTATGGGAGCAGGGCTATGTGTCGGTGGGCGATACTCATTCAACTAAGCCTTTAGAATTAGGTATGAGTGAAGAAGACACTCGCTTTAATGGCATGAAACGAGAATGTGGTCTTCATTACGAAATTTAATCGCCAAGTGATAAAAATTAATTCATCAGTAACTATTTGAAATTCAAATAACTCCATAAAATGGGTTAATTTTTGTTTAAAAAAAACAGGCAATACTCAGGTGAGTCGGCTACATTTAATCACTTCCGTAGATGGTTTTTGTCGACACTTTTTAGGATTGTTTTTGCAGTCCAAGTACCTTCAAAAGCTTCGCTCGCATCCTCGAGCACATTGATTGACTTGTTAGCGTATAAGCAATCAAATTTAAGCCCCAACAAGCATTGCTTGTTGGGGCTTTATATTGTTAGCCAAAGCTGTACTTTTTGTGCACCTATCACACCAAAGTGACCTTGTTTCTCGTCCCAAAGTGAGCTTGTCAGAAATACTTTTTACGGTTTTTTATGGCATTTCCTCACCGACTGCACAAGTATTTCCCTACAGCTCACCGCCCATGGGAGCAAACACCCATGGTTCATTTTTACAGTATTTGGCTCGCCAGCAGACTTCACAATTCAAACCAATATTTAGCATCCAAGACTTAATTAAGATCACCTGTCTTATATTTGGGCAAATTGGCTTAGAAGTTATCTTCTTGTAAATGTTGACGTTACCCTACTAAATTACTCAGCGGCTATGACTTTGGTTAGGGTAACTCGTTCAATATTTGATGGGAACTCATAGCCTGTCGTAGGGATGTTAAGGATCGTGATAACATAGGCAGTGATCTACCCGACATCACGTTTACATTTCCCATATTCCTATGGGCATATGTGAAACATCGCCCTGTTTTGAACAGTCTTTGGCTTATTAGTACCTTAATTTTTTGTTCATGCGCTTTCGGTTTCTTGATGACGACGGGTAAGAATTAATCAAAAAAGCTATAAGCTGAACGGTTTACTTATTTTTTATAACGTTTACCCTGACTCCACTAAATTTAGATCACACAGTATTTAAATGGTTTTTTAAGTTTTAATCTAATTTTGAGTGATATGTATTTTAATATGGTCGTACAGATATATTCAGTTAAGATGTGCTCGAAAAAACCATTATCGCTAAACCTCGTTTGGTTTTTTTGTGCTAACTAACTGCCACCTTTGGCATTCATTTTGATTAGAGTTTTTATGAAACGAATTTTATTGCTTACCTTGTTTATGTCTTATTCTGCCTGTGCTGTAGAGCCTTTATTTGAAACCCCAGAAGACATGGAGCCCACATGGATTGATAACATTTTGTCAGTTTTTGGCGCAGACGGTAAGTTTGACGACAGCAAAGCCATCGATATGAGTTATTTACCTACCGCTTATTACACCCCCGAGAAAAAGTTTGGTGTGGGCTTATTAATGGTGGGGTTATATAAAACCGACAATGCTGCAGCGGATGAGCAACCCTCATCATTGGTACTTAATTCATTTGTGTCGATGAACGGCTCATATGGTGTTGAAGTGGAAAACATGACGTTTTTCAATCAAGGCAAACAGCGTTTATTGCTTGATGTTGAGTTACATAATGAAGCGGCAGTTTATTATGGCAAAGGCATTGAACAGGGCAATATGGATGCAAACCTGCATGAGTTTGATGAGCAGCTTTATAGCTTTAAGCCTCGTTGGATGAACGAAATTGCCAGCAATTACTTTATTGGTATTGGTGCTGATTTTATCTATGCCAGTGCTAATGAGCTTGAGTACATGGCAACACCAACGCCTATTGACTCAAGTGAGCTACTGCCAAGTAACTTTAGTTCAGGGGTGGTGATCACCAGTATTTATGACTCTAGAGATTATCGCTTAAATGCGACTAAGGGCTGGTTGTTTCAGGTTGATGCAGGGCTTTATCAAAACGATCAATTTTCGTCATTTTCAACTTATAACATTGAGCTGGCAAACTATATCGATTTAAGCTCAGCCCCGGGGTTAATTGCATGGCAAGTGCAAGCTCACTTCACGGATGGCGATATGCCATGGAATTTATTGCCGACGCTTGGTGGCTCAAACGCCATGCGGGGTTATATCAAAGGCCGTTACCGTGATGAACAAATGATGATGGGGCAAGTGGAATACCGTTTACCGATATTTCATCGTTATGGCATGGTGTTTTGGGGCGCTGCGGGTAGCGTAGCACCTAAAATAAATCAGTTAACCGATGAGCTATTAACCTCTTACGGCACAGGTTTTCGCTTTAGAGTGAAAGACAATATTAATTTACGCTTTGATATCGGTGTCGGTGAAAACGAAACAAACTTCTATTTAAATGTGAATGAAGTTTTTTAACCCCAATCATGAGCCGACTATTTTGACATCGATTATTGCTGCAAGCTCTTCAACTCCAGCATCTTGGCTGTATCAAGCCTGGGTATTTCAACCTGTCTCCTTAAAGCCTGTACCAAGGCTAGTTATTGGCTTGCTGGTAGGCGTATGCAGTTGGAATGCACAAGCAAATGATGAGCAACTTCAATGTAGTCGCCATGCCAGTTACTCTATTTATCTGAGTGGCATTCATACCGGTGAAATGACCCGTACTGAACAGTGGCAAGGCAATACAGGGGTGATTAACGCCACAAGCCAAGCCAGTATTTTAGGCATTGGAACTGAATATCAGCAGCGTTCGCAGTTAGTATGGTCAGATGCGACTAATGAATGGTTAACCCAGTCTTTTCATCAGCAAGTGAGCGGCTTTCGTAGCCGTGATTTGCAGGTGACGTTTAGCCCAGATGGGCGGCAATCAGAGGTGAATCTTGATGGCAAAGTTAGCACTTACGCTTCAGAACAGATCCCCCTTAGAGATGTCGATACCTTAACGGTTCAGCTTCGAGAATCATTGCTAAAAGGCCGCAAGCAATTTGCGTTAATCAGACAAGCCTCTGATGCCATTGAACCCTATCAATACTATGTGCAAGAAGTGCAAACCCGCACCATAGCTCCGTGGGGCGAGTTGCAGCTAATTCCTATCGAACAAACTGGTGCAGAAAAGATGACTTATTACTTTGCCCCAAGTTTAGATTACCAACTTGTGCAAGCGCGTTATCACGGCATTTTGCTGCAGGGGTTGATTGAGCTGGACAGCTATTCCTCCACTTGTCCCCCAGCCCCTTATTAGCGGCGTAAGCTTTCTTCAACAAAACTACTTGATCACGTTTTATTCGGAAAGATATAAGATTTCAAGTGGTTAAATGAGTATCTAGATGTCGAGGCGGTCTTTGGCGGTTTAAGGATGAATCAGAAACGGCTTAATATTGCATTGTCTTTTTCATTCCAACATCGCAGCACTAAAAATGGCTTGTTCAGTCTGTTTTTAGCATTAATATTATCATTGCTTTGTTATTACGATGAGATGAAACTCATTTTTGACCGAAAGTTAGGTGTCCTTCAAATGAAGCTTTGGCATTTTTTATTTAGCTGAGTAGCGTTGAGCAGTATTGGTCATGTTGGGTTTAGTGTCTAGCTGCGCAGGAATGGGTTATTTCTGTTTTAACCTTTACCTTTTGGGTAATCAATTACCTGCAGCATGGATGTTCAGGATGAACGGAATGTCGTGGTCACATGGTCAGTGATGTTCCCGGCAGCCACACTGACATTTCCCATTTCCCATTTCCCATTTCCCATATCCCTATGGGTCAGATGTGAAAGAGCGACCTTATGTGCAGATACTGCTTCGGGACGCTGTAAGCCATCCATGGCCGCTTAACGAAGACGTCCTGTTTTCGATACCCTCAGGCGTATCTACACCAGGTCATTTTATCGCTTCTATTCGACCTTGTTTGGTGTGAGTTGCGAGTAAAAAGCTAACGTGCTTTTGTCCCAAAGGTTTGTTTGGAATATGGCCTACGGCCGCTATGAACATGAAACTTCGCACATAGTAAAGAATGCCTCGTGAAGTTTATCTTTATAGTTTCAGTATGGCATTTACTCACCGACACGCAGCAAGTACGTCCTTGTAGCTCAGCCGACCCATCCATGGGTCGGATGGTCGGCTCGCAAACCACCATAATGAACCTTTCGGGTATTTACTGAGTCGGCAAGTTTTAAAGAGTGAGTGACATAAGATTATTTCAAAAATGCTAACTTGTTTTTGCCCCAAAGTGAGTTATAGGCGATAAGCTGTACTGACAAGTAACTGGCCAGTTGACCTATTTTTACTAATCGATAAATTACCGTTACTGATTACTTTAGATAAGACATTAATATCAATGTTCACTTTTCAATTTTTCGTGCACGTTTATTCAGTATCACTCTAGTGGAATGCTTATAAATCAATAGCTTTATCAAGGTATAGCTTAGATAATAGGATTATTAAATGTGCATGCGCGTTTTGCCAAATATACGCGCATGCACACTATACAAATGCTATGAATAAAAAGGGTTTATGTATGGATGATTCAGCGTCAACAATGGAAAGTGTGAAAACCTGTTTGTCTCTATTTTCTGAGGCTGTGGGACTTGTTAAAAAAACTCAAGATTTATTACCTGATTCAGTTGAAAAAGAAGCCATTGAGAAAAGCCTTGCAGAAGCAGGTAAGGCTTCAAAACTTGCAGAAGCTCAAATTGCACAAGCTCTAGGGTATAGACTTTGCCAATGCACATTTCCGCCGCAGGTTATGCTTTCTGTGGGTTACAAAGAAAATATCGAAGAATTCAAGTGTACTCTCTGTAACAAAAGTTCTATTGCACCATCAATAGATGTGCATATACCCGCAACTATCAATGCATGGTAGTACAGAAATTCATAACAAAAAAAGGCATGGAAGCGATAAAACTGCGCCCATGCTTTAAGCATTAAAGCACTTAGGAAAGTTTATGCGCAATCTCATCGTAATCATTTTCATGACTCTATTAGCTGGTTGTACCTCAACAGGACAACCAACTTTCTCTGTATCCGTTGACTCTCTAGCTTCACCTGTTGCTATGACTAAAAAAACATATTTATTAATCCCTGGAAACCAAGGTATTAATAAAAACGATTTGCAGTTTCAAGAGTATGAAAACTATCTTAAACGTGTACTTAACGGCAAAGGTTATATCGCTGCCAACTCACAAGATGATGCTGATTTAGTTATAGTGTTATCTTATGGAATAGGAGACCCTCAAGCTCAACAGTATTCATACTCTATACCCACATGGGGGAAAACAGGTGTTTCTTCCGCTAATACATATGGCACAGCTACAACATATGGCAATACAACCTCAGTAAATGCAACAACAACTTATACTCCCACATACGGAGTTACAGGCTCTACGACTCTTACTGGTACTCGAACTACATTTTTTAGATATGCATTAATTACTGGCTACGATTACACAGAATTTAAAAAGTCTAATAAAGAAGTTCAAATATGGAAAACCACGATTAGTAGCACTGGTTCAAGTGGGGATCTTAGACGTGTATTCCCTATATTAATGGCAGCTTCAGAACCATACCTAGGTACAAATACGGGGCAAAAAATTCCAGTGTCACTTTATGAGTCAGATAATGCAGTTAAAGTGATTAAAGGTTTGGCAATCGAGTAATTAGTGCCTTGATCGGGTAGCCGGAGGTGTCTAGCCTCCAGCCCCACACCACTCCGCATACGGCTCTGCACAGGGCGGTTCATTTAGACTACCTAATCTAGACTTTTTGGTTAGCTTCTTATTTCGAGAGTAAGCTGCGATCCACCCATCTCTTAGTGAACAGAAACCCGCTTTCTTAAGATAGTCATTAGTAATGATAATGTGAACCGTATAGTTTAGAGCCTAAGCACTAAACGATTTCTGTCCAAAAACGATTTAGCTTTTTATTGTCCGATTGATACCCGAAAGGTTAAATCGAAGAGATCAAATAACCAAGTGTAGATGCGGCTGAGGGTATCGAAAACAGGGATGTTTTCGTTAAGCGGTCAGGGATGACGCATAGCGTCCCGAAGCAGTATCTGCACATTAGCGAGCCGCAGGCTTTTAACTACAATGAAGATTCGACTTTAAACACAAATCCCAATTCCAACTCAGCCAAATGTTATAAGCTCAAAATGCCAACGCCTTCATTCGAAGGCCTACACACTGTTGTCCAAACCCCAGTTCCCCTTTAAAGCTTCATTAATACCGACTGAAGCTAATGCGTTACTGGCTAATTAATGTTAAATTATTGAAATATTTACCTATGTATTAGAATGTTTTAGATAGGTACTTTTGAGTAGCAGAAAATCATCAAGACTCTCATGGAAGAGTTAATTAGTGAATAAATCGGAGTTTATAAATGAATAAAATGGCAGTTGCAGTGGCTGTATTAGCCGTTGGTGCAGGTGGATATTATTTTAGCCAGCAATCTAACACAGTCGCGTCGAATCCTATTTTGGATTATGTCCCTGCAGATACCTTAGCGTTTTCTGGACAGTTAAGCCCTTTTCCAATTAAAGATTATCTTTATAGCATTGCAGGTAATGCTCAGGGGTATTCGGTTGAGCAATTGAACGAGTTAAGTGATTTTACTGAGCCGCATGAGAAGTTTTTTCTTAGCCTTTATAAACAGTATTTGAGCTTAATGACTGACCCCGACACTCTTGTGGCGCATTATGGTCTGCCAGATGAAATGCAAAGTTATGCTTATACGCTTGGTGCATTACCTGTTATGAAGCTGCAACTTGCTGATGCTAACGCTTTTTGGGCTGAGTTAGACCGGGCAGAGCAAGAAAGTGGTTTAGTTCATACTACCGCGACCATAGCCGGACTCGAATACCGTGCTTATCGAGTGACTGGTGCGGACTCAGAAGAAACCGTTGATATCATTTTTGCTGAAGATAAAGGCTGGTTAACCGTGACGTTAAACACATCGCTTAACCAGGTTGAATTGCTAGAAACGGCATTAGGTGCTAAAAAAGTCGTTAACCCAATTTCTGCGACGACGATATTACAAGACATCGCTAAGCAGCATGATTTTACTCAAGACAGCATTAGCTTTGTTAACCATGTTGAGTTAATCAAAGGCATCACCACTGCCGATGGCAACATGTTGGCTAAACAAATTACCCAATTAGCCTCATTGCAAAATGATAATCCATTTGCAGAATTACAAAGTGAACAATGCAAAACTGAGTTAATGGCAATTGCCAATAACTGGCCAAGAACGGTCATGGGGTTTAATGCCTATTCCATTTCTCGCCAAGAAAGCACATTTGATGCTCGTGTGGTTATTGAGTCTAAAAACGCGGTTATTCTTGATGCTTTGACTAAAATGCGTGGTTTTATCCCTGATTTTGGTGCTGATGCTGCAAATCATATTTTATCAGTGGGGCTGGGGATGGATGTGGCGCAGTTAGCCCCTTCATTAAACGCTGTTTGGAAAGACTTAACCACGCCAACATTCCAGTGTCAGGCGTTAGCTGAAAGTCAGTATGCAATGGCTGAATTTAATCCCGCTATGATCGGCATGATGACCGGAATGGCAAATGGTGTTAAAGGGGTAAACTTCACCGTAATGGATTATCAACTAAAGGATGAAAATGGTTCGCCAGCATTTGAAAAGCTTGATGCATTAGTGAGTTTATCAGCTGAAAACCCTGCCATGCTGATAGATATGGTTAAACCTTTTTACCCACCTTTAGCACAAATTAATTTGGCGGTTGATGGTGATGCCGTTGATGTGACTTCATTATTAATGTTGCCTCCTGAGTTTGGTGTGCAAGTTAACATGGCGATTAAGGGACAGCATTTGGTACTGTATACCGGTGACAATGCGCAAGCATTAGCAGATAAAATGACTAAGCAAGCACTGGTTGCAAATGGTCTTGTTAATTTAACCGCTGATTATGAGAAAATGTTCACACCTTTAGTCACCATGATTGAGCAAAGTGGTGAGCAGGTGCCAGAAGAATTATCAATGATGAAAGACTACAACATGCGCATACAGATGACGGTTGATATTAATAGTCAAGGTATTGAAATCGGTTCTAAAATGAGCTCGAAAGCTCCTAAGTAACCTGAACTCTGGCTAAGTAACCTGAACTCTGGATAACAACTTGCTTTCTAGAGGCTATTTTTACTGATAACTGTGTTAAATTTGTTTGCAATAGGCCAGCTATTGACGCACAAATTTGCCTTGTTCTAAGAAAAAATATCCCTCTAAAATACATGGGTTAGATATATGTTATTTAATTTCATATATTTAGCTAATCTATTATCCAGAGTTCAGGTTAAGTAAACGTGTAAAAAAACCTAGAACAGTGTTCTAGGTTTTTTTGTTCGATAAGGTGGTTCGGTTAGAGTAAGTCGTTTAACGCTAATCCAATACCGATACGCTGGTTATGGTGATTGTAATCAATCAAGCTTTCACCATAGCCATTAAAGTATTGCGCATAGATGCGTAAATTGCCCACAATAGGGTAGCTATAGGTAAATTCGAATGCACCTTTATTATCAGATGATAAGTTATTACGCAGTAGCATCATAAATCTGTGGTTATCTAATCCATAAACGCCGGTTAGTTCAAAATTGCCCATATAGTCATTAATATCTGGGTTGTCATCACCGCGCGAGTCTGTCGGGAATTCTTTTTCATCTTCAGGTATACGCCACCAGGCTTTTAAGCCTAATGCGAAAGGTCCTCGGTCAAATATCATGCTGCCATAAATGCGGTTCCAGCTGCGCGATAACGGATCGGCTTGGCCATTAGATTGGTGAACGACACCGACACCCAAAAAAGAATTGGTTAACCCTGCAACTTCCCAGTCATTGTTAAATAACATGAACACTTCGGGTTCGTGGTTGGTTTCTCGAAAAGGAGATGAAACATCCTTATTATAAACTTGCCAATAGGATTGGTTGGTATACGCAAAAAACAAATGGCCATTGTCTCCAAACACATTATACCAAACAGGGAATTTAAAACTGATTTGGAATTTAGCTTCCATTTCATCAACTTCTACATCCTCATTTGGATATTTTTCTTCAAAAGGGGCATTGTTTGGGCGAGTTTGATAGGTGACCGGTAAAATGTAGTTCGCTTTATGGGGCGTAAGCACAAACGGTTGCTCAGATGTTGCTAACTCATCTTTTACCCTTTCTTTCAATAAAGAGTCTTCTGCTTGTAGTTGAAAGCTGCCACTTAGTGTAAAAAGTATGCACAAGCTTAACGATATAGCATGTTTCATGTTAGTAACCCATTAAAAAACGTTGATATTGTGTGTGCCAATTGTAGGGGCAAAGTGTTATTTAAATCATGTTGTTTTTAATATTTATTTTATATTGTTGCTATAAAATCCTTTCATATACCCAAAAGGAATAAAAACTAACTATTTACTATTATATTTGGAATAAGTAAAACGCTATATTTGATGCTAATCAAAGAATACGAGGTAAGTGTGATGGAATTAGTATCAATGCCAGGCCAACAAGCAAAGGGCAAAGTGTGGCTAGTCGGCGCCGGTCCTGGTGATGTTGAACTATTAACTGTTAAAGCTTATCGCATTCTTAAGCAAGCTGATGTTGTGCTTTATGACGCGTTAGTGAGTCAGGATATACAAGATTTGATTCCCCATGGCGCTGAAAAAATTGCCGTAGGTAAACGAGCGGGTAAACACAGTGCTAGCCAGGATGAAATTAATCAGTTACTGGTCACTAAAGCCTATACCCGTAAAAATGTTGTACGTTTAAAAGGCGGTGACCCATTTATTTTTGGCCGGGGTGGTGAAGAGTTACAAACCTTAGTTGAGGCTGGTGTGACATTTGAAGTGGTACCCGGTATCACAGCGGCAAGTGGTACGTCGGCTTATGCGGGTATTCCATTAACGCACCGTGATCATGCCCAAGGTGTGACTTTTATTACCGGCCATTGTCAGCTAGCCAGTCGTCCAATGGATTGGCAGGGGTATGCCAATCCCAACAATACATTAGTGGTTTACATGGGTATTTTAAATGCCGATGTGATCAGCAAAGGATTGATCAATGCAGGCCGTGGTGCAGACACTCCGGTAGCCATAGTGTCGAAAGCAACAACGCAAGATCAACAACGCTTTATTGGTACATTAGGTGAACTCGGGCAACTTGCTGCCGATCCAGCTTTAGAGATGCCGGCGTTAATGATTATTGGTGAAGTGGTCACGCTTGCAGATACGCTGAATTGGTTTCAGCCACAATCAACCCAAGACAACGCAAAAGTTAACCAAGGTGCTGTTTCAGTTAACGCACTGTAATATGAATTAAATTAATGGATCGCAACAGCGATTCACCCTTAATTAGCAAACGGAGATCCATCATGGCAGGTCGTTCATTAAGCCATTTACAACAACTGGAAGCGGAAAGCATTCAAATCATTCGTGAAGTTGCCGCTGAGTTTGATAACCCTGTGATGCTTTACTCAATCGGTAAAGACTCTTCGGTAATGCTACATTTAGCGCGCAAGGCTTTTTACCCAGGCAAAATTCCTTTCCCACTATTGCATGTCGATACGGGGTGGAAATTTAAAGAAATGATTACGTTTCGTGATGCACAGGCAAAAGCGTTTGGCTTTGAGCTATTAACCCATACCAACCAAGAAGGCGTAGAGCAGGGCGTGGGGCCGTTTACCCATGGTAGTGCTAAACACACTGACATCATGAAAACTCAGGCCTTGAAGCAAGCACTTAATCAATATGGTTTTGATGCCGCTTTTGGTGGCGCACGTCGTGATGAAGAAAAATCTCGTGCTAAAGAGCGTGTTTATTCATTCCGTGATAAGCACCACCGCTGGGATCCTAAGAACCAACGTCCAGAATTATGGCGTACTTATAACGGTGCGGTAAACAAAGGCGAAAGTATTCGTGTGTTTCCATTATCAAACTGGACTGAGTTAGATATTTGGCAATACATCTACCAAGAAAACATTGAAATTGTGCCATTGTATTTTGCAGCAGATCGTCCAGTAGTCAATAAAGGTGGCCAGTTAATCATGAAAGATGATGACCGTTTGCCACTAGAAGCAGGTGAAGAAATTACCACTGAGCGCGTACGTTTTAGAACCTTAGGTTGTTACCCGCTAACCGCTGCAATGCATTCAGACGCCGATAGCCTTGAAAAAATTATCGAGGAAATGCTGTTAACTCGCTCAAGCGAACGCCAAGGTCGACTCATCGACTCGGATCAAAGTGCGTCAATGGAACAGAAAAAACGTCAAGGTTACTTCTAATTTTGGTACCTAAACCACGTTAGTAACCAGATTGATAAACTCAAATTGAGTGAGAAAGAATATGAATCAAGCAGTAAATAACACTACCCGTATGGCCGCTGAAATTCTAGAGCATGGCGTAAAACAGTATTTAGCCCTTCAACAAAATAAAGGCCTATTACGCTTTTTAACTTGTGGCAGTGTCGATGACGGTAAAAGTACTTTAATTGGTCGCTTACTCCATGACAGCGCACAAATTTATGAAGATCAATTAGCGAGCCTAAAAAGCGACAGTGCCAAAATGGGCACAACAGGCGAAGCCATTGATTTAGCGCTTTTAGTTGATGGTTTACAGGCTGAACGCGAACAAGGTATCACCATTGATGTGGCTTACCGTTATTTCTCAAGTGAAAAGCGTAAGTTCATCATTGCCGACACCCCGGGTCATGAGCAATATACTCGCAACATGGCAACAGGAGCATCTACTTGTGATTTAGCGGTTATTTTGGTTGATGCTCGTTATGGCGTGCAAACTCAAACTAAGCGCCATGCCTTTATCGCATCTTTGTTGGGTTTACGTCACTTTGTGGTCGCCGTGAACAAGATGGACTTAGTGGGTTTTGATGAAAAGATATTTAATCAAATTCAAGCTGACTTTGCTGATTTCGTAAAAGATTTTGGTGATCTAGATATTCATTACGTACCGTTATCAGCTTTAAATGGCGATAACGTGGTTAACCGCAGCACTCAAAGTGATTGGTACACAGGTGGTACCTTACTTGAATTGCTTGAAACGATTGATACGCAACGTGAGTTAAGCGAATTGCCAGTACGCTTCCCTGTACAATATGTGTTGCGTCCAAATCTCGATTTTCGCGGATTTTCAGGCACATTATCTTCAGGCGTACTAAAAGTGGGCGATGAAGTAGTGGCACTGCCATCGAACAAGCGCAGTAAAGTTGAGCGTATTGTAACCTTTGATGGCGATTTAACTGAAGCGGTAGCAGGTCAAGCTGTGACTATCACTTTAGAAGATGAAATTGATATTTCTCGCGGTGATTTACTTGCTAAACCTGATAGCGCCCCAAGCCTTGCGAATCATATTGTGGCTGATTTAGTGTGGATGGATGAAAAACCATTACAAATTGGTCAGCTTTATGATGTCAAAGTGGCCGGTAAGAAAACCCAAGCCGTTGTTAGTGAAATTGAATATATCACTGATGTGAATACGCTTGAGCGCAGTGCCGCAACCTCACTGAGTTTAAACACTATTGCCCGCGTGAAGTTAGATTTAACCGAAACCGTAGTATTAGATGCTTATAGCTTAGTGCGTGATACTGGCGGCATGATCTTAATTGATCGCCTATCTAATGCCACAGTAGCGGCAGTGATGGTGGTTGATGGCTATCAAGGTCAAAAGCAAGTAAGTAGTGAGTTTAGCCCATTTGAACTTGAGTTTAATGCACTAGTACGCAAGCATTATCCGCACTGGAATGCCCGCGACATTAGTTTGCTTGGAAAATAATCTATGAGCGAAATGTGGCTGTTAGCGATCATATTGTTAGCAATGGTAGGCGGTCTGATAGCGGGAGCCGCCAAACCTGCCACAATGTTTTCTATGGCACTATTGAGTGCCTACTTATTAGGGTTAGTAGAACTTAATCAGGCATTAATGAGTTTTACTAACAATGGGTTAATTGTTTTAGTCTTGTTGGTGCTTGCCGCCACAGCACTAGAAAAAACCTGGCTTATCGGTAAATTAAGTCAAGTGATTGGTAAAGGTAGCTTATTTAGTACTCTGGCAAAAATGGGGGTATCAACGGCAATATTATCCTCGTTTACCAATAACACTGCCGTAGTGGCATCGTTAATTGGAGTGGTAAGACGTAACCAGGCTCACGCACCGTCAAAACTATTACTGCCATTAAACTATGCTGCCATTTTAGGCGGAACATTAACCTTAATTGGCACCTCAACCAACTTGATCGTTAACTCATTTGTAGAAAACGCAGGTTTAAAACCCCTAGGTTTTTTTGAGTTTACTCAGGTTGGTATTTTGGTTGTCGTGACAGGGTTATTGATTTTAATGTTGCTAGCCAATACTTTGCCCGATCGCCGAGAAGATAATCAAGACGAAGCTTTACCTTATCTGCTAGAAGCCCATGTTGCTAAACACTCACAGTTGGTAGGACACAGCGTAGTTGATAACCGACTGCGTGCGCTAAAAAAATTGTACTTAGTTGAGTTAGAGCGTAGCGGTATTCGTATTTGTCCTGTACCCCCGAATATGGTGATACAAGCTGGCGATATGCTGCGATTCAGTGGTGCGGTCGAATCAGTCGAGTTATTACATCAGTTTGATGGGCTTGAATGGTTTGGTAAGCAGCACGCAAAAGGGCAAAACCTAGTTGAAGCCGTATTAGGGCCTTCGTCTAAGCTAGTTGGCACAACCCTAAAAGATGCGCGTTTTCGTGAGCTTTATGACTCGGCGGTAATGGCTATTCGTCGCGGTCATGCACCGCTGAAGGGGGGGTTAGGTGATATCGTTTTACAGCCTGGTGATGTGTTACTGATCACCCCTGGCGATCGCTTTAGCCATAGCCCTAATTTAAGTACCGATTTTGCGGCAATCAGCGGGTTAGATTTAAATGTTCGCCTTGATGATAAGCGCAGTAACTGGGTGATTTTAGGCTTTGTGCTGACCATTTTAGCCAGTGTTACCGAGTTGGTGCCTTTAGCAAAAGGACTAGTGATCTTATTGCTGAGCTACTTTGCGATTGGTGCGGTGAGTTTATCGGAATTAAAACGTCGTTTTCCGCTTGAGTTAGTGGTGATTGTTGGCAGCGCTCTGTGTTTGGCGACCTTGATGATTGACACAGGTTTAGCCAAAAATTTAGCTGATGGTGTTATCAGTGTATTTAATGGCTACGGGGTATTTGCAGCGTTTGTAGGGGTGTTTTTTATCACCCTGATAGTGACGGAGTTAATTACCAATAATGCTGCGTCTGCATTGGCATTTCCTGTCGCATATGCCGTTGCTACGAGTTATGGCGTGGATCCTCGGCCATTTATTATGGCGGTGGTATTTGGTGCCAGTGCTAGTTTTATTTCGCCCTATGGTTATCAAACTAACTTAATGGTGTACAACGCCGGCAATTATAAGTTGTCTGATTTTGTGCGAGTAGGTTTGCCGTTATCTGTAGTGTATTCACTGACTGTTATCTTTGCTGTGCCGTATTTTTTCCCGTTTTAAGCATCATATAAGGTCGGGCAAACATTAATTTACCTCATTTTTGATCCACCGTTGGGGTTAAGAATTGAATTTTAGTTGTTATATGTCGTATCGAATTACGGCATAAAAGGAGTTGTTATGACTGATATCGTTTGGCATCAGCATGAAATAGATCAAGCCGCTCGTGGGCGTCAAAAGAATCAAAATCCAGTGTTATTATGGTTTACAGGCTTATCAGGCTCAGGAAAATCAACATTAGCTGGCGCATTAGAACATGCCTTATTTGAGGCCGGCTTTCATACTTATTTACTTGATGGTGATAATGTTCGCCATGGTTTGTGTAAAGACTTAGGATTTAGCCTAGATGATCGCGATGAAAATTTACGTCGTGTTGGCGAAGTCGCTAAGTTGATGGTTGATGCTGGGCTGGTTGTGCTTTCGGCATTTATTTCACCCACCCGTGCCGAGCGTGAGCGCGTAAGAGGCTTATTTCCTGAAGGTAAGTTCATTGAAGTGCATGTTTCAACACCACTTAGCGTGTGTGAGTCTCGAGATCCTAAAGGCTTGTATGCCAAAGCGCGTAAAGGTGAAATTGCGAACTTTACAGGTATCTCATCACCCTATGAAGATCCCGACGCGGCAGAGTTAACGATAGACACTAGCAAAGGCGATCTAGCCACTCAGGTACAGGCTTTAGTGGACTATTTAAGTGCGTTACAGGTTATTGATGGCGAGAAAATGGTTGCAGGACTAGGGATTTAAAAAGCATCGGTGTGATTGATTTCACACCGATAGTTTTGAGGTTATTGCGTTTTAAGTAAGCTTATCGCTGATGGTAGTGATGTTAAGCCATACTCACTTAAAATATTTTTTATGCGTTCTATGAATTTGGGTTTATGTTGACGAACAACATGATAAACCTGAAAGCATTTGATAATGTTTTCCTCGGTTAACTGTTTTTCTGCTGCATAAGTCGCAGCGAGATAACAACGGATCATAAAGCAGTCTATGATAAGTTGTTGAAATACTTGTTCAGGATCATGTTCTGCGTGCATAGGGAAATGGTTATGGAACATTGAATAAAGAATGAATTTAGTAAATAGTTCAGAGTGATCCGTTAGTTGTGTTTCTATTTCGGTGTTCCAAATCCTATTAATCCCCTCAATTGAATAATCATTTTGTTCGTTACACAAGGCGGTAATGGCGTTGTTAATCGATTCAAATCTAGGCCGTGTACTTCTTGAGTGCATGGTACACAATGCATCATGTATGGCGACAAAGGTGTGTTGTTGAGGCAGAGATGTATACGGAATCGTGTTGAATTGTTTAGAGATCATGCCCATTTGGGACATGCTGAGCAATTGGTTATAACGCACCTCTAATTGCTGTATGTTAGCTTTATTAGTACGCACTTCGTCACTGGTTTTTACCAGTAGCCCGATAGCTAAAAACGATTCTTGCCAATTTAATCCCGAATTTAATAATAGATCTAAACTGTATTCATAGGTTTTTTCTAACCATTCAGGGCTGGGAGTGTTAACCGTTTTATTGCCACTCGCGTTAGCCGAAAACTGAAAGGCATTGTCATCAAATAACACTATACGTGCCACTTCAGGGCAAGATAAATAAAGGCTTTGATACTTATCTGGACCAATAAACTGATCCCGTTTAGGGTATGTTTTGCAGGTATGGCTTAGGGCTTTCTCGCCCGCTTTGGCATGAATGTTACACAGCTTTTGTGGTGTTAAAAAAGGGCAAGCGCCATTTTTATCTAAATTGACTATCGCCCATGAGCTTTCACTGTCTTTGGTTTCATATAAAGCAAATTTGGCAACATCAGCTAAGTATTTATTTTTCAGTGTTTTTTTATAGCTTTGTTTATCAAAAGTAATCATCCAATCATTACAGCAGCTATCTGCGCATTTAGGCCCAATACAACTGAATAAACTGACATAACTGGGCTTGATTGTAAGGTTTTCCATGCGAATCCTTTTGAGTGGTTATATCAATACTTGATTATTCATTTAGGCTTAATTTTTGTATTAAATCAATACTTGATTCAATACTCGCTGCCAATTCCCCCCCATAATGCGATCTCTATCCGATGACTTAAAGCGGGCTTTTTTTAATGCATCATCAATGCGGCTCATACGTTCAATGGTGTTTAATTCTGGGATCACCACATGCTTAGGCTCCACATCAAAACCGAGCACATTTTTAGCCCGTAAACTGTGCCACCAATCTAAGTACTCTTTCACCCCTTCGGCATTATCATTATTCAGTTTTAATAGGTTCTCTTGACCACGCAGCGGATAATCATTGGCAATGGCAACACTGTCTACGCCTGCAATTCTGACCACATGATCTATCTGTTTAATGTAATCGTTAATAGTCGGAACAGGCCGATTGGTTAACCAAAAACTCATCATAAAAATGCCAAACACGCCACCGGTATCAGCGATAGCACGGATCACTTCGTCGGGTGAGCAGCGGGCATGATTAACAATACTTCTCGCCGCGCCATGGCTTTGAACAATTGGGCTTTTGCTGGTTTTTGCTGTATCCAGCGCTGTTTTAGGACTGGAGTGGCTGACATCTATTAACATATGACGATGGTTCAGCGCTTCGATTAACTCATGTCCAGCGGGCGTTAGGGGTAAATTTAATCCGGTTTTACCATTATTATCGAGAGCCCCGCCAGCAAAACGATTGCCATAATGGTGGGTCAGTTGTAATACGCGTAAACCTTGTTGTTTGAATTCTTCTAATTGCTGCCAATTGGTTTGACTACTGTCATTTTCAACACAATCTGCACCCTGGATTTGAAAAAATACTGCGGTGCGTTTTGAGTCAAATGCTCTGCTAATATCTAAACCACTTTGTCCCTGTAGATAGACATCAGGGTTGGCATCGACGATGGCTTTTGCTGCTTTAATGCTTTTGATGCAGGCATTATAGCTGCGCTTATAATTGGTGGTGCCGTCAGCTTGTTTGATGGCTTCAATGTCTGATATGTCGGCAATAAACGCGCTTAGCTTAGAGGCTTTTACATCATTAATATCTTTGGGTAAAAAAGATAAACCGTCGATAAATAAAGGGCGGTGGTCAACAGCCCAGGCTTGCTGAGAAACAAATGGACTACATAACGCTGCTGCGCCAAGGCCTTTAAGTATTTTACGGCGGGTGAGCAAGTCATGTGACATTAACAATTTATCCTTTTAATTTGTCTCGGTTGCGTAACGGGCAATGGCCTGCGCTAACGCATGTAATCCATTGGTACGCGATGGGCTTAATTGTCCGTTTAATCCTAAGTTTTCGAAATACACTGCAATATCAAACTGGGCAATTTCGCTGCTGGTTCGTCCTTGTGTTGCCACAAGTAACAAGCCAATCAATCCTTTGACTATACGCGCATCGCTGTCGGCTAGGTAAAAATGTTGGCCATCAATTTGACAATGGTATAACCAAGCCTGGCTTTCACAGCCTTTTACCTGAGCGCATTCATGGCGCAATTCATCCGCTAAGTTTGGCAGTTTTTTGCCTAATAACATTATTTGGCGGTATTTCTCTTGCCAGTTATTGGCCTGTTCTATCAATTTAGCGCTGTTGAGCACGTCTTCTGATAAGGGGGTGAACAAGCTTGAAGCTGGTTGTGGTATGGCGTTGTTTGTCATGTTTGGCCTTACAATAGAATGGATTTTACTTCAGTCAGTGCGTGAATAAAGCGATCAACATCTTGCTGGTTGCTATATATGCCTATAGAAGCTCTACAGCAGCCTTTTATCTGCAAACTTTGCATTAAAGGCATAGCGCAATGATGGCCACCGCGAATCGCCACACCTTGCTGATCTAATAAAATACCCACATCTTGATGGTGTTCATCGGCCAGATTAAAAGCCACAGCACCAATATTGTCATTGTTTGGCGTTACTCCATATACGCTAATATGGCTTAATTGGCTTAACTGTTGCTGAAGATAGCCAATTAATTGCTGTTCATGCTGATGAATAAGCGCTTGAGGTAATTCAGATAAAAACGTAATAGCTGCACCTAACCCTATCACTGCTGAAATGGCAGGGGTGCCGGCTTCTAACCTATTAGGGAGTTCTGTGTAAGAGGTTCCCTCAAAGCTGACGGTTTTGATCATTTCTCCGCCAGTCAGCATAGGGGTTAATTTTTCTAACGCATCAAGTTTACCGTAAAGTATGCCTACTCCGGTTGGGCCATACATTTTATGGCCTGAAAAAACATAATAATCACAATCAATGGCTTGCACATCAACATTAAGATGCGCCACCGCTTGCGCGCCATCAATTAAGGTCATGGCGCCGACATTATTGGCTTTGGCAACCATGGCTTTGACAGGGTTTATTGTGCCCATGGCGTTGGTGACATGCGACAGCGCCACCAGTTTTGGAACTTGGGTTAATAACGCGTCATAAGCGCTAAGGTTAAGGCAGCCATTGGCGTCCAGCGGGATAGGAATGACTTTGGCTCCGGTACGTTGAGCAAGGGCCTGCCAGGGAACAATATTCGCATGATGGGCAGCGCTATCCACCAGAATCACATCACCGGCTTTGAATAAGTCAGTTAACCCATGCGCCACCATGTTGATTGATTCAGTCGTCCCATGGGTAAAGATAACTTGCTGAGTTGAGGCGGCATTAATAAAGCCCTGAACCTGTGCGCGAACTTGTTCATATTGCAGCGTCGCCCTTGCAGCTAATTGATGTGCGGCGCGGTGGACATTGGCATTATCAAGGCGATAATAGTGGTTCATTGCATCAATGACACACTGCGGCTTTTGGCTGGTAGCTGCGGTATCTAAGTAACACAGAGGATTATCGCCTAGCTGTTGTTGCAGCGCAGGAAATTGGCTTCGTATGGCTTGATGATCAAATTGGCTATCGGTCATTCACTTAACACTCATTAAAAAGGCATCAAGATCTTCAATGATATTGATGCCTAATGCAAGGTTAACCTAATTTAAGCCAACGTTATGGGCATGGGAACCGGTACAAATGCGCCAGTTCATCTAATCGTGCTGACATTTCGTCAGACAAGATGACGTTATGGCTGTCTATATTTTCTTTTAACTGATGTAAGTTTGTCGCGCCGATAATGTTGGATGCCACAAATTGGCGCGAATTAACAAAAGCTAATGCCATTTGGGCAGGACTTAAGCCAAATTCTCTAGCTAAATCAACGTAAGCTTGAGTCGCTTGCAGTGCCATTGGTGTGCTGTTATAGCGAGCAAAACGCTTATGAATGGTTAATCTTGCGCCTTCTGGCCATTGGTCATTTTCATATTTACCCGTTAAGGCACCAAAGGCTAATGGCGAGTAGGGTAACAAGGGCACATTTTCACGCAAGCTAATTTCAGACATGCCAATTTCAAAACTACGATTCAGTAAGTTATACGGATTTTGTATACTCACAATACGCGGTAAATCGTGTTTCTCAGCTAAACGCAGGTATTGCATAAAGCCCCAAGGCGTTTCGTTTGAAATACCGATATAGCGCACTTTTCCTTGCTTGACTACTTCAGCAAGTGCTTCAAGTGTTTCTAAAATCGGCGTGTAATGTTCTTTGTCATTATGGCTATACATCATATCGCCAAAATAATTGGTGTTTCTATCTGGCCAGTGGACTTGATACAAGTCGATAGTATCGATTTGCATGCGCGCGAGTGAGTCTTCAACTGCCTGATGGATATTACGCCAGTTCAATGCCATATTCGGGCGAATGTAGTCCCCTTTAAGGCCTGGCGCGGCCACTTTACTGGCAATAATAAGTTCGTCCCGGTTGCCTTGGGCTTTTAGGTAGCGCCCTAAAATACGCTCAGTTTCACCCTGAGTTTCTGCCGTTGGTGGCACGGGATACATTTCTGCGGTATCAATAAAGTTAATACCTTGGCCAATGGCGTAGTCTAATTGTTCGAATGCTTCTGACTCAGTATTCTGTTCACCCCAAGTCATGGTACCTAAACAGATCTTGCTTACTTCTAGGCTTGAATGCCCAAGACGTCGATATTCCATATCATCCTCCTGATGGAAACCCATGCTTTGAGGCTATCAAGCTTTGCGCAGATTGCAAAGGTTATTGATTCATCAGTAAATATGTTGCTTAAAAAACCAGCTAAACCTTTTGGTGTTCAATCGTGTATGACCAGATGTAGAGCAAGCGAGTCGATTAAAGTGTTTTTATCATCGCGATTTCACAGGCGTCATGCCCAGTTTCACCTAAGTGTTGGCAGCTATCAAATCCCAGGGTTTTATATAAGGCTAAGGCTTCAACCAATACCGCGGTGGTTTCTAAATATATTTGTGTAAAGCCCTGTGTTTTAGCAAATTCAAAGGTCAGGTTAGATAAGGTCTTAGCAAGTCCTTTACCGCGCGCTTCAGGCATAAAATACATCTTTTGAAGCTCACAAATTGCAGTGTTCCCTGCCAAAGGAGCCACACCTGCGCCACCCATAATTTTGCCATCAAGTTCGATAACCCAATAACAGGCGTTATCACGGTTATAAACCTGACTTAAGCTATCTAAGGTTTTGTCTGCAACACTAAACCCTTTATCAGGAGTGAGCCCATATTCTGCTGACACTAAGCGGATCACACTCGCAATTCCTGCATCATCATTGGCGGTTAATACTCTAATTATGGGTGAGGCTGTAGACATAATGAATTACTCAACAAGGGATATCGTTAATTATTCAGCAAAAAATGCTGGGTTGATAAAAGGCGCCATAGCTAACACTATGGCTTGAGTATAAATACTGCCACGAGTAGCTAAGCCCTGTGTAAGCAAGCCTATAGCGCCACCTTTTTGCTTAATATTTTCAGTATTAAACAATCTGTCCATGACATGGCCTAGCTCTTCCCCAGCTTCTAGTGCTTGAAAGACTTTTGGCGGCAAGGGCAACAATGCGCTGCGGCCAATGCTTAATTTATCCTGATGGATTATGGCCATATAAGCAAAAGTAGCGGCACCATGATCAAATTGGTCCACACCACCTTCCATCGCAATATAAAAATTGGCGGGCTGATGGGTCGCTATTGCATGTTGCTGACAAAACTTTGCCCGATTAATTGCGCCTAATTTAGTTTCTGCTTCGGTCATTGGTTGATCCGCAACCAAAGAGGGAGCGTGCATGCCGTGACACTCAATATGAGCATCTGGAAAATACTGACCTATGGCATCGCGCGCGGCGGCAATTTTTACAGGATTATTGGAGCCAACGAGAATGGAGATATGTTGTTGTGTCATATGATGCGTTTTACTGATTGTATTGATACAAATATAACCGTCATGATAGCAGATGTGTATAAATGAAATGAGTGAAAAGTCGTAACTGTTAGTGTTTTTGACTTATGATGTCAGATTGAAATTTGTCATATGTAATATAAAACAATAACTTAAGTTTTGGCGCGTGAATTGCTTAGTATCTGTTATTAACCTGCATCATTATGACAAGTGGCCTAAATCACCACAGGCTATTTATCGACTTGATGCCATATAAGCCAATTAAACAACAAGGATGAACAACATGGCCACCATGAAAACCAAATTCGTATTAGTGGGCGCAGCAGCTGCACTATTAGTCATGTATACCGATGTCTTTAATGTGTCGTATAGTATTGCCAGCGATCTGGAACAAAAACAACAAGTGCTGAGTCTCTCTAGCGTGGATATTGAGCAACTTGTCGCAGACACAGGTGCTGGTATGCTAATTATTAAAGGTGATGAAAATACTGACGCCATTACCTTAAGCGCTGAGATTTTTGCTGACGATGATGCAGACGTGACTTTAAGCCTAGTTAAATCAGGGACCTTGGCTAAATTAGTGGCTCAGGTAGAACAGCATTCTGATTGGACTGGGACAGAATCGCCGCGTATTGATGTGACACTGACGGTACCTAAAGACTTAAAAATGGATATCACAGATGGGTCTGGTTCTATCGATATTCAAGGCATGAATGCCGACATTATCCTTACCGATGGTTCAGGGAGCATCACCTTAGACGGTGCGAAGCAGCTGACGATTAAAGATGGTTCAGGCAGTATTCACGCGAGCAATGTATTGGATAATGTCAGCATCAAAGATGGTTCGGGTAGTATTGAAGTGACTGACGTTGATGGAAATGTCGATATTAACGATGGTTCAGGTAGCATGACAGTGCAGCGAGTGTCAGGGCTAGTGACCATATATGATGGATCAGGCAGTATCAATGTTGATTACGCGAAAGGGTTAACTATTCATAGTGCCGGCTCTGGTGCAGTGAATTATCAACATATTGATGGTGAAGTGAACCTGTAAACGGATAAGTCGCTGCGCTATTACGGTCCTTTTTAGCTGTTTGCCTATGACTCGCCTGATAAGCGATAGACTGGATCCGGTGAGCATGGCATGATCGCCCTTTGGGCATTTTTCAGGGTTAACATCACACATGGCAAAAAAGTTTTATGTTGTTTGGCAAGGACACAAACCGGGTATTTACACAACCTGGGATGAAGCTAAACGTCAGGTAGATAAGTTTCCTGGGGCAAAGTATAAATCGTTCCCAACAGAGCCAGAGGCGAAAGCGGCTTTTGCTCAATCGGCCAACAAAGCGATTTTTTCAGCGAGCAGCACCGCCAGTAAAGGTCCAGCCAATAGAGGCGCTAAATCAGTAAGCGCCTCAAATAAAACCAGTGTGGCTGAGCATCAACCTGAGGCATTAAGTGAATTTGATCTTGTGTTATATACAGATGGTGGTTGCGATCCTAACCCAGGAAAAGCGGGTTCAGGCGTAGCTGTATATCGAAGCGGAAAACTGTCGAACTTGTGGTATGGTCTGTTTAATCCCCATGGCACTAATAATACCGCTGAGCTGAACGCCTTACATGAAGCGATCAAAATGGCGGCTTCTGCACTAAATGATAATTTGACCGTGCGAATTTACAGTGACTCGCAATATTCGATTAACTGCATTAGCAATTGGGCTTACGGTTGGAAAGCCAAAGGTTGGACCCGTAAAGGGGGCGAAATTGCCAATTTAGCGCTGATTAAAGCGGCCCATGCTTTGTACGATCAATATAAAGATCGTTTAAATATCGTGCACGTTGCAGCCCACGTGGGTATTGAAGGGAATGAACTGGCCGATAGAATGTCAATTTATGCGGTGGATCAGCAACAAAGCGATTTTGTCGAATATCCACAACCGATCAATTTGGCCACCATTATGGCGATGCGCGCAGGCTAATCTGTTGAATCTCAAACAATATAAAAACGGGCCGATTGGCCCGTTGTTTATAGCGTCGATGATTGTTTTATTGAAGATAACTCATCGACATTGATTATTTTCATGAGGTTGAAAGTAAGGTTACTTTACTTTTTCTTCGTACATTAAGTAGTGGCTCTGTTCCATACCTAGGGCTTCATAAGTGCTTTGCGCGGGTTTGTTTTCATGCTCAACGTATAATCGAAAACTTGCCGCATCCCCCTTAGCGGCTGCCATATCTTTCACTGCTTGATACAGTTTGCCGTAAATGCCTTGGCGACGATTTTGCGGGCGAATATAGACACTTTGAATCCAATAATACTGGCTTGCACGCCAATCACTCCACTCAAAGGTCACCATTAATGAACCCACAATGGCCCCATCAACTTCAGCCACTAAATAAAAACCACGTTCGGGGTGACTTAATAAACCATTAACACCACGGGTGAGGGTGTCATTATCTAACTGCAGGTTTTCTGTCTCCATCGCCATCGCTTGGTTAAAGTTCACTAGAGCGGTTAAATCGGTTAATTGACCTTTTCTTATTTTCATTTTTTATCTCTTTTTAGGGTCGATATTCGACTAAAGTCTACTATGCTTAGTTTATTCTACTTAAGGTATTCGTTATTCAATCTCAATTTGGCATCAAGGTCGGTTACGATCATTTTAATGATTAAAACTCAAATGGTTATCTAGTGTAGATGTTTTTTTAATCAGCACTACATCAGCTACTTGAACACCTTTTTATCGGCACAAACTGAGATTCTGATTATTTAAAGGTGAATTATGACTAAGCAATATCAATTCAGGGTGCATCGGCATCCTACTATAAATGATGCCGCAACTCATACTACTCGTATCAATAATTCCTTAACCGATGTCGGCAGCAATAATGCCAAGACTCAGCGGGAAATTAACCATCCATTGCATTTTTGCTTAACCTTAATGACGTTTGGTTTATGGGGCGTTATATGGTGGCGACTAATATTAACCGCCCGGGGAGAAGCGGGATTTATCAGTGCATTGGATGATGATTATTGGAGTTATCTCATCGAACGAGAACAGCCTCCCGCGGCATTATATCAAGTGCATATTGGTCAAAAAAGCACAGAAACCGTGTTTGAGGCTTGATCCAAACCAGTATTGAGTTCAGGCATAGCTGTTATTAAAAGCTATGCTCAATTATCCGTATTTAAACTTGCGAATACTTGTCATATCTCATAGCACAATGATCTAACCCCTATATTTAAACACCCAGCCTTTATTGGCTGGATTTTAGTAAACACTTATTTACCACACTCCACCAATGGATAATTGAAATTACTACAGCAATCCAGTAATGTGACGCCACTATAGATAGAAGATCTATGTCACACATTGCATAAATAGATGGAGATGATTATGAAAGTTGCTGTACTTGGTGCTGCTGGTGGTATTGGCCAGGCCTTAGCTTTATTATTAAAAACTCAACTGCCTGCGGGCTCAAAGTTGTCTCTATATGACATCGCTCCTGTTACTCCTGGTGTTGCGGTTGACTTAAGTCACATCCCAACTGACGTTGAAGTAAAAGGTTTTGCTGGTGAAGATCCTACTGCTGCATTAGTTGATGCTGACGTAGTATTAATGTCTGCTGGTGTTGCACGTAAGCCAGGTATGGATCGCTCAGATCTATTCAACATCAACGCGGGTATTGTACGTAACCTAATGGAAAAAGTGGCTGTAACTTGTCCTAATGCATTAGTGGGTATCATTACTAACCCAGTTAACACCACTGTAGCAATTGCTGCTGAAGTATTAAAAAATGCCGGTGTTTATGACAAAAATCGTTTATTCGGTATCACAACGCTTGACGTTATCCGTAGCGAAACTTTTATTGCTGAACTGAAAGGTTTAAACGTTGCAGATGTTAAAGTTAACGTTATCGGCGGCCACAGCGGTGTGACTATTCTGCCATTACTTTCTCAAGTTGAAGGCGTGACTTTCACTGATGAAGAAGTTGCTGCAATGACAACTCGCATTCAAAACGCGGGTACTGAAGTTGTTGAAGCTAAAGCCGGTGGCGGTAGCGCAACATTATCAATGGGCCAAGCAGCATGTCGCTTTGGTTTATCTTTAGTACGTGGTCTTCAAGGTGAAGCGAACGTGGTTGAATGTGCATACGTAGATGGCGGCAGTGAACATGCTGAATTCTTCGCACAACCAGTATTACTGGGTAAAAACGGCGTTGAAAAAGTATTACCATACGGTGAAATCAGTGCATTTGAAGCTAACGCTCGCGATGCAATGTTAGACACTTTAAAAGGTGATATTAAATTAGGTGTTGAATTCGTTAAGTAATTCGACACACTAATAAAAACGCGAAGCAATGCTTCGCGTTTTTTTATGCCTCAAATTAACATCTTACTTTAAGTGCAGCTTAAACCTTTACCTTGGTTTTTCAATCAATGTTAGCGTTAACTTGGCAATTACCAAGTAATACTTTTACCAGCCCAATCGACAAAACTGGCGGCACCATCCACATCACTTTGATCCGCAATGGTGATTAACTGCTTAGCCACAAACTCTGGGGTAAACAATTTGCCTTTAGGCACATTTGCTTGAAAGGGTTGAGACAAAGGCGTATCGGTTGTCCCAGGGTGAAAGGCTATAAGTTTGACATGCTTTAATCTTCTTGCGTATTCAATTGCCGTGGTTTTTATAAGCATATTCAGTGCAGCTTTTGAGGCCCGATAACCATACCAGCCTCCTAATTGATTATCACTAATACTGCCGACTTTGGCACTTAATACCGACACCACGCATTTTTCGGCGTTGGCATTGGAAGATAAAAGCGGAGTAAGGTACTTAAGCCACATCATTGGCGTAATACTGTTAGCCTCAAATAACCACTTTAATGCCTCTGCATCGATATCTTCAATGCGTTTTTCTGGCGCAATATTGTGATGTTGTGGCTGATTTAAATTAGCGTCAGGTTGTTCAGCAGCATTTTTGTGCAGTACACCATTGCAAATGAATACCCTCACAATGGCACCGCGAAAATGCTGTAACTGCTGGCATACCGAATCAATTGAGGCTGGATGGTAATCACATGTTATTGATTGTAATGTGATTAACTGGTTATCAACAACGGCAATATCCAACTTACCTCGGCTAATGCAAATAATGTTCGCGGGTAGTTGTTGCGCGGTATGCTGAGCAATTAGCTCTGCAATAACGGCTTTAGCAATACCCGATGATGCGCCGATAACCAGATAGGTATTGGTGGTCATGCTTTAGGTTCAATTGAACAGGAGTCTGAAGTACAACGCTTTTTACCAGTTAACAAATACGAGATATTGTAGCGATTCTTCGCAAATGCTAAATAGGCTTTGTCGGCAACAGGTTTTATTAGCGGTAAGCGCAGCAGCTTTACCCAACAATGCTTTCCAGTTAATCCCCATGCCATCGCCGTGACATCTAAGCCGAGCAGCATTTTTCCATCAGAGGTTAATCCATGCAAAATAGTGTTGGCTTTTTCAATATCAAGATTGGGGTAGCGTGTTAATAAATCTGCTGAATTCAAATCTTCTAAATGAATTTTATGCAGCCTATCATGCTTTTTAAGCTGCGCCATTTCATTGGAACAAAGTGGACAAGCACTGTCATAAAAAATGGTTAATTCCATGCTATGAGCCTTTATTAGTGATAGGTGAACCATGCTGATTATACGCAAAGCTTGACGGCTTAGATCTTATTTTATTTTTTGGCAGCTGTTTATGTCTTGCACAGTGGTGATGATTTAACGGCTAAAGTGTTACACTTCATTAACTTTTGCTGTTGATGGATCAATTCAATATGAAACCTTGCTTGTCTTTTAATCGGTTACTGATACTTGTTATGTCTAATTTGATGCTTTTTTCCCATGCGGTGAAAGCTGAAGATGCCAACATTGCTCGCGACATTCCATCTGCTCGCCCAGTTAAAGTGATTCAATTAGATATTGGCAAAGGTAATCGAGAAAGGGTGCTACCTGCAGAGGTTAGGGCATCGGATAAAGCCGCGTTATCGTTTAGGGTAGCAGGACAAATTGCCAATATTCATGTGCGCCCTGGGGCGAATGTGAAAACTGGAGATGTGTTAGCTGAGTTAGACAGTGATTTATATCAGCAGCAATACGAGGTCGCTAAAGCTCAGTTTGAGCTTGCCAAAGTCTTATTTGAACGCAACAGTTCGTTGGTAGAACAAGGCGTGGTATCGCGTAACGATTATGACCAATCAAAAAGTGATTTTACCATCGCAACCGCAGCATTAGATAAAGCCAAAACCGATCTTACCTATACCAAACTGGTCGCACCTTATGATGGGGTGATTTCAAAGCGAGATAAACGAGCCTTTGAATTTGTTAAAGCTCAAGAATCAGTGCTTGGGATCCGAACTGAGTCGTTTATCGATGTGGGTTTTCAATTGCCTGAACAATTTATTGGTGCGATTCAACGTCAAAATCAACAAGGGTCACCAGTCAACAGTATTGAAGTTAAATTTGATAGTCGCCAGATATGGTATCCCGCAACGTTAAAAGAAATGAGCACCTTAGCCGACGCCAGCACCGGCAGCTACACGCTTATTCTAACCCTTCCTATGCCCGAAAAACTGAATGTATTACCGGGTATGGCCGCCTCGGTTAAAGTTAAATTGCCATACAGAGGTTCACAAAGTAATCCGACGATCCCAGCTGGGGCGATTGTCGAGCAGCAGGGGCAATATTTTGTATTTCGATGGCTACCTAATGAGAATAAAGTTGAAAAAGTGGCAGTAAAACTTCAGAACGGTCAATTAATAGCGGGTATGGAAGACGGTGACTGGTTGGTGATCGCGGGCGCCTCAGAATTAGCAGACGGTGATGCCGCAGTACAATGGATCAAGGAGCGAGGACTGTAATATGCAAATTTCCCACTATAAGCACTATCGCGTATTAAGCCTGTTGGTATTAGGCTTGCTTGTTAGCGCCTGTCAGCCTGCAGAGCAAATCTTGGCCAAACCCACCTTAATCGATACCTACACTTTACCGACCATAGATAATCAGGTATTGCGAGAGTTTAACGGTGTCTCGCGCGCGCAAGACTTAACCCGATTATCTTTTCGAGTGGAAGGACGTATTGCACAAATTCCGGTTTCGAAAGGGCAAGAGATCAAACAAGGTCAGGTGCTTGCGGTATTAGAAAAACGCGATTATCAAATTACCTTAGAAGATCGCAAAGCTCGTATGGAAGTCGCCGAAAAGCAAGCTAAGCGTGTGAAGCAGTTGGTTGACCAAAAACTCATGGCCCAAGCTGAATTTGATCAAATCAATGCGCAGTATTTAGTGGCTAAAGCCCAGGCCAAGCAAGCAGAGTTAACCTTACAATATACCGTACTTCGCGCACCGTTTGATGGCATGGTCAGTGATGTGTTTTTAGAGTCATTTGAAAACGTTCAACCGGGCGTGGCGGTTTTAAGCGTTCAAAAAGTTGATCAAATTGAAGTTGACATTCAAATGCCCGATACGCTAATTGCTGTAGCATATCGCGGCAAAGAAGAAGGGTCACTAAAAGTGCAATTTGAAGCGTTCGAAGGGCAGTATTTCGACGGCCATTTACTTGAGGTGAATACCGAAAAAGATCCTAAAACCTCCACCTACATAGCCACCATAGTGGTCGATTTAGACCCCAGCTTTAAAGTACTTGAAGGGATGCCAGCCAAAGTGTCTATAAACTTAAGCAATATTACCTACACCTATAATCGTGAATATTTACTGCCGATTAATGCCGTGGTGATGAAAGACGGTGATGATTTGGTTAAACAGGAAAGTGGCGTGTGGTTATATGATGCCGCATCTCAAACCGTGAAATATCAAGCGGTGCGTTTAGGGGTGATTGTGGGCGATCAAATAGAAGTGGTTGAGGGGCTAAAAGATGGTCAAACAATTGTTACCGTCGGAGCCTCAAGATTACTTGAAGGCCAACATGTTGAATTGGTCAAAGGATAATCATCTATGAATATTGCAGGTTATTTCGTTAAAAATACCGTTATTAGTTGGATGTTTACCCTGATTTTACTTGTTGGTGGATTAATGGCATTTACTGGCTTAGGCCAGTTAGAAGATCCACCATTTACCATTAAAGATGCGGTTGTGGTAACTCTCTACCCCGGTGCGACCTCAACCGAGGTCGAAGAAGAGGTGACTTATTTAGTCGAAAAGGCGATTCAAGAATTACCCTATATTGATAAAATTCGTTCGTTAAGTACCTCTGGAATGTCACAAATTACGGTGACCATGAAAAACAATTATGGCCCGAATGAGCTGCCACAAATTTGGGATGAATTACGCCGCAAAGTCAATGACATGTCATCTAGTTTGCCGCCAGGTGCCCGTCCGCCAATGGTTAACGACGACTTTGGTGATGTTTACGGCATCATGTTGATGGTCAGTGGGAAAGACTATAGTTATCGTGATATTTCAGATTATGTCGATTACGTAAAGCGTGAATTAGAGTTAATCCCAGGCGTAGGGAAAGTGTCTTTAGCGGGTAAGCAACAGGAGCAAGTGTTTGTTGAAATGTCGCTTAATAAAGCGGCCAGTTCAAACATTGATCCACAATTAGTCACCAACTTGCTGAACTCCCAAAACTTAGTATCCGATGCCGGTAATATTCAAGTGGCAGGTGATAATTTAAAAATTCGCACCAGCGGCGGGTTTAAATCAGTACAAGAACTTGAAGAGTTAATTATTCCAGGAACTACTGGCGATAAACTCATCTACTTAAAAGACATCGCCACCGTGTCACGTGGATTTCAAAATATTCCCACTAACCTGTTAAGTTTCAATCAAAACCGTGCGATAAATTTAGGTATTTCTTTTTCATCTGGGGTTAACGTGGTGGAGGTGGGCAAGTTAGTTGATGCCAAGCTAGCCTCAATTGATAGCGCCCGTCCCGCAGGGATGAAAATTGAAACCATGTATAACCAGCCTAATGAGGTTGATGCATCCGTTAGCAGCTTTGTGTGGAACCTTATCGCCGCCGTAGTCATTGTGATTGGTGTGCTATTGGTGTTTATGGGATTGAAAAGCGGTATTTTGATTGGGTTAATTTTATTTTTAACCTGCCTTGGCACCTTTATGTTGATGCTACAGGCTGAGATTGAACTACAACGTATCTCCCTTGGGGCATTAATTATTGCCTTAGGTATGCTGGTGGACAATGCCATTGTGGTGGTTGAGGGTATACTCATTGGTCGTCAGCGAGGACAAACGACGCTTGAGGCCGCACAAGCCATCGTTAAACAAACCATGTGGCCTTTATTAGGGGCAACGGTCATTGCCATTACCGCATTCGCACCAATTGGATTATCCCCTGATGCAACAGGAGAGTTTGCTGGGTCATTGTTCTGGGTACTATTGTTCTCCTTGTTTTTATCTTGGATTACCGCCATCACGATTACCCCATTTTTTGCCCAAATGTTTTTTGGGGTTGAAGGTGAAAAACAGCAGGATGGCGAAGTGAAAGATCCTTACGCAGGGGCTTTCTTTGTGTTCTACAAAATGTTGCTCAATATTTGTATGAAGTACCGCTGGGCAAGTACCATTGCAGTTGTTGTGCTTTTTGCAGGCTCAGTAGCAGGCTTTGCTTATGTTAAACAATCTTTCTTTCCGCCCTCGACAACGCCGATATTTTTGGTTGATGTGTGGATGCCTGAAGGCACAGATATTCGTGAAACTCAGCACATTATTGAAGCCATGGAGGCCAAAGCGGCTACTATCGACAACGTCGAGTTTGTTTCAGCCACGATTGGCAAAGGTTTTCCACGTTTCTTATTAACCTACTCGCCAGAGAAAAACTTTGGTTCTTATGGACAAATCGCCATTCGTACTAGCAGTTTTGATACTTTAGAAAACGTGATGCTAACCTTCAGAGAATTTGCTGAAACTCACTTTGCGCAAACTCAACTTAAATTTAAACGTTTAGAAATTGGCCCATCCACCGATGCCAAAATTGAAGCTCGGATCAGCGGTCCAGATCCAGACGTACTGCGTGAAATTGGCGCGCAGGTCATGAGTGTCTTTAATGCCACGCCGGGGACTGTCAACGTACGCCATGACTGGCGCGAACGGGTAAAATATATTTCGCCACGTTTTAACGAAACTCAGGCGCGTCGTTTGGGGATTGTAAAAAGTGATGTTGATAAATCATTTTTATTTGCTTTCTCTGGCGTGCAAATTGGTGTGTATCGGGAAGGAACAACGTTACTGCCAATTATTGGCCGACTTCCCGCAGAAGAGCGTATCGATATTGAGTCTATGGAAAGCTTGCGCATATGGAGCCCTGTGGTTAATGCCTTTGTCCCTATGCAGCAAGTTGTTGATGGTTTTGATGTGAAATTTGAAGATCCCATCATTCAACGTCGTGATAGAAAGCGTACGTTAACCGTGTTTGCTGATGCCGACTTTGCCTATGATATTTTGCCTGCGGCATTATTTGTTCAGGTTAAATCTAAAGTTGAAGCCATCCAGCTGCCAGCTGGTTACGAGTTACAATGGGGGGGCGAATTTGAATCATCAAGTGATGCGCAAGAGTCATTATTTGCTACCTTACCCATGGGTTTTTTGTTTATGTTTCTCATAACGGTGTTCTTATTTAATTCAGTGCGTAAGCCATTGGTGATTTGGTGTTGTGTGCCGTTAGCCCTTATTGGTATTACGTCTGGGTTAATCATTCTTGATAAGCCATTTAGCTTTATGGCCCTATTGGGAATGCTAAGTTTATCGGGCATGTTACTTAAAAACGGTATTGTGTTACTTGATCAAATCAACACCGAAATTAACGAGGGCAAAGAAATCTTTCAGGCGGTGTTTGAGTCTACCGTTAGCCGTGTTAGGCCTGTGTGTATGGCAGCGGTGACAACCATCTTGGGCGTGTTACCGTTAATAACCGACGCATTTTTTGAATCATTAGCTGCTGTAGTGATGTTCGGTTTAGGTGTAGCAACGGTACTAACGCTACTGATTGTGCCGGTGTTTTACATTATTTTCTTCAAGGTAAAATACCGCGATTACAAAACCTTCCAAGCCAATTAAGTTGCTCATATATGTTGGTCTTTAAAGCCCTATTTATTGAATAGGGCTTTTTTATTCGTATGTGAACCGTTGTCAATTTAATTGCGTATCAAAGAGCATGTTAGTTAAATTCGAGCCAATATTATGTCCTTAACAACAGGTGCTTATAGTAATGCGATTATTAACGTCACCAATTTGCGTTTACGCACTTTCATCGGCTTTAATCCTGATGAAAGGGAAAAGCAGCAAGATGTGGTGATCAATATTGAAATCCATTATCCGGCGGATAAGTCATTTCAAACCGATAACGTTGCTGATGCCTTAAATTATAAAGTGATCACTAAAAAGGTGATTCAGCATGTTGAAGAAGGGCGGTTTCTATTACTTGAAAAATTAGTCGCAGATGTTGTCGATATCTGCAGTGAACATCCCTCAGTGACATTAGCTAAAGTGACCATCGACAAACCACATGCCTTAAGGTTCGCTGATTCAGTATCCTTATCTTTAGAGCACCGTCGTTAACCTTACTTACGAGACTTATCTTATGTCAGCAGCAAACAGTACTATTTCAGTCGCCGCACAAAAAGTGCAGTCAGCATTAGTTGAGCACGGGTTAGAAACGCCACTATTACCATCAGAATTGACCTCTGAACAAAAATATCAACGCATTAAAGGATTAATGACAGAAGTCGTGGCAACGTTAGGATTAGATTTAGCCGACGACAGTTTAGCGGAAACACCACACCGTATTGCCAAAATGTATGTAAATGAAATATTTTCCGGATTGGATTACGCCAACTTCCCTAAAATTAGCCAAATTGATAATAAAATGGGCGTAGAGGAAATGGTAAAAGTGAGCAATATCAGTGTGGTTAGCACCTGTGAACATCACTTTATCACCATAGATGGCATCGCCAAGGTCGCGTATATACCTAAAGGTAAAATTATTGGTTTGTCGAAGATCAATCGTATAGTGAGATTCTTTGCCCAGCGTCCACAGGTACAGGAGCGATTAACCCAGCAAGTATTGGTGGCATTGCAAACCTTGCTGGATACCCAAGATGTGGCCGTTAGCATTAATGCTACCCATTATTGTGTTAAGTCGCGTGGCATCATGGACACGACCTCAAGCACCCAAACAACCGCATTAGGCGGCAGCTTCAAAGCCAATCCATCTACCCGAGCAGAGTTTTTGGCAGCATAAAAACTTTGATGCAAACCCGATTAACTAATATGAAGTTAAATTAAGGCATTGTTAACTGACAATGCCTTTGCTACTGGGTAGAATAACGCTCAATGGTTCTTAAATAGAGTTTTTGCATGCACGTACATATTCTTGGCATTTGTGGCACCTTTATGGGCGGTTTGGCATTGTTAGCACGCGCAATGGGGCACAAAGTGACGGGCAGCGATGCCAATGTCTATCCACCGATGAGCACACAGCTAGAGCAGCAGGGCATAGAATTAATTCAAGGCTTTGACACTTCCCAACTAGGTGAAGAAGGTAAAGACCAACCTGATCTTGTGGTGATTGGTAATGCCATGAGCCGAGGTAATCCGTGTGTTGAAGCCGTATTAAACCGCGGTATTAAGTACACGTCTGGGCCGCAATTTTTGTCAGAACATATTTTGCCAAACCGCTGGGTACTTGCTGTATCCGGCACTCACGGTAAAACATCGACCTCAAGCATGTTGGCCTGGATATTAGAATACTGTGGATACGAGCCCGGTTTTTTAATCGGCGGTGTGCCACAAAACTTTGGTGTGTCTGCTCGTTTAGGCAATTCACCTTTTTTTGTAGTTGAAGCCGATGAATATGACAGTGCATTTTTCGATAAGCGATCTAAGTTTGTCCATTACCGCCCACGCACGTTAGTGATCAACAATCTTGAGTTTGATCATGCTGATATCTTTGCCGATTTAGCCGCCATTCAGCGTCAGTTTAACCATGTCATCCGTACCGTACCGAGCGAAGGCAAAGTGATTTGGCCTAAAGATGTTACAGCCGTACAACAAGTGATTGATATGGGGTGCTGGAGCGAGCAAGAGACCTTTAGCCAGCAAGCGGACACAAACGGTTGGCAGGGAAAATGTATTGCCGCAGATGGTCATCAGTTTGAAGTGTTTTTTAAAGGCGAATCACAGGGGATTTTAGACTGGGGTTTAATTGGCCAACACAACATTGAAAATGCGGTAATGGCCATTGCTGCAGCAAGGCATGTTGGCGTTACCCCGATTAATGCGATTGAAGCATTAACCCAATTTAGCCCGCCAAAACGCCGGATGGAATTACTGGCCACGCCAAATAATATCGCGGTTTATGATGACTTTGCTCATCATCCAACTGCGATTGAAACCACATTAAAAGGCTTACGCGCTAAAGTGGGCGATGGCAAAATCATTGTGGTACTTGAGCCGCGCTCAAACACCATGAAAAGTGGCGTTCACAAAGACACTTTAGCCAGCTCAATGGCTTTAGCAAACGAAGCCTGGTTATATCAGGCCAGTAACGTGGGCTGGGATATTGCCGACAACATGCGCTCGGCAACCCTTCCCGTTACGGTGAGCGATGATATTGGCCATATCGTGGCTAAGGTCTGTCAATCAGCTAAACCAGGTGACACCATTGTGGTAATGAGTAACGGTGGTTTTAATGGGATTCATCAGCAAATTATTCAGGCATTGCTGAGCCAATAACCCATGCGCTAAATCAGTGGTTATGGCGCTCACCGAATAAGGAAAAATCATGGCTTATGCCAGAAAAGAGAAAGCAATTAGCCTAGCGTGGACCGGAGCATCAGGTGCACCCTACGGCATCAAGTTACTGCAATGTCTGCTTGCGGCCGACTATCAGGTTTTTTTGATGATATCTAGCGCCGCGAGAGTGGTATTAGCCACAGAACATGCTCTGCAATTGAGCGCAAATCCTGAAAAGGCGCGAGCACAATTATTGAGTTATTTTGCTGAGCAAAAAATCGCCCTGACGGGTGAGTTAGTCGTGTTAGGCAAAGATGAGTGGTTTTCGCCGCCAGCATCAGGCAGTGCGGCGCCGAAGCAAATGGTTATTTGCCCTTGTTCAACGGGCACATTAGCCGCAGTTGCAACCGGAATGAGTAATAATTTATTAGAACGTGCAGCCGATGTGGTATTAAAAGAGCGCGGTCAATTAATTCTTGTTCCTAGGGAAACTCCCTTTAGCGCCATACACTTAGAGCATATGTTAAGCCTAACGCGCAATGGTGCAACCATCATGCCTGCCGCACCAGGGTTTTATCATAATCCCAAATCGATAGAAGATCTGGTAAACTTCATGGTTTCCCGAATTCTGGATCATTTGGGAATATCACACGCACTGACAAATCGCTGGGGTTATGGCGTTGACGCCCCCCAAAATATCGATAATTGAGAACAGTATGAAACACACGATTGAACCTATGATTTCAACCGAAGAAATCAACAATACTTTAGACCAACTTGCCGAGCGTATTAACGCCCACTATGCCAACAGTGAGCGCTTATTAATGGTTGGCCTACTAAAAGGCTCAGTGGTCTTTATGGCCGATTTATGTCGCCGTATAAAAGGCCATGTCGAAATCGACTTTATGTCAGTATCAAGTTATGGCAATGCCACCACTAGTTCTCGCGATGTAAAAATTTTAAAAGATGTACAATCTGATATTGGCGATCGTGACGTGTTAATTGTGGAAGACTTAATTGACTCAGGTAACACCCTAAACAAGGTGCGTGAGATTTTATTACTGCGCAACCCAAAAAGTTTAGCTTTGTGTACCTTATTGGATAAGCCAGAACGTCGTGAAGTGGACGTGCCAGTTGACTTTATTGGTATGACAATTCCTGATGAGTTTATCGTAGGTTATGGTATTGATTACGCAGAGCAATATCGTAACTTACCTTACATCGCCAAAGTTGTGCCGCTGTAAGTAAACAAATACCCTAATAACTCCCGCAAATGCGGGAGTTTTTTTCACCCTTATCAACAGATCAGAAAAGGATATCCACATGAGTGATAACGCCAATGCCTTGGTGATCGAAAACCTGCAAAAAACCTATAAAGGCGGAGTTCAGGCCGTTAAAGGCATCAGTCTAACCGTAAAACAAGGCGATTTTTTTGCCCTGCTTGGCCCTAACGGTGCAGGTAAGTCGACCACAATTGGTATTATTAGCTCATTAGTGCAAAAAACCACTGGCAGCGTGAATGTATTTGGTTTTGATATTGATAAACAGCTTGAAGAGGCTAAATTATGCATTGGTTTAGTGCCGCAAGAGTTCAACTTTAATCAGTTTGAAACCGTACAACAAATTGTGGTTAATCAGGCTGGTTATTACGGTGTACCAAGGCACATCGCTTTTCAAAGAGCTGAAAAATATCTATCCCAGTTAGATTTATGGGAAAAACGCGACAGTCAGGCGCGTACGTTATCAGGTGGCATGAAGCGCCGTTTAATGATAGCCCGCGCATTAATGCATGAGCCTAAATTACTTATTCTTGATGAGCCTACCGCAGGTGTTGATATTGAGCTACGCCGCTCAATGTGGGAGTTTTTAAAGGAAATTAATCAGCAAGGCGTCACCATTATTTTGACGACTCATTACCTTGAAGAAGCCGAAATGCTGTGCCGCAATATTGGCATTATTGATAAAGGCTTATTGATAGAATGCACCAGCATGAAAAGCTTACTCAGCAAACTGGATGTAGAAACCTTTATTTTTGATTTACGCCATAACATCCAAAGCGCGCCAACGTTAACCAATATGACCTGTCGTATTGTCGATAATCACACACTTGAAGTTGATGTGGCTAAAGCCAATAACCTCAATGACTTATTTAACCAGCTAAGTGTATTGAATATTGAAGTGTTATCGATGCGCAATAAAGCAAACCGTCTTGAAGAGTTATTTGTAGAATTAGTCGAAAAAGCCAAAGGGGCGAAATAATGAACAAGCTTTATTGGATAGCCTTTAAAAGTATTTTGATTAAAGAAATTAACCGCTTTACTCGTATTTGGGTGCAAACCTTAGTACCGCCAGCGATAACCATGACCTTATATTTTCTGATTTTTGGTAATCTGGTCGGTAGCCGAATAGGTGAGATGGGTGGCGTAAGTTACATGGAGTTTATTGCCCCAGGTTTAATTATGATGTCAGTTATCACTAACTCTTATTCTAATGTAGCATCATCGTTTTACAGTGCTAAGTTTCAAGGTAACATTGAAGAAATCATGGTAGCACCCGTACCGCATTATGTGATGATTGCTGGTTATGTTGGCGGCGGTGTCGCCCGAGGCTTATGCGTAGGCTTGATTGTGACCTTAGTGGCGATGTTTTTTGTCAATCTAAGCTTGCATCATGTTGGCCTAGTGATCATGACCGTATTTTTAACCTCAGTACTGTTTGCCCTTGGCGGCTTAATCAATGCTGTGTTTGCTAAAAGCTTTGACGATATCAGTATTATCCCCACCTTCATATTAACCCCATTAACCTATCTTGGTGGCGTGTTTTACTCGTTGTCATTGTTGCCAGAATTTTGGCAAGGCGTATCAGGATTAAATCCTGTGGTGTATATGATTAACGTATTCCGCTATGGCTTTTTAGGCTTTGCTGATATTAGCATTCCTTTATCGATAGCTATCATGGTCGGCTTTTGTGCCACGTTATGGTTTGTGGCTTATTATCTGATTTCTCGTGGTATTGGGCTGCGAAGCTAAAAATGTATTTAACCTCGACTCGGGTTAAGGGGTAATTGATATTCTTAATATTCAATTGCTTATAGTAAATTTGATGTGGTGCTGATAACAAGGTGAATTGACACTTCAATAGCGAGTCTATTACAAGCCAATTCAAAGCTGTGAGCGCAGCAAAGAGCTGTTTAATATGCATTTATTCTCGCGATCTGAGGTTAGTTAATTTGTTCCATGTGTTTAAGGGTCTTTATTAAGGCCCTTTTGGCTGACTTAAAGTCAGTATTTTCTAGGATTATTGCTGATACATTAAAATCAATGAGGTGTGTAAACTCGATGATCAAGTGCACTTTTTATGGATAAAAGTGCTTTCAAATTGTTCAGCAGTCATTGGTTTGCCATAAAAATAACCTTGACCCAAGTCACAGCATTCTTTGCGAATAAAGGCATCTTGATTGACGGTTTCAACGCCTTCAGCAATCACTTCTAAATTGAGTTTTTTACCTATCGCTATGATGGTTTTAGTTAGCTCTCTATCTTGTTTATTTTCTTCTAGTTTTTTTATAAAGCAGCGATCTATTTTTAGGGTATTAAATGAGTATTTTTGTAAATAACTTAATGATGAATAACCCGTACCAAAATCATCTAACGAGATTTTTATCCCAAGTTGTTGTAGTTTTTGAATTGTAAAGTGAGCTATGTGCTCATCTTGTAATAATAAACCTTCAGTTATTTCAAGCTCTAAAGCGGTAGCTGGTAGTTGATATAGTTTAAGCAAGTCTGCAACGTGTTCAATAAAGCGAGGATTACGGATTTGTAATGGTGAAATATTAATTGCAATCTTAAAGTCATGCTCTACGGCTTTATACCATTTAGCCGTTTGAGACAGTGCTGTGTGAAGTACAAAATTACCTATATCAATAATTTGGCCATTTCGTTCCGCTAAAGAAATAAATTTATCAGGAGGGACATTACCTAATACTGGATTATGCCAACGAAGTAATGCCTCTGCACCAACAACTCTTTGTGTTTTAAGATGAACTAGCGGTTGATAATTAAGGCTTAATTCATTTTTATTTAATGCATCCATTAACCGTGATTCAAGTTGAGAGCGTAGATTTAAGTTCTGTTGAGTGTGTTGGTTAAAAAAACTATGGCTTGATCCATTTGATTTGCTTATCGTCATGGCCGCACTGGCTTTTTGAATAAGCGAAATGGCTTCAATCCCATCATTAGGAGCTTGCGCAATTCCCATACTTGAGGGAATGGTGATGGTGAAGTCATCGATAGTAAAAGGAGTAGAGCAACAGCCTAATGCAGATTCAATCAGCTCAAATATCGCATTTTTAGAAGATTCATGTGTTTGAATAATGACAAATTCGACGCCTGCAATCCTAGATATAAAGGTATTTTTATTAATCAGTTTTTGTAAACGCTGACTTAATATTAAAAGTGCTTTATCGCCAATCAAGTAACCATAACTATCATTAATTGATTTAAAATTACGTAATCCAAGATACAGTACAGAGACTTTATCTTTAGGCTTTCCTTTTTCTAGCATGCTAGATAATGTATTGATTAGGGTGATGCGATTTGGTAATCCTGTGAGTGGGTCATAGTTTTTGTGGTATTCAAGTGTTGTTTCAGTTAGGGCACTATTTTCAATTTCTTTTATTAACTTTTCACTGAGTTCAACTAACTCTTGAGTGCGAAGTTGTACTTTTCTTTCTAACTCTTGATTCTGGATTTGTAATTTAGTTTGCTGATATAGGGTCATCAAATTTGATTCAATCGCGCTTTGAAAACGCGCCAGAAGACTACGAAAATTTTCGCTATAAACATGCTCTTTGTTATCAAGCATGCAGATCGTTCCAAATATCCCTTTTTGATTAGGCCAACGAAGTGGTAAACCGCAATAGGCGATCATGCCTAGTTTTATATCAGGGTTGTTACTCCAAAGATCGTCTTTAAGAGCATTAGGAATATGGAGCTCTTTTTCTTCATTAATCACGGTTTCACAGTAAAGGCCGTGCCCTAAATTTTCGCTATCATGTTTTTTATAAGGGTTGCCATTAGTCCGACTTGAGGCAAATACTTCGATGCTTGCCTTATGAACACGCATGATTAGTGAAACAGGGGTGTTGGCTAATTCTGAAAGCAAATCTAAGGTCTGTTGCCAGTTATCAAACATTTCATTTGGAACAATGATTTTTGATGTATCAATCTCAAAGGTGGAATCGTCTACTTTGGACTGATTAATGGCAGCAGTGTATGACATAATAGTTAACTCCGGATGGCAGTGCATAAATTGTAGCTGTTTTATAATAAATGTGTAATTTTGTACATTTAACAAGCATCTTATGGCAGTAAACTTATGTTAATTGTTCAAATTAATTAGCCGGGGAAAAACAAATCAAAAACAAAGACAGCTATCTTTAACAACCAAGCGGGCAATCAAACGCATTATTGAACGTTATCAAACACAAGATGGACTCATTGAAGAGCTGGTTACACAAGACTTAAAACAAAAAGAAAATCTTAGGTGCTAATAGCACAGTGAGCTTCAGGCTCAATTTAGGTGCCATTCTATGTAAAATCAAATGCAGTCGATATTGCTTAAATAGCATTTGGCATAGTGATGGTGAAAAGTCATTGCTTCATTAGTCACATCATTCACCGTCATGCTCGTTTCTCTGTTAAACAGTATCTAGTTAGACGTTCAGCTCATCTTCCGATTATTTTTTCATTTCTGACTTAAGTGCCATTCGCTTACCTAGCCATACACCTAATCCTAAAGGTGCAAAAAAGATCACAAATAGGAATAACACAAAGTATAGAATCAAGCTTTTTAGTGTATGGGTTAATTCTTTAAAAACCACTTCTACGGTATGCTTTGAAATATCATCCAGATTTGCCGCAGCGGCAATGCGCTCGCGGGTGATCATTTCTTCTAGCGCTATTCGCTCATTTTTAACCATTAATTCTAATGCCTGACGCTCAATGGATAATTGCGCCAACTTATCATCAGTAGACTCACTTAACTGGGTTAACAGTGGTGTTAGCTCTTTGCGTAAATCACTGGCTAAACTGGCCATCATTTCGGGGCTTTGTGCCATTAATTGCTGAAAACGGGCAGATGTGTTGTTAATACTGGCTAAGGTTTTTTGTAATTCATCGGCGCTGATATTGGAATGCAGTGCATACAATTCAGCTTTCCAAGTTAATAACTTAGGCGTTTGATCTGCGATCATTGCCATGCGATCTGAAATGTCACTCATCACCTCAGGCACAGAGCCAAAGGTTGTAATCGCTTCAAATTCGCTGATATTTCGATATGCTAACCACGCATTAAAAGCGGATGTGCGGGTAAACGTAATATCGGTAATGGGGTGTTCAGCAACATATTGGGTGATAAATTGTTTATATTGTTCAAACTCCCCTGTTTTTACAAAGCCTTTAATGGTCTGTTCAAAATTAGCCTGTAAACGCTCACTTGCGGCGATGGCGATGGCTTGATGTTCGCCAAAAAGCTGATGACCATTGCCCAATGAGAAAAAGGCGTTCATCTGGGCGGTTAATACCCAGGTATCAACCATTGCTGATACTGGTGATGCTTGAAATATGGCGCGCTGTAAAGCTTGTTCGCTGTTAATTTTCCACATTAAACTATTTGATTTTAATGCCACAAACTCAGATGTGGTGAGGGGGTTACTTTCAGGGTTAGATGCTAATAAAATGATTTTGTCTGCACTGGTTTCTACTTCGCTGTAAAAGGTGTGGCTGAAATCTCGGCTAAACACGCGCATATTTAGCTGCGTTTGTGGTAGTGGTTCTATACCACTTTCTAATTTTACTTCGAGTAAAGAACAACTGGATAAAGCCAGCAACATTATCAATACAAGAGATATCTTTTTAGCAACACCCATAACACAACCTCTGGTTATAACAGTAAAAAATAACGTAAGCATATAAAAAATAAGTGTAATTTATCATTATTTACAAGTGGTGACTATTACCTATAAGTAGCAAAGTATCATCCGCTTTCACAATCAGTTGCGTGCTAAGCCTACATCAGGTTGCGAATATTCGTTGATGACAAATTAACTCGTTGCGCTTAATTCATTTATATCTTGAACAATCCTTTATTAGTCAAGATAAACAGGCTCTATTGAGTTCGTTTTAGCACGCTCTACTTACCTTGATTAACACGCTTTTACCTCAAAAAACTTAGGCATTAACCTGCCGTAATCATTATCTTGCTTAACCTCACATATAAAAATGAAATAGTGGAGATTTTAGAGTAAGTATTCAGCAAGATATGTAAATCACTGCTAATCTGATAAATGCAGTAAGTTTCACATATTGCCCCACACTTGAGTCGTATTTTGGAATCGAATGTTCATTGATTGGCAGGTACACAACACATTATGTCGAAGAGTAAGATATGAAAATTTTTTACTTTCTTATCATTATCCTTTGGGGAGGAGGCCTTGTAGCTGTCTATCATCAGGGCCATAGCCATATTGAAAAGCAGCTTATTTCTACATTAAAAGACAATGAGCGTGAGGTGGGCCAGTTGTTAGATGTGGCTATTGCTTACAATGAATCCATCAAAGAACAACTGATTTTCAATTTCGATTTATACGATATATCCAATCCTCATCCATTAATATCTTCATTTAAAAACTTTCCTGAATTAAATGCTTTTGGTTTGCAAGGTAACGAGACCATTGCCGGTCATCCATTGACAGCCAATTTAACCGGTATAGGTTCAATGCAAGATGTGGATGCTGAAATGTGGTCTGAAATCAATGTGCTATTAGGCTTGAATTTATCCGCACCTATCGCAGCTAAAAGTCACCCATTTATATGGTCTTATTATACCTCTCAAAAAGGGTTTATTTTACTGAGCCCAAGTGTGCCGATAGAGCAGTTCCACTTTACAGAGTACAATTATTCTAAGCCTTTCTGGCTCATCGCTACTCCAGAGGAAAACCCAAATAAAGAGACTCGGATATCTGATTTGTATGATGATGCAGCTGGGGCTGGATTGATGATTTCGGTATCCACTCCAGTTTATTATCATGATGTTTTTAAAGGAGCTGTGTCATTAGATGTGGGGTTGGATTACCTGAATAAAGTGTTACATTCTGATTTATCAGCACTGGATAATGACATTAGCCTGATTTCTGATAAAGGTCAGGTGATTGCCAATAAGGCATTTAAAGACTTAGATAATGTGGACTTTAAACTCGATGAACAGGTTGTTAATTATACATTAGCCCAATATTCTGGTGGTTATTACATTTTATCTAATTTGATTAAAGGAAAGTTTTACGTTGCTTATCAGCTTTCTGAAGAGCAATTGCAAAATTTAGTGGTTGAAAACATATATGGTCGTTTGGTCATCGTGTCTATGTTTGTCATTATTTTATGGTTGTTGGTTAAATTGTTCGACATGCTGTGTAAAACTAAAAAGCTAGCAGATTTGGATGGTTTAAGTAAATTGTATAACCGCATGTCTTTAGAGCGGTTATCCAATGAAGCCATCGATATGGCGATTAAAAAAGATGAGCCTATCAGCGTCATTATGATTGATATCGATTTTTTCAAACAATTGAACGATGAACATGGCCATTATGCTGGTGATCAAGGGATTATTAATGTCGCCTCGGTTATCAAGCGCAGTGTGAGAAAAATTGATATTGTTGGTCGCTATGGTGGCGAGGAATTTGTTATTACAGTGCCTAATACCAATCTAGAAACGGCCTCATATTTAGCTGAAAGGATCCGTACCGAGATCGAACGTTCGGCATTTAATGGTAATACCAAGGTGACCGTCAGTATTGGGGTGGCAGAATGTCAGGCTTTTGCGCTTCATAGTTTTCAAGAATTGTGTAAAAAAGCAGATTTAGCCCTTTATCAAGCCAAAGAAAATGGCCGTAATAAATGTGTTGTGTATAGCTACGACATGGAAATATATAATCAACGCCACAGTTAAATGTTAATTCAGCTTCATTTGTATTTTTATCCGTTTTGAAGAGAATAATGGCACTCTGGATAAGAGATTTTATAAAATCTTAATACTATTCGACCTCTTAAATAGAGGCGTATCAATGCAGGGTGAGATCGTGAACGTTTTTTTGCACAGATAATGGCTCGATTTGACGATCACTTTTAGTTGTGATCATATACTCTCTTTTTAGTAGATTGTGTTGCACGACGCCTTTACAAAACACTTTGTCTCAATTAGAAGACCTAAGACAATCTGCAAAGGTGAGTTACCCACTCTTTGATGTTTTTTTCCTAATCAGTCATCACAATGTTTAGGGAGAAGTGCAAGCCAGTGAATTGATAAGTATAAGAGTACCGATGCGTGATACTTGGACGGAGTTACTCGTAGTAGTGAGGAAGCGTTTGTAATGAACGAGGAGCGTCAAGCCGCCTTGCGGCAGTTCGTCATATGGCAATCAATATGTTGAGAAATGACACTTCACGCAAAGCAACTATCCGAAGGAAGACCAAAATGGCCGCGATGGAAATTGGTTACTTAGCGCAAATTCTTGTTGCAAATTTAGGTTTTGGGTAAAAAGTGAGCATTCACGTTCTCACCTCACCCTGTCCTACATAAGAGATTATTTGGTATCAAATTTATTGAGAACTATACTTCTCATTAACAAACACATTACAATGCCGTATCTCAGTCTAATTTAAGTAGGGTCGTATTATCCAATAGACTGAGGCATAGGAATCTAATACAAATGGAGTATATTTATGACAACTTTTTACCGTTCAACTATTGCTGTGTTGATATCGTTATCACTAGCTGCATGTGGCAGTAGTGATAACAAAGATACTCCAGAACCAGAACCAGAGATCCCGGTGGTTGAGCCGTTACCGACTGAGCAAATTGATGTACAAATTGGTGCTAATACCATTCAAGCACTCAAAGAGTCAGTTGTGATAAATAACCTTGAAGGCGAGCCAACACGTGTTGAGCTAGAAGCGTTTAAAGGTATTCCTTATGCAACAGCGGCTCGATTTGAGCACAGCACCTTAGCAGATATTGGCGAGATAACCGATGCTACCGAATTTGGTGATGCCTGTCCGCAATTAGCCTTGACCAAACAAGCTCAATCTGAAGAGTGTTTAAACCTCAACATCTGGCGTCCTGAAAATACCGTTGAATCTGCTGATTTGCCGGTATATGTGTTTATTCATGGTGGTGATTTTGAATTTGGTTCGGGTTCAGATCCTGTTGTTCAAGCTGACAACGTAGTTGCACAAGGGGCTAACGATGGCCAACCTTTTATTGCGGTGAGTTTAAATTATCGCTTAGGTATTTTAGGCAGTTATTGGCTTGATGGTGCTAAAAATCCACAAGGTGGTAACTTTGGTTTAGGCGATCAAAAACGTGCGCTTGAATGGGTGCACAACAATATTCGCGCCTTTGGCGGTGATCCAGAAAAAGTCACCCTTGTTGGTCAAGGTGCGGGTGCGATGTCGGTGGGCATTTTGCAACAAACTGAAACTGAGGAAGTTATCAGTAGTACCTACTTCCAACGCGCCATCATGCAATCAAACCCTTATGGGTTTGATTACAAATCTTATAACCAAGCAAAAACTTATCAAGGTAAGTTACAAGCTTATGGCGATGAATTATTTGGCTCTACAGCTGCCGTTTCGCTTAATGACTTAACCCTTGAACAAATTATGCAAGTGCAAGAAAAAGCACTCAACCCATTAGCAAAAATTGGTGCATGGTCAGGGCTTGACTGCATTGACCTGGATAATTTAGTTGGTAGCGGCTTGTGTTTTACATCAAAATTAAGCGCAGAAATCACACCGTTTGCTAACATGAAACCTTTTGCTCCTTATATGGACTATCGCCCAAGAGGGGGGATTTTTGAGCCAGAAGTGAAAGGTTATCATTTGCAAGCACAGCCTGCGTTAACGGCGCTAAATGTACCGACGGTATTAGGCTTTAACACCAATGACTCTAGAACTGTGTCATTTGTACCTAGCTTAACATCGCTGATCCCTACTATCATTGAGTTGATTGAGCAGCAAAATAATGCACCAGAAGACCCAGATGCCGCCGCGGCCGATATTGAGGCTTGGTTAGCATCGCAAGATAACTTGGCATTATTAGAGCAACAGTTAATGGGGTTGACGGCTGACGAGATTGAAGCTCAACTTGAGTTAGGTGATATTTTACCGAGTACCGCTTATGAACCTATTACCCGTTTTTTCTTTGGTTTAGGCAATGGTGAATTAATTGATAACGTGTTCGCATTAACTGACTTTTATCCGAATGCAGAAAATGAATTAACCGGTGCGACGGGTAATATGGCGCAATTTAATTTGTTAACCAATGACATGTTATTTAGCGGTCCTGCGCATGTTAAAGCTAAGCAAACTAGCGACACAGCAGCGCAATCGGTAACATTATACAATTTTGATTATCAACCAAGTTTTAATGTGTGGACCACCAGTAATGATTCAACCAGCTTTGAACTTGGAACATTGATTAGATCAATCAGTTGTATTGGTAAAATGTGCGCGGGTGCTGAGTTACCGTTTGTATTTAATAAGCCTTACACTGTAACCGGTAATAAGGTTACCCCAAGTGAGTCTGATGCCGCGTTAATGGATAAACTATCGCGTTTATGGTTTAGCGATGCCTTGTTTGACAATTATCAGTTTACTACCGCAGATGACAGTGTGTTAGTGATTGGTGCCGACGCCAGCATTCAGACTGAAGCTGATTGGGATAGAAGAAAACAAGCGGGTCTTGACCCAGAATTAAGAGATGGTCGCTTATCTGGTCTAGAAAGCTTAGGTTTAATACTTGGCTATTTTGATAAGTAAAATACCTGTCAGTGTTAAAATTACGGCTAGCAAACGCTAGCCGTAATTTTATTCAGCATTATTGTAAGGAAGATAATGATTTTTCACACTTTTAGTAAATGGATAACTACGACAGTATTTACCGCCGCTATTTTAGTGCTAACAGGCTGCGCATCATCATTTCCAGATGTTGAAGCCGACTTTGAGGCTGACTACAGTTCCCCTAGATATCCTGCACAGCTTTATTTAATTCCAGCAGCTGATGAAGCAATAGCACGCCGAATTCAGTTTGTTCAACAAGCGCAAAGCTTTATTGATATGACCTATTTCTCATGGAACAAAGACACTTCAGGTTTAATGCTGTTTGCTGAGATCAAAGCTGCAGCAGACCGAGGGGTAAAAGTTCGCATCACTCTTGATGATTTATTAATATTCAATGAAAAATGGATGGCAGAATTAGCCCATCATCAAAATATCGACATTCGCATCTTTAACCCTTTTAATTCCCGTGGCATGGGCTGGATGGGGCGCGCGATGGACTTTCAAATTCATCAGCAACAGTTAGATAATCGGCTACATGAAAAGTATTTCAATGTTGATGGCCACACTATGGTGTTAGGTGGCAGAAACATTGGCGATGATTATTTTGGTTATAGCACCGAAGCTAACTTTTTTGACTTTGATGTTGTATTCAAAGGTGAAGTGATTGCCGCCTTTGAAAATAATTTTAATATGTTATGGGGCACCAAGCACCTGGTGCCAATTGAAATGTTAATAGAGGTTAAGCAAGCTGGCGAGTATACGGTGTTTGATGCCACCTATGAGCAACACGTTACCGAGCGCCCAGATGTGTTTAATGCCATTAACGTTAAAGTGAACAACTTAACGGTGATTAACTATACCCCTGCTTTGGTCATGCCTGTATTTGACTCTTTAGCTAAAATGCAGGATGGCAAGCCGTATTTTAGACGCCGAGTCGAAAATATTATGAGTGAGCCGGTAAATAATGCTAAAAAAGTTTTAATATCAACGCCATACTTAATTCCTACTAATGGTAAGTATGCGATGCTTGAAACATTAACCGCTAATAATGCAGATGTGACAGTGTTAACTAACTCATCGGCTTCAAATGACTCTGGTTTTATTCCGGCTTATTTTGAAGAGCACCGTCCAGTATTATTAGATATGGGCATTAATCTTTATGAATATAAAGATGGTGCTATTCATGATGATCATTTTTATCATGCAGATACATACTTCCATAATAAAACCTTTGTTTTTGATGACTTATATTCTTATATTGGCTCATCAAACTTTGATCCGCGATCAGACTTCATTAATATCGAATTTGGCATGTTAATTCAAAGTCCTGAGTTTGCGCAGATTTTAGAGACTTATTTGCTGAGTCATAAAGACGATCTTTACTGGCATGTCACCAAGCAAGCCGATGGCAGTATTCGCTGGAAATCCGGTGATGAGGAGTATGACGCTTCACCTGGCTATAGTGGTTGGCATAAATTTCCCGACTGGCTTATTCGCAAGTTAAATATCGAGTATGAGCTGTAACCTAACGCTCTGTATTACAGCATAACCACGCACAATACCTTCAACGTTTGTGGTTGTGCTTTAGCTTATTCCCCCTAGCTATGCAGGGCTATCGCATGAGTGATTGGATTTTATACAAATCGTGAAAATTTATTTAACGAAACGCCGTGAAATCATCCATGATGGCCCAAATATAAAACAATAACCGCGTCCATGCGGTTGATATTCGTTTAATAAACGTCTACTAATTGAACGAAAAGTATTCGCGATCTCACCCTACCTAGCTATGCCCCTTCGCAGTTTTATTTTTGTCATGTTTGATAATGACCAGCCGCATTCCATCCTGTGCTCTATGCACCATTTTTAGCAGCTTAAAAATCTAGCTTCAATAAAAGGTACAGCCCTTGGCTTAGCGCTATTTGGGTTCAATCAGAAACTACCATATCACTGCAAAGCCTGTGAAATGGCATTTGTCAGCTTGGAGCATTCTTTGCTTTGTTGTTAGGGTCAGTTGATCTTTTAAGGTTGTTTTGCAGCGAATTGTTGGCCATTTATACAAGGCAGAGGCTTTGCAGTGTAGTTATTCTAGATAATAAGCCGATAATGCAGTAAAAATGGCCAACAAGCGCTGTCCGAAGGATTCGGCTAAAAACGAATGACGCTTTGTTGAGTGAACTTTTTGCGAACAAAGAGTGTTTAGATTGCTAGGCACTCTTTGTTCGCCGCGCTTAATTCGTTTTTATCTCGAACAAAACTTCACCAGCAAAGATCAACAGACCCTTGCGTAAATAGTATATAGTTAACATCGATATTGGGATGTAATGGCAGGGAGTTTTTGCATGACGATAGTTAATTTTTCATCAAAACGATTAAGTCGCAAAGTGATTTATGATTGTGATGGTATGGTATTAAGGTATTTTACTGCCTTATTTTCACCAATGAACACTCTGTTGTTATTGCTCTGTTTGAGCAATGGGGTCAATGCAAATCAAGAGTTGGTATTAAAAACAACACCAGTTCAAGGCTCTGTATTACAAGTACGCATACCAATGGACCAGGACTTGACTGAAAACCATGTTTCATATTTTCCGCAGTTGTTGGCATTGGCGTTAGACAAAACAATTTTGACAGATGGACCCTATAACATATCCTATCTCAATGAAAAATATACTACTAATAGGCTGATTGCTGAGCTTTCCAAAGATACCCATTTACTCAATGTCATGTGGACCGCAAACAGTATTGAACGTCAAGGGCAGCTCCGTCCAATTAAAGTCTCTATTTTAAAGGGACTCAATAGCTACCGTATTTTTCTTATTCGAAAAGATGATTACTCAAAGTTTCAAGAAGTTAATAGCTTAGATGATTTGAGAGGGTTTGTTGCTGGGCAAGGGGCGCAATGGCCTGATGCCGATGTTTTGGTGGGCAATGACATGCCATTGATCACTGTGGCTCAACCCGACTCTTTATTCCCTATGCTAGCGAATAAGCGTTTTGATTACTTTCCGCGAGGGTTATATGAAATTTGGTCAGAGCAACCAAATCATGCTAGCAAAGGTTTAGTCATTGAAGGCTCGTTGCTGCTGAACTATCCATCTCCCATTTATTTTTTTGTCAATAATAACGATATAGCGTTAGCAGACCGTATTGAACGCGGCTTAGCTATTGCCATCAGCGATGGCAGCTTTGATGAACTGTTTTTTAGTTTTGAGGGGTTTAAGAAAGGCTGGGCTGAGTTACATGGTAAAAGTCGTAAATTGCTGAAATTAAAATCAGATTTTCAAGATCAAGATTAGGGAATATATTATAACGCGCGATCAAAAATGTTTTTGTTAGTTATTCGTCCTAATTTATTCAATGCGTTAAGAGTGACATATTTATTGGGTTAATAATCTAAGAGCAATCTATAGAAATATTTTGAAAGAATATTTATCACAACCATTTTAACGAAATTGAGAACAACTGCTGCCCGTAGGATTCGGCTAAAAACGTTTAACTCTTTGTTGAATGGTTTTTGCTTAGATGGCTAGGCATCAATCTATTCGCCTCATTTAAAACGTTTTTTAAATGGAACAAAACTCAACCAGCAAAGATCAACAGGCCCTCGCCATTTTCTAATAAATAGAATGTTTTTACGCATTTTATGCAATTTATCTTCAACTAAATAGTCGATAAAGTGGAGGCAATACACTGATACACTGTTGTGTTAGTGAGGCTATTTAGAGGTCAATATGAATATCATCAGTAAGACTCAGGCGCGACCAGCGATGGACGGTGATGGCGTAAATATTAAGCGTGTCGCCGATTTTGGCCAGCAACGTTTTGACCCTTATTTAATGCTAGATGAAATCAAATCTGATGATAAACAAGATTTCATTGGCGGGTTCCCTCCGCATCCCCATCGCGGCATCGAAACCTTCACCTATATAATGAAAGGCGGTTTTGAACATCGTGATCACATGGGTAATGTTAAAGCGATTCGTGCAGGCGATGTGCAGTGGATGAGTACTGGCAGTGGCGTTATCCATTCAGAAATGCCGCTAGCGGATGCCAATGAAGGCTTACATGGTTTTCAAATCTGGATAAACATGCCCGCGAAAGACAAAATGCGTCCGGCTATTTATCGTGATACTACGATGATCCCAAATCCATCGCTTGTTCACGCCAATGGCGCTTCACTTACCGCTTTAGCGGGCACTTGGCAGTTTGCCGATATGCGTGATTCTAGTATCACCAATACCAGTATTGAAGGGTTGGCGGGTAATGCCGCCATCGCGGATTTAACGCTACCGGCCAATAATCAGGTCGATTTGGCCTTAAACCACTTTGAGGCGGTTAATGTTTACCTGTATCAAGGCACGTTATTTGCCAACGTTGACGGTGAAACGAAATCATTTTCAGCTGGCACTATGCTGTGTATAAACCCACAAATGTTAGCAACATTTCAAGCTGGGGTAACGGGATTAGGGTGTTTAATTTTGGCAGGAACTCCCATTAAAGAGCAGATTGTGCACATGGGGCCTTTTGTGATGAACACCCAAGCTGAAATTAACCAGGCGGTAGAGGATTATCAGCAAGGACGTTTTGGTGCGTTATCATTGAGTTGATGTTTAATTGTGCAAATTTTAGCGTGACGAAAAACAATGATGCAGTAATGTAGACTGTTTATTGCTATAATTAGCGCGTTCCGGCCAAAGCCATTTGCTTTGGCCTTATTATTTTCCGTTAGCTTTAAGCACAGGATATTCCTTTGAGTCAGTCACCTTCGCAAGTTGCCCGTCAGGCATTTTCATCATTAAACTTAAAACCCGAGTTATTAGATAACCTTAGCACTATGGGCTATGACTCTATGACACAAATTCAAGCCGAAAGTTTGCCGCCAATTTTGGCGGGTGATGATGTTATAGGCCAAGGAAAAACTGGCTCTGGTAAAACCGCAGCTTTCGGTTTGGGATTACTCAACAAGCTGGATGTAAAGCGTTTTCGTATTCAAACTATGGTGCTGTGTCCCACCCGTGAATTAGCCGATCAGGTCGCTAAAGAAATTCGTACTCTAGCCCGTGGTATTCATAACGTTAAAGTGCTGACATTATGTGGCGGCGTGCCGATGGGGCCGCAAATTGGCTCGCTTGAACACGGTGCTCACATTATTGTTGGCACCCCAGGGCGTATTATTGATCATTTAGATCGTAACCGCTTGGACCTCAGCAATGTCAATATGTTGGTATTAGACGAAGCCGATCGCATGCTGGAAATGGGCTTCCAAGAACACATTGACGCGATTATCGATCAAACTCCGCATGAGCGCCAAACACTGCTATTTAGTGCGACGTTCCCAGAGCAAATTCAGTCTATTGCTGAGCGTATCATGTACAAGCCTGTGATGGTTAAAGTGGAATCTACCCACGACAATTTAACGATTGAACAGCATTTTTACCGTATTGAAGACAACCAAGGTCGCTTAGAAGCCTTGCGTTTATTACTGCTTGATAAGCAACCAGAAAGTGCCGTTGTATTTTGTAATACCAAGCGTGAAACCCAACAGGTTGCCGATTCATTACTTGAGTTTGGCTTCAGCGTATTAGCGTTACATGGTGATTTAGAACAACGCGATCGCGATCAAATGTTACTGCAGTTTGCCAATAAAAGTGCGCGTATTCTGGTGGCGACCGACGTTGCTGCCCGTGGTTTAGATATTGATGCTTTAGATGCGGTATTTAACTATCACTTAGCCTATGACAGTGAAGTGCATATTCACCGTATTGGCCGCACAGGTCGTGCGGGGAGTCATGGTGCCGCTTACAGCTTTTTTGGCGAGAACGACGGCTACAAAATGGCAATGATTGAAGAAGCGCTCAACAAAGATATCGTTGCCGCGACTTTGCCTCCATTAAGTGCATTAAACAAAGCACCGCTACAAGCGCTAATGCAAACCATTCAAATTGAGGGCGGTAAAAAGCAAAAAATTCGTCCAGGTGATATTGTTGGGGCATTAACGGGTGATAACGGTATTGAGTTTAACGATATTGGTAAAATTAAAGTGACCGATATTCGCGCCTATGTTGCGGTATCTCGTAACGTCGCGCAAAAAGCGATGTCGATAATCACCAAGGGTAAATTAAAGGGCAAGTCTTATCGTGCTTGGTTTATGTAACCAAGCCTTGATTAGCTACCCCTGTTAACACCCAAAAAGGAGCATTTAGCTCCTTTTTTTATGGCTTTAAACTCTCTATCACAATGTTTAGTTGATACTTTGTTTAAACTCGGCCTTGGTATTTTCATTGGCTTTACTGTACCAATAATCAAGCATTTCACGGATCTCAGCTTGATCCTGTTCAATGGTTTTTGGCTCCACAACACTTTTGGATGTGGCAATTGGGCTAGGGGGTACCAGCGAAACAGGTGCAACCGTCGCTGCTGTGGTTACCCCTTGTGGTGGAGCAATACTTACCGGCGCAACGGGCACTGCAACGGCGTAAGCCGAGGCAAATTGGCTTACAGCAGCCCCTTGTTGAGTTTGATTATAGGCCGCAAGTTCCTGCTGGTAATTGCGACCGAGTTGTAAGCCATTTTTAATTAATACATCGGTTTGGATGGCAATTGGGCCGCTGGCACTGTTAATGACAATCTTGGGTTGTTGATTAAAACGGCTGGCCTGTTTGGCCTGGCTGATGTTGGGTAGCACAAGCTGGTAGGATGTATTTTCGGCGTTAAATCGGATAATGACTACCTCTGACTCAAAACGCTCCATACTGCCACGGTCGCGATATGATCCCGTGTAACGTAAAGCCAGTTGGTTAACGCCCTCAGCTAAATCAAGAGTATTCTCTGCTTTAATGGGTTGACCATTAACGGCAATAATATCTGCCGTGCTTGGCAGGGTTAAGGAACTAGCCATTAGCATAGGGCTGGTTAAACCCACCGAGAAAACTACTGCCGTAAAAAGCTGATTCATATATGTATCCTGCACGTGATTATGTATATGCGATATTGGGTTATAGCATAGAATAACCTTAATCGTCTGTAAGTCACCTTATCTCTTTGCCTGAGTTGAGGTTAATTCATTACTATTTTTAACAGGTTTTATCTCACATGACGCCAGCAATTAACTTAGTCAAAAAGCATCGCCTTAAGTTTACCGTGCATGAATATCAGCATGATCCTGCGGCGGTCTCTTATGGTTTAGAGGCCGCTGAAAAATTAAACGTGGCTGCTGCATGGGTATTTAAAACCTTAGTGGTCGAAACCGATACTCACCAACTAGCGGTGGCAATATTACCGGTAGATCAGCAGTTAAATTTCAAAAAGATGGCTAAAGCGTTGAAAGTGAAAAAAGTGCAAATGGCCGAGACGACTAAGGTTGAGCGCACAACAGGATATGTATTAGGTGGCGTGAGTCCGCTAGGGCAAAAAAAGCACTTAGCCACGGTTATCCACCAAAGTGCCGCCAGTTTAACAGACATGTATATTAGTGCAGGTAAAAGAGGGTTAGAGCTGCAAATGACGCCAACTGATTTACAGTCATTATTAACGGCGAGTTTTAGCGACATCGTTAATGATTAACGCCATTATTATGCTGGAGACCATTAATGCTGTTCTATCGCTATTGGCGGTTCAAGTCACCTTATAAGCCACACTATTCAAATTGCGGCCTAAGTGCTTCGGGCAAATTGAAGGTGACAGCCTGATGCGTTACAGGGCAGGTAAACGCAAACTCACAACAGCAAAGTTTTAAATCAGGCGCGTCACTATGGGCATTACCGTGTAAGCGATCGCCAACTACGCTATGGCCTAGGCTGGCCATATGAATACGAATTTGATGTTTACGGCCAGAGGCTATCTTTACCCGTACCTTTGACTGATCAAGCGCGGCATTGTATTCCAGTAAAGTGGCGTAGGATAACGCCGGTTTACCATCAACATCGGTTGCAATTGTTTGGGTTGTTTCAGCAAAACGGCCATGCACAATTACTTGATAAAACTTATCTAGTTGGCGTATTTCAAACAACTTCGCTACAGCTGCCGTGGCTTTTTTGGTGTGACCGATAATAATCAAACCAGATGCTGCGCGGTCTAATCGATGAATAATATAAGCACTGCGTTGCGGCTCAGTGTTTAGCTCAATATAACGATTAATCGTAGTATGGTCGCTCCACTTTGACGCCTGACAACGCAAGCCATAGGGTTTGTACCACAAGCTATATTCACCTTGGTCAAACATCAACTGCGCTGCAGCAGGAACTTCGGCTAAAATATGGCTGTTGTAATAAAGATGAATTTTATCGCCCACTGACAATGCCTTTTTAGCACGCCGTAAACGATTAACCTGTTTTCCGTGGGTGTGCCACACCGCCCCTTTTTGCATTGCCTGTTTAATCACCTGCTTCGACAAACCCGACTGCTGTGACAATAAGGTCACGGCATCCAAAGCGGTATGTGTGATATCAATGTGGCATTCGATAGGGGTATCAGCTGGTTGAGGCAAATCTGGCATAGGGCTCATCATCGTGAAAATCATATAGCGTTATTTTACGTGATTTTGTCACTAAAAAGGCATTCAATTAATAATAATTCAAGTCGCTTTATGGGCGAGATAAAACAGCGTAGCATGAGCGCCATTATCGATTGTGATGTTTGGAGTATACGTTGGACCATTTTGTTTGGAATTTAGACCCTGTTTTGGTGTCGTTTATGGGGTTGACCGTACATTGGTACGGTGCATTATTTGCCACCGCAATAGCAGCGGGTTTTCAGGTAATGAAAAAAATCTATCAAGCTGAAGGCTTAGATTTAGAATCACTCGATAACTTTTTGGTTTACTGCGTTATCGGTATTATTGTTGGCGCGAGATTAGCGCATTGTGCCTTTTACGACCCGAGTTACTTCTTAGCCCATCCGATGAAAATATTCGCTATTTGGGAAGGTGGTCTCGCCAGTCATGGCGGCGGACTAGGGGCAATTTTGGCCTTGTACTATTACAAGCGCAAAGTGGGTTTACCTTTCTTATTTTTACTTGATAGATTGGCGATTGCCACGGCCATTTTTGGCTTCTTTGTGCGGATGGCCAACTTTGCCAACTCAGAAATTCTAGGTGAGCCAACAGATAAACCCTGGGGTATTATTTTTGAACGTATTGATATGCTGCCGCGTCATCCGGCGCAGTTATATGAGGCCTTAGCTTACCTGTTTATCTTTATTATTCTGGTGATCTTGTATCGTACATCTCAATTGAAACAAAAACACGGTGGCCTATTTGGACTATTTTTAGTGTTAGTGTTTAGTGCACGTTTTGCGATTGAATCGGTTAAGGTCAGCCTAACTGCTTATAGTGAAACCTTGATGACAGCGGGGCAGTGGTTAAGTGTGCCATTTTTAATTGTCGGTGTTGTATTACTTGGCCGCGCTATGATGGCAAAAAGTGACTCGGTAACAAAAGCTTAGCTACAGCGATTAATCGTTTTAGCGCAATTCAGGCAGTTTTGTGTATTAAAGTGCGATAACTTTAAGCACTTTTTTCCACAATACGATGGCACCTTAAAACGTTTTGTTCCAAAGAGTCATTCAGGTAATTGATTACAAACAGATAATTGCAATAAGATGATTGCAGTGAGATGCTTGCAGCCAATATAGATTGGCTGCAAGCATGGCTTACTCAATAATCTACTCGAAGTATCCTACACGGCTTGTATGCTCGCCTGAGCGTGAGCGAACTTGTATGGCGTCAGATAAGCTTATAGGCTGATTATACACTTGCCAGTTTTCACCATTATCTAGGCTGTACTCAATTGCTAATCCTGGTAATTGAGTAATTATATGCACTTGATTGTCAATACGTTTGGCACCAGGAATTGGCAAGTAAAAGCTTACCCCAGCTTCCTCAAGCTTTGGATACTCTTTCAGCGCTAGTACACTAGCAAACTCAGCCCATTGGCGCGTTTGCGTTTGTTGCTCACCGGCAGGAACAGTATTTTGATGCCATCCTCGCTCTGCTAGAGCAATAATTCGCGGGAAAATCATTTGTCCTAATTGTTCTGGAGTGCGAATTGTTTCGCTCCAAACTTGTCCTTGAATACCAGCAATGTTCTCAGGCTTGTTGAGCGGAGGTAAAGCGCGTCCAACTAGGTCTTCTAAGTTATCAATTGGCTCACCCGCACGGGTGAAATCCGCGTTGGCGTATACATCGTCAGGAATGAAGTTAAATACCTTTTCGACATCGGTATAGCGCGCTGCCCAATATAATCCTCGTTCTGCAGGATCTGGCTCTTGTGGATGATCAAAGTACAGATGGGTGCCCATAGAAAGAATTGAATGATAGCCTTCATTTGCGAGTCGATAAGCGCGGTCCGATACGCCCCATTCCCAAATATTATCCCAGGCATTAACGTAGACTTTCTTATTAGGAAATTGATCGATAGGGAAGGGGGTTATTGTGTCAAACATAATACCATCCTCCCATAGTGCAATATTTAGCCCGCGTGCGGCTAATACTTCTGCTGCACGACGAGTGAAATAGGCTTTAAGATCTGCAGGGCCTTTTACGCCGCTATCGGCAGCTTGGTATAATTGATTACAAATAGGAGACGCGGACCAAGAGCCTACGCCGACTTCATCGCCACCGATATGGATATTCGTGAGCTTTAAACCTGCTTGACGGTACATTTGTTGAAATTCATAAGCCACTTTATCGACAAAATTATAGGTAGAGTCCATACACACGTTGATGGAGTTGTCGTTAAAGAACTGTGCTGTTGAGTAAACGGATTTATCCAGTGGGTCAGACAACAGATAGGCATTAGCTCCTGCTTTATCGCCGGACTTTATTAACTTATCGTGCCTCAGTTCCATCGCCTTAATTGCTGCGCGGGCATGACCTGGCATATCAACCTCTGGGATGACTTCAATATGCCTTTGCTTGGCATACTTAAGAATATCGATAAACTCCTCTTTGCTGTAAAAGCCATTAGTTTGTGAGGTTTTAAAAGGCCCCGAGCCTCTTGTTGGCAACATACATTCAGTTTCAGATAGGTCAAAACAGCGCTGGCTACCTAAATCTGTCAGCTCTGGTAGGCCGTCAATCTCTATTCGCCAAGACTCATCTTCGGTTAAGTGCAAATGTAACTTATTGAGTTTGTAATGTGCCATTTGGTCGATGAGTTTCTTGGTGATTTCCACGCCATGGAAATTACGGCTCATATCGTACATAAAGCCACGCCATTCAAAATGTGGAGCATCGTTGGCGCTAAGTTGAGGTAATTCAATTTGAGGCTGAGTGCCACTTGGTGTCAAACTCAATAAACTTTGAATAGCATAAAAGACACCCGCGTTATCTGCACCAATAATGTTAATACGATTTTTTTCAATGTCTAAACTGTAACTTTCAGGCTTCCAGTTTTCATCACCATTATAAATAGATAATGAAATAAGGTTTTTATCTTGGGCTGGTAGATGGTTTGGGGTGATTTTTAGCGAGCCGTTTAGCTTATTATCTAGCGTTTTTGATAGTAAGTGAGCTTCTGATTTTAAGCTTCCTTGGTAAGATATTTGCCAATCAGCAGTTAATAGAGTGCTAGCGCTACGGTACTTCACCTTATTGGGGGTCGGGATTATCACTCGCTTGGCAGCGTTTTCTGTAAGCGCATACTTTTGAGTAGGACTATAGCGGTCATAACGCCATGTGCTGGTAGGTTTTTCCCAATGATCTTTAGGCGTATTATAGCGTTGGTATTGCTCAGGCTGATTGAGTGGCTTTATGTACTTGCTGCTATCTTCGGTATCAGTAGAGCTAAAAATTGCAGGGGTAAGTGAGTGTTGAGTAATAAAGCTTCGCGGCATAAAGTCGCTATAAGAAGATGCCCAGTTTTCGGCTTCAAAGGGAATCGTCAGCTTATCACCAGCTTTAAGGCCGTTAAAGTTGACTGTCGGGGTGATTTTATAAAGATCCCCTTGGACAAATTGAAATGCCAATCCTTGGGACTGCTTAGTCAGAATAGGGCGAATAACATTGGTATAAATCACCCAGTCAGCTATGCCTTTAGGTAAATCAACACTAGATTGATTGATTAACTCAATATTGGCGAGGTGCGATTTATCGTCATTATGATAGTTATCGACCACTTGCCATGACCAGCTTGTTTTGTCGGCAAATTCGTTTAGCTCTGTTTGGCTAAAATTGGCGAATGCGTTAAAGCTAGAAAGGGTAATAGCTAAAGGGATTAATCTTGTTAAAGTACTCACTTTTTACTCCTAATTTTATGATTTTATAGTTTGGAATGCATTTTGAGTCGTCCACTAAATCGTGATTAGTTTTTGCTCCACGACATCGTAACTATTTATATTCAGGACAAATCCGCAGTTTATTTTTTACAAAATATTTAAACTTTTGTATCTATACGTCAGATTGACAGCGCTGTCAATTTGTTGTTAAAACGCTGTTGGTGAAATGTAAATGCAAAAAAAAAGCTAGAGCAATCGTATATGCGGCATTACCATATTATATGGCTCGCTTACCAATTTAGGTCCTTTAATACACTTAAAACGCTTTAGTTATCTTGTGGTTGCTAAAAATCGTTACTCAACACTAATTAACTTTCTAACGGGCGAACAAAAAAGTGGTCAAGGCGATATACGCCTGACCACTTTTTTATGCTAATGACAATTATGTCGATAACAATCTAGTTTCGCGTGCTTGTGAGCCGCTATGACTATTTAAAATTCATTTAACTTTAAAATCACTTCAATTTAAATATCACTTCAACGCGATCGCTCACGGTCACTTGTCCTTGCTGATAACCCTGATTGGCGTCACTCGATTCTGCCGCCATTTTGTACTGTACTGGTTGAATAGGGTGTTGATCAAAGTATCGAATTTGCCACACACCATCGACCTTTTTATCAAATCCTTTGGCTAACGATTGGGCTTTTTGCTTGGCATCTTCAATCGCGGCTTGGCGAGATTGTTCGATAAAGTCTGCACGCTTGCTTGAGGTTAACTCAATCGAGTTTACGCGGTTGATGCCTTGCTCTAATGCACTGTCTAATAAGTCGTTAAGCTGTTCAAGTTGCTTAACGGTAATGGTCATTCTGCGGCTGGCTTGATAGCCTTTTAATTTAGCGGGTTCATTTTTTTGGTAATGATATTGCGGGTGTAAGCTTAAATTGGCACTTTGAATATCACTTTTATCCACGCCAGCTTGCTTCAAGCGGCTTAAAAACTGGCTAATGGCTTTATCTGAGGCATCTTTAGCCGCTTTTGATGTTGGCGCGTCTACCACCACTTCAATATTAACCACTGCCATATCGGCATCTATCACTATTTCACTGGCGCCTGAGGTTTCAATGTGGGGAAAGTTGTAATCGGCGGCAAGACCAGGTAATGCAGTAAAGGTTAGCACTGAGGTTAATGATGCAAGGGCAAAGGTTTTAGTTAGTAATGTCATAAATGTACTCCACAAAAAATAAAGATATCGACCAGATTTACAGCAAAGTGCGGCCGACTGATAAATGATTTGTGGATATAAACGACGCTAAAACATAAAAGGGTTATTTTAAATCAATTATTTTTTCATTTTGTTCCGCTGACCTTACCCTAGTGGCAAATCGACATAGCTGGATGCAATATGCCACAGGGCGGTTTTTGGGTTAAGGCGCACAGGATAAAATGTGCTAACTGACTTGGTCATTCCACCTTATTACAAACTTAGGCTAATACGGTTACGGCCTTCTGCTTTTGCACGGTAAAGGGCGGTATCGGCAGCACAAATTAGTGCCATAGCGGTACGAAACTGGCCTTGTTGCTCGCAGGCAATACCCTGGCTGACACTTACTCTTACTTCTTGAGTTAAGCCCATGTCAGTAAATTTAATTTGATTAATTTGGCGCTGAATTTTTTCAGCCACTCGTTGCGCCTGCGTTTGACTGAAGTTAGGCAGAATAACGGTAAACTCTTCACCGCCAAAACGGGCGGCTAAACAGTCGCGGTTAGGCATGGCTGAATTAATCACCTGAGCCACTTTTTGTAAGCACTTATCGCCATTGATATGACCATAGTTGTCGTTGAACATTTTAAAAAAGTCGATATCAATCAGCAGTAAACTTAATGGTTGTTGATGCTGGATACTATCTTCCCAGGCATTTTGCAATGCTTCATCAAAAGCATGACGATTAGCTAAACTGGTGAGTTTGTCGGTATTGGCTAAACGGGTGAGCTCTTCAAACTTTTCTTTGTGGCTAGTGAGGTTGTGCATTACCCCGACAATTAACGGCGTGGCATTTTCACCGACAGGTAAGCACGATAGTGAAATATCGGCATCGACTAAACTGGAGTCAGCGCGCTGCAGTATAATTTCTTTTGGGCCGTGGTTAAATGGGGTGAAGGTTTCACGCCAATGGGCAAACAACTCATAGTATTCTTGTTGGTAGGCTGAGTTAACAAAGTTAGTCCACTTTTGACCAATCAATAACTCTTTTGGCGAGCCAAAAAGTTTAGCGGCATGCTGGTTAATCATCTCAATGACGCCTTCATCATTGACCACAAAAATGGCTTCTGAAATGGCATTCATTAAAAAACCTAGGCTAGATAATTGGGTTGCTTGGTCTAACGTGTGCTCAATAATTTTTGGTGTCGATACTGTTTTTGGGGGGCTGGTTAGCGTCATTTGTGCTGGAGCGACAGACACATTTTTTGGATCTGGCGTGGGGAAGTTTTTACCTGATAACGCCTTAGCAAGTTCGGTGGCACGAATTAATGTGTCATGGATTTCTTGATATTTGTTAGAGGTTATCATGGTCAGTCCCTTTTAAAATATAATGTGTGTCAAACAAATGTATTTCGATGACACACACTTTATTGAAAAAAGTAAAAAACTACCTTCTGTTAACCTTCTGGTTGTATCTTATTGTTTTTAAATTTAATTTTGAGGAGGTCTGTTGAGTACTTGTGGGTCAGGGCTCACAATGCATTCATTTGTATTGAGTGGCGTTAACACGATTCTGAATGAAATATCATCGTCATGGTTACAGTATGTGTCTTGAATTTTTAACTCAGTGGCTTGGTTCTTTATGTTGACTTTTCCGATATCAGGATCATTTGGATTACCAAAAATAACTCCCGCGAATCGATATTTAGCCGCTGTCGCGGTATCTAAGATGAATCTAATTGATGTGTCTTCTTGTACAACTAGTTGACACTTTGGTGAGCCGTTATATAAAAAGCTCGATTGTTCATAAGTTACGGTGACACTAATTTTATTGGTAGATGACATTTTTATTTCCTTATGGTGGGGTTGATATTTTAGAGGTTAAAAGTGGGTAATGATGTGAGATATTAATTTGCATTTGATCTAGTGCATTTAACTGCTCGGTTATTGATACTTTTGATTTTAGGCATAAGTTGGCAGCAACAAATGCTTGATTCAACTCAATGTCATACAGATAAAATCTTTCAGGTATATGAGAGAGTGCTAATTGACAGTATGACTCCATAGCTAGCTTCTGCTGATTCTGTTTTGCTTGCGTTGCAGATAGTAGCGCAGCCTCCATTGAAAAAGAACTTGGTGTTGATTGGGCTATAGTCGATAGCTGGTTTAGCTCGATTAGAAGTAATTCACTTTCCTGCCACAGACCTAGTATTTGAAAATATTTTATGGCGGCAATCAGATTAATAGTTTTAAGCTCTAAGTACTTTTTGTTTTGCTCAGATAAAGAATATTGATCAGCAAATTGAGCGAATAATTCGAGTGGGGTAATAAAACTTGATTGTGATGATTTTTGTTCGCTAATTAAGTGGGCAGCTAAAATCAGCTGCTTGGCTTGTATGTTTAATCTTTCAAACCTCCAGTAGCTATTATCAGGGTCTTGATTATGCATCTTATCCAATAATTCAAATGCCTGTTTGCTCATATCAAATGCAAGCTGCCACTTGGCTTGAGCGGTTAAAATCGCTATTTGATGACTTAAGATATAAGAGAGCACCTCCATTAGTGGTGCATCTTTTGCTTTTTCTTTTAAGAGTAATTCCAATAAATGCTGACCTTGAGCATATAGCGCTAATGCACCTTCTAAATCACCTTGTTTCATCGCGGTACTGGCTATCCATGAATAGGTATCGGCTGTAGATGAGGCAAGTAAACTGTCTTGAGGTGACTGCATTAAAGCTTTTTGTTTTAGTTCTAAAGAGAGTTCAAAATTGCGTTGAGCATTATAGAAATCATCTTGGTTATAAAACAGACTGCCTAGTGAGTTATAGGCATAGGATAATTCGATCCATGAATCGATATTGTCTGGCGCAATTTGATTCATTTTAATGCTGTAATCGCGGTAAAGTTCAAATTGCTTGAGTGTTTCAGCATCTTTTCTGTCATTTAATGCTATTTGACCTACCCAGAAAGCGTTTGCGCCCAATAGTTTGAGTAGTTCAATATCTGGGGCGTTGCTGGTTTCATCATAGAGCGCTTGAAGAATGTGTTGAGAATCGGTAAATGATGTCAATGCTTTGCTGTTATCTCCTCTTGAATAAGCAACCTCTGCTTTTGCTGCCAATGCCTGACCGTGTTGTAAGCGGCTCTGATAACTCAATTTTTTGTAGGTGGCTGATGCATTCGTTTGTTGATCATTACTAGCAAAATATTCCATCGACTTTTGGGTGATACCATCTAATAAATCCATGCGACCGACGCTACGTAATTTATCGGCGAACTCGCCGACCATAAAGCCTAATAAGCTTTCTGCCTGCTGTTGTTTTTGTTTAGCAAATTGCTCAGCTTGAATACTTCTTACACTCATAAAAACAGCCAGCAGGGTCAGCATGCACAGCGCGGCAATGGTGGACATTTTCGCCAGGCGTTTTACGCCAACGCTTTTCTTTGAGGCATGAATAAAGGCGTGTTGCTCAGTATCTAAATTAAACAGCGGGTTGTCGGCCAGTGCTAGTGCTTCTTGCAATGGCTTACCTTCGGCCAGTAAATAAGCTTTGTGCTGTTGCTCGTCTTGCCAACGCTGGCTAAGTACGGTTAAACGTGCGTTAACCCGTAAGCTGTCACGATGTGCCTCAATCCATTGTAAAACCCGTGGCCAGCGTCGTAATAGTGCCTCGTGGGCAACGCTGAAACAGCCCTGGCCATTTTGCAGGTGTGACACAAATAAGCGGTTATCAATCAGGGTTTGTACTAGGGCGGTTTCGTTGTTGTTGCTCAGTTGGCTTAAGCGCGCGGCGCGGCTGGTGATGTTGGTTTCATCGGCGGATAAGGTGACTAATAACGATAATACTTTGCTTAAACTTTGTTGGTGCTTTGCGGCTAATGCGGCAAAAATACCTTCGGCTTTTTGACCAATAGCACCTTCTATTCCGCCGAGTTTTTGATATACAGACACTAATAAGGTGTCGTGTTCATCGCGCTGTAAATACAGCTCTTGTAAGGTGTATTGCAGCATAGGCAGTGCGTCAGGGTTGCTAACCGCTTCGGCACACAGTAGTTCATCTAATGGCGTGTGGGTTTGCGGGTCTGTGTCCCATTTAAGCCCCGCAGCTTTAGCGGGCAGTCGGATCATTTGCAGTAACTCGGTGCGGTTTGGTGCGGTTAAGTCAAAGTGTGATCCGCTGGCTTTACCGGCCATTAAACTGGGGCGACTGACCACCTGCGGGTAAAAGTCATTTCTACAGGCGCTGAACAGCATAAAGCAGCCGCTGGTGGCAAGCGATTCAATAATATCTAATGCGGTTTGAATTTCTAACTCGGTGAATAATGGCGACGATAATAGCACTTCAAGGCGATCAATAAATATCGAGAGTTTGGGCGTAATAGCTGTGTCAGTTTGCTCGATAGTGGCTAAGGCCAGTTTAGCCTGTGCAATCACCTTGGGCATATCTTGCTGCAACATGACGGCGAGGTTTTCAGCGGTCATGCCATCAAATACCGGTATATCGTTGATGTCTAAATCCAGCAGAGCAAGGGCGATGTCGGTAAATAAACGATCCTGACTAATATCGGCCAAATCTAAACAGGTGTGAGACACAATGCCAATGCCATCAAACCCTTGTGGGCGCATAAATTGCGGCACGACTCCTGCGTTTAATAATGATGATTTACCGCTGCCGCTAGGCCCAAGTAATAAACAAAATGCGCGACCAAATTGTACCTGGTTGCTCATGCGTTTGAGTAAGGTGCTGACTTGCTCACTGCGGCCGTAAAAAACCTCGGCATCTTTGGCATCAAATGCCCGCAACCCGGGAAAGGGCGAACCACCTTGCCAGGTGTTTTGTTCAATTTGATTATCATGGTCAATTAACGGGTAATTAACTTCAGCTAAGGTGCGATAGCCGCGTTTACGGATGGTTTCAATAAATTGTGGCTTAGATGCGCTGTCGCCTAAGGCTTTACGCAGTTGGGTAATGATTTTGTGCAGCGGGTTATCGCCCACAACGGTATGGCCCCAGCATTGCTCGACTATGTCGTCTGGGCTGAGTACTTCACCTGGATGTTGGCAGAGTAGTATCAACACATCCATTGCTTTGGGCTCAATTTGCTTGATGTCAGCGCCTTGTTGCAAGCTATTGCTTGCAGGGTTGACTTGCCACGGACCAAAAAAGAAGTGTTGTTTGCTCATGCTATGTTCTCATGTTGTTATTTATGCAGCTAAATAATCTCAACTCTGGTTTAGAGATGAATGAATGTCGCTGAGATCTGTTTGATATGCACTTATTATCCACAGCTGAGGTTAAATATTAATCGGTCAAACGGTTTGGATTTAATTGACTTATATCAAGCGTTTCACCTTGTTCGAGCCTTTTTATCGCAGCACAAATACGTTGATTGATTGGCGTAGCCACATGATATTGCTGACCTAGTTTTACCACAGCACCGTTAAGAAAATCTATTTCGGTTAAGCGTTTGGCCTGTATGTCCTCCCACATAGATGAACGGGCCTTGGGATCAATATCTAACATCGACTTTGCCAACATTGAAAATAACCCATTTGGTAGATTAAGGATCACTGGCACCCATTTGGGCGGCACTTTAGTCAATTGGGCAACAGGGCGGTTGGCTTGCTGACAAACATTAAGCCACTCTTGCATCGCTTGGGCGAGTAAACGCCGAAATGGCCGTTGTTTAAGCTGTGCTTGTATGGGTAAATCACAAATTGCGTTTAGGGCATTATTAAGATTCAGCAACAATTTTCCGTTTATTACTGCGGCCATATCATCATGCAATTGGCAACTTAGGCCGTGTTGGCTCATGGTGTGGCTAATGTGCTGCGTGTGGTGGCATAACGGCCAGATAAATTGCCCCTCGGTACCTTTGTGAAAACAGCCATTGGCTAATTGCAGCACGTTAAACGGGGTAATGCCCTGATAACATTTTCGCTGAGGCAGATGCTGCGCGGCGAGGTCAAAACTGCCAAGGCCATTTTGCATGAAAACAATGCTGCTGTTAGCGTGGGTAATGGTAAGCAGTTGTGGATAGCTTTGTGTGAGCTGATGGCATTTAACGGTGACAAACACGACATCAAAATGTGCGGCAATATGGGGAGCATGTTCGACATCGGTGATCATTTCGGTTGGCATAACTGACTGCGACATGCCCAGATAATCACTGATATGGATGCCCTTGTTGTTGATGATGCTGTGTTTAATCCGCTCGCGGCAAATTAAGCTAACATCAAGCTCTGCTAACAAAAGCTCTGCCGCTAAATAACATCCTGTTGAGCCTGCACCATAAACGGCAATATTCATTTTATTCTACCCAGTGCAATACATCGCGAATAATCGACCAACGAGGCGGGGGATTAGTTGCCCCTTGGCCTAGCATCCAATAGTTATAATATTGCTGCTGATGGCCATCTACTTGGCGCAAGTTTTGCCAATTATTGACATAATTGAGTAGCGACTGGTTACTTGGGGCGACCGCATAGGCTACGGGGTAGCGCACATTATTTTCAAGTAAGGTAATGCCATAACTGGGGAAAAATAAGGTCCAGGCTGATCCGGCTTCAGCACTGATGATTAACGCATCGTATTGATTATTTTTTTGCCTAAAAAACAGCTGATAGCCACTGATTTGTTTAAAGGTGATATTGGCAAACTTTTGTTTGATGGCTTGTATAGCATTATTATGCTCTACATAGGCCACTGTGATGTTATTGAGTGTGTGGATACTGTCGGTAGTTTTGAATTGGTTGACCATATGATCAGGCGCGGCAATGGCAAAGTTAAGCTCCATCACCTGATTGGTGTAGCTAAGATCGCCCATCAGCTCAATGTCCATCGCTAAACCTGACATGGCGATATCAAAATAACCCGCCTGCAGTGATGCGACTAAATCTTTCTTTTTAAAGGGCACAAACTCTACTTTAACGTTTAGGTCTTCGGCAAGTTTACTGGCCATGGCGCTGTCAAAACCAACTAATTCACCTGCATTATTGTAATAGCTAAAAGGCACATTGCTGGGGATGTACCCAACCTTGAGGATGCCACGCTGTTTAATCATGTCGACACTGGCAATCGGGCTGGTGGGCGTTTTACCCAGTTGTGGATATTGGGTTTTAACAATAGTTGGGACTTTATCTGCCACTTGCATGTTGGCAATCACCCCGCTGGTGACCTCTGGGCTATGAATAAATAACCCCATTCCCAAACGACAAACTAGCACAGTAATGATAATGCTGCCTGCTACGCCTAAGGTCATTTTTATCAGTTGTGGTAAAAAACATTTGAGGTTTTTTTGAAACATGGCCGCTGTTAGTAAGGTTAAAATAAATAAATTCATTACTGCGGTGATGGAGTTCAATTTACCGGTAATAAAGCCTGACATAACAAAAAGTTGAAATAAATCTGCCGGTAAGTGGACTAGGTCGAGCATAAAGGGAATGGCCACATACACGCTACCAAACAGGGCGAGTAAACCACTCACCGATAATGACAGTTGATCTAATAACTCGATAGGTGTGCCATTAAACCAGCTGCAAAAGTACACGAATAGAATGACCGTGAGCTTGCCAATATTCGGGAAGGTAAACGCAATTGGCACCAGAATTTCAATTAAGGTGTCGGTATCTTCGCTGGTGGTATTGTGCTTTTTCATTACCTGTTTGCACTCTTCAACAATCACAGGTAGCACAATAAAGATGTTACCCGTGGCAAAGGCGGTAACTAAACTGGCTTTAGACATTTGAATTGTTTGCCAATAAGTAATGGGGGTAAGTGAAGCGACTATCCAAGGTAGCACCGCAAAGGTGAGCACTAAACATAGCGCGAAATAACTGATGAGATACACTTGCATACTCGCAAATTCATCAACGCCCATAGTACCTGCCGCAGAGGCCGACATGGCAAAAATACCAATAGGTAATACTTTCACCATGCCTTGAGTAATGCGGCCAAACATTTCGCCACAGGTGTGCATGAATTCTAATAGCTGGGTTTTGTTGTCGCCCTTCATGCCAATTAACGCTAGCCCCATGGCAATGCTAAATACCACCATAGCGGGCACATATCCTGCGGCCATAGATTCAAACGGGTTAGAGGGAATGTATAGCTTGAAATAATCTATTTCAACCACGGGTTCAATAATGCTGGTACTGAAAAAAGAGGCGGATTCGACAAACGGAAAAGACAGCGGCATTAAGGCAACAAGTAATAATCCCAACGCCCAAAGTAGTAACATGATGATGCCAGCACGGCTAAAGATGAGTTTGGCGGTATCAGGCTTGAGCTTACCTATGCCGCCCACTAACGACACCACAATGTAAGGCAATACGGTCATTTGCATCAGCAAAATGACCCCAGTGCCTATGGTGCTTAACCAACCGACAGATTCGCCAAAAAAAATGCCAACGGCAAAACCAATAAACATGGCGACGATCATTTGGGTGGCGCTGGTCATCGAAAGGAGTTTTTTAAACACGGGTTTTTCTCTCATTTTTTGGACACACGTGAATGAACATTTACGCCTAATCTATACCGAAATCGTTATTAAGGTGTTACGGTTAAAGGCTTATTGTTAATGGTGTAAATTTAACAGTATTTAAAGTTGATTAACACCTTGTTGGTACTGACTTTACATAAGTGGTTTAATAATCGGACAAAGCGACTAAATTAGCCGTAATAACAGCCATAATTCGGTGTTTTTTTACGGCTTTGCAGGTAGGTTTAAAATTCATCATCGAGTGATTAAAATATGCAAACAACTCTATTTAACGTTAACAAACTGGCCATAGCTATGGCTGGCCTGTTATTAGCATTTTCGACACAGGCAGCAGAGATTACCTTACTACACGCCGGACAATTACTTGCTGTGCCAGGAACCAAGCCAACCAAAGAGCAAACCTTAGTGATCAAAGATGGAGTGATTATTGACGTGCTGCAAGGTTATGCCGACACCGTTACCCATAACCAAGATGACACCCTAAAGATTATCGATTTAAAGCAAGCCTTTGTGATGCCAGGTTTAATGGATATGCACGTGCATTTACAGGGTGAGTTAGGCCCTAAAAATGACAGCCAAAAACTGCGTATGTCCGATGCAGATGTTGCCATGCACAGTGCGTATTTTGCTAAAAAAACCTTATTGGCAGGCTTCACAACCGTGCGTGATTTAGGCGCTAAAGCCGAGCAAATATATGCTTTGCGTGATGGGATTAATAAAGGCTGGGTTGATGGCCCAAGAATTATAGCCTCTGGCGGCGTTTCGGTAACGGGTGGCCATGGTGATGTTGATGGCATGAGCCCTGACTTACTGGATTTATACACAGAAAAAACCATTTGTGATGGCCCTTATGATTGTCGTCGAGCCACGCGCCGTGCAATTAAATTTGGTGCCGATGTGATTAAAATTACCTCTACAGGCGGGGTGTTATCGGATACCAATACCGGCACTGGCCAACAAATGGAAAATGATGAGCTTAAAGAAGTGATTGATGCTGCCCACGCTTTAGGGCGTAAAGTGGCCAGCCATGCACATTCCGCATCCGGCATTAACGCGGCATTGCGTGCGGGTGTCGACAGTATTGAACATGGCAGCTATGCCGATAAAGAAAGCATCAAATTATTTAAAAAAGCAGGGGCGTTTTTAGTGCCAACCCTACTGGCTGGTGACACAGTGGTGCAAATGGCTAAAACCACAGATGTGTTGTCTCCTGCGATTAAAGAAAAAGCCATTCGTGTTGGCGGCGATATGATCGCTAACTTTAAAGCGTCATACCAAGCGGGCGTTAAGATTGCTTATGGCACCGACAGCGGCGTATCGCATCATGGTGATAATGCTAAAGAAGCAGTTTTAATGCATCGTGCGGGCATGAGTAATATGGATATTTTAACCAGCGCCACGGTTAATTCTGCTGAATTGATTGATATGTCAGCAAGCTTGGGCACGCTTGAAAAAGGCAAGTATGCCGATATTATTGCCACGTCACAAAGTCCACTTGAAAACATCGAAACCTTGTTAAATATCCCCTTTGTGATGAAGTCCGGCATTGTTTATAAGCAAGATTGATAAATAAATTTAAATATAGGTACTTATCTCAGCCTACTGATCTTAAAGTACAAAATAGTAGGCTGTTTAACACTTAACAATAATTTATAGATAATATTAATTTTTTTAATTGCGCACAATTGATTATCGCGATAACAATGTGCTTTAATAGCCTCACTCACGACATCGTTGCTTGCTGTTAATATTAGGGCTAAGGCAGATTAATGTGCTTTGGTAATTTATGGCGAAAGGCATCTAAGCGTAGTTTGAGATCGGCCATTTCGGCTTCATCAATACCACTTTGGGCTTTTACGTACTGAGTTATTTGCATGGCTTTTTCCTTCAGCGCTACGCCCTTTTCTGTGAGGGTTAATGATAATTGTCTGTCGTCCTCTGGGTGTCTAATGCGTTGAATATAATCTAACGCTTCAAGGCGCTTGACAACAGGGGTTATTGCGCCGGGTTGTTGGGCTAACTTATGGGCGATATCTTTCAGGTTTAAGCCTTCATTTTGCCAAATGATCAACATAACAAGGTATTGCGTGTAGGTAAGCCCGATTGCGCTTAATAAAGGTTTATACAGCTGCGTAATCGCAAGCGATGTCGAATAAACAGCGAAACAAAGTTGATTATCAAGATGTAAATGATGGTCTTCTTTCATAACTCACTCTGCTTGGGCTGTGATCAAAATGGCTCACAGTAACGTAAATAAGTAAAACGTGTGACGATGTTACCACTGTTGTTTTAGCTATTGTAGCTATGATTGCATCAACCCTAGTCAGCGTTTTGTATTGCAATTAAAAGGATTAATCATGTCATCTCACAATCGTCGTATTGTTTTAGCCTCTCGTCCACAGGGTGAACCGACAGCCGAAAACTTTCGTTTAGAAACCGTAAGCAAACCGACACCACAGTCTGGTGAAGTGTTATTGCGTGCGGTTTATTTATCACTAGACCCTTACATGCGAGGGCGGATGAATGATGCTAAATCTTATGCGGATCCGGTGGCTATTGACGAGGTGATGGTGGGCGCGACTGTGTCACAGGTTGAAGCGAGTCAGCATCCAGATTACAAAGTAGGCGATTGGGTATTGGCCTTTGGTGGGTGGCAGGATTACTGCGTATCAAATGGTGAAGGCTTAATGCATTTAGGTGCAAGCCCAAGCATGCCATCTTATGCGCTAGGCATCATGGGCATGCCAGGGTTTACCGCTTACATGGGATTATTGGATATTGGCGCGCCTAAAGCGGGTGAAACCTTAGTCGTTGCTGCGGCAACAGGCCCAGTGGGTGCTACCGTTGGCCAAATTGGTAAGCTTAAAGGTTGTAAAGTGGTTGGTGTTGCCGGTGGCGCTGAAAAGTGTCGCCATGCGGTTGAAGTGCTAGGTTTTGATGCCTGTATTGACCACAAAGCCGTCGACTTTGCTGAGCAATTAGCTGCCCATTGTGACAAGGGTATTGATGTGTATTTTGAAAACGTTGGCGGCAAAGTATTTGATGCCGTTTTACCTTTGTTAAATACGGGAGCACGTGTGCCTGTATGTGGATTGATTTCACAATACAATGCCACCTCTTTGCCTGCGGGACCGGATCGTTTGTCGTTATTGATGGGCACCTTATTGGTGAAGCGCATTAGAATGCAAGGCTTCATTATTTTTGATGACTATGGTCACCGTTACCCTGAGTTTGCCAAGGATATGAGCAAATGGTTAGCTAATGGCGAGATCCAATACCGTGAGCATTTGGTCGATGGAATAGAGAACACTACCAAGGCGTTTATCGGCCTGTTAAAAGGTGAGAATTTTGGCAAGTTAGTGATTAAGTTGAATGAACCGCTAACCGTTTAAATTAGTCGGTCATTTAAAGCGAAATCAATAAATTAACCCGTAGGAATAAATTAAATGAAAGTGTTAATAGTATTAACGTCGCACGACAAATTGGGTGATACAGGGCATAAAACCGGTTTTTGGCTTGAAGAGTTAGCGGCGCCATATTACGTGTTTAAAGACAACAATGTTGAAGTGATTCTGGCATCCCCTTTAGGCGGTCAGCCACCGTTAGATCCTAAAAGTGATGAAGTCGATTTTCAAACTGAGTCCACTAAACGATTTAAATTAGATAGCGATGCACAACAACAATTGGCTAGCACACTCGTATTGTCGACGGTCAATGTAGCCGATTATGATGCGGTATTTTACCCTGGTGGTCATGGGCCATTATGGGATTTAGCTGAAGATAGCTCATCAATTGCGTTAATTGAAAATACGCTAAAACAAGACAAGGTATTAGGGTTGGTTTGTCATGCTCCTGGTGCGCTGAAGCTGGCTAAAAATACTGATGGCACATCAATTGTTAAAGGCAAAAAAGTCACAGGTTTTACCAATGGCGAAGAAGATGCTGTGCAATTAACTGACATAGTGCCATTTTTAGTCGAAGACATGTTGATTGCAAATGGCGCACAGTATGTCAAAGCTGCTGACTGGCACCCGTTTGCCCAGGTGGATGGTAAGTTAGTAACAGGCCAAAACCCAGCATCATCTGAGCTAGTGGCGCAGCATATGTTGGCGCTTTTGGACTAAATTTACATGGCTATTGGCTGATAAATTGACGATGAAAGCAAACTTAGGTTTGCTTTGTTGTTTTATCAGCCGAAAACGTCAGTCTATAGTTGGGTAACACATTAAATATTATTCAATATAGTGGTTAAAGTTTATCCAGATGTAAAAATAATGCTATATTATGCGCCTTACTTCAGCCCTGTAGATTAAAGGATTACGTTAACCCAATGAATTCGTTGACCGAAGAAGAGTTAGCCTGTTTTAGCGACCTATTTACTTCAAGTAAAACGGGTGGCTTGTTGCATGCAAAAACCGATGCAGATGTGATGGCTGACAACGCTTTAAGTGTGTCTACAGAGATCCCTCAGGTGCTTGCCAATATTTTAGGCGAGGCGAAATTGACTTTACTGGCTGAAATTAGCCATTACCGCTTGTGGTTTCCGTTAGTGTTAAAACGTGATGAGTTGGGGCAATTTATCCCTGTGTTAGGCGTACCAGAAGTCGTTGATATTCTTGGTGGTGAGCGCAGTTGGCGAGTCACGGATTTAAAAGATGTTACCGTGATTGATAATGCCGATCAGCCAGTTGAAGTGTTATCATTATCCAGTTCGGGCTTAACCATCAAAATGCGTCATGAAACGCATGCAGACATGCCAAAGTCAGGTAAATTAATGCTAAGTAACGGTCTAGAAGTGGATGTTGATTTTGAACCTGTTCGTGCTGAAAATGGCATTATGGCGGCTAAAATTAATGCCCATGGTGAGGCGAGAGAAGCGTTAAGACAGTTTTTGTTTAGCGCACACAAAGCGAAATACTCCCACTTATACAAAATCTAACTTAACTTTTTATATAGTCCCAGTTAACTTTCTATTTTAAAGTCCCTTTCTAATAATTTTCTCAACACGCTGATAAAGTTAGCGTCGGGTTTTGCGGCAATTAACTGGCAAATCTCATCGCCAATAGCGGTAAATCGGTAATAGGTAAAAAGCAGGTGCGGGTTGTTGGGTTGCACGGTAAAACGGTCATGCACGAACTGTAACGGCAATTTTTCTTTGGTATCAAGCAAGCCTGTTTCAAACTCACTATTATGCAAAATGCCTGCATCCATTAAGGTTAAAATATTGGAATATGGCAATCCGTGTTGTGACAGGGGAATATTAATGTGGTTGTTTTTTCTGAAATATTGCTTCAATCCTCCGTTAGTGCGAAATCCGCTAAGTAATTTATAGCGATTATCAGTGCCTATTCGTGCTGACATCCCCAAGGCTTTTTCTAATAATATTGCTTCACGAAAGGTAAATTGTTTTAGTACCGCGAGTGAGCGCTGGCTGAAATTACCCGGTGAAACAATTTCACTGGCTAAAATTCTGGCCCATAAATCTTGCATCTTAGGGTTATGAATTTGCTCTGCCATTTGAAAAAATTGATATCCCCAGTCGGCATCTAAATCCACTCCCGTCACATCCGATGGCGTGTAATTAAGCGCCAGTGCAAAAATTGTTTCAAGGTTAGCTTGATGGGCGCTGAGCAATTTACGCTGACGATGTTGCGCTCGCTCAGCGACCGATGCAGTAGATGGACGATAATCGTCTTCACTGGCAAGTCCTAACATTCTGCCCAGCAATAATGTTTTTTTGCGTGCGGAAATATCAGTTGTTTCAGTTATTTTTTTATCGGGCTCAGCCATATTTTTATCCATCTACCAAAAATGTTGTGGGTAATCTATTTAGGGGCTTTGGGCCAATAGGTTTCCTGACCAGGTTTTGGCGTGCGAGGCACATTAAAGGCCAGTAATAATGAACATACCGCAAAGCCTGTGCCGATGAAAAACACATATTTAGGGGAGCTTAACCACAGCATGCCAAGCAGTACAGGAATGACGACCGCGGCAATGTGATTGATGGTAAAGCTGACCGACATAGTGGAAGCTATATCTTGTTTATCGGCGATTTTTTGAAAGTAGGTTTTCATGGCAATCGCCATTGCGAATAATAGATGGTCGATAACATATAAGCCTGCTGCGACTTGGGCATTTTCAACGAATGCATAACTGATAAAAATGATAATTAACCCAAGGTATTCAAATATCAGGGCATTGCGTTCACCTATACGACCGATCAAACGGCCAATAGCGGGGGCGAATAATAAGTTGATAACATAATTGATTAGAAAGAGTGCGGTGATTTCAGTAACGGAATAACCGAATTTTTCGACCATCATAAAGCCTGCAAATACCATAAAGATTTGCCGACGCGCCCCTGAAAAAAACGTCAGTAGGTAATACAGCCAGTAACGCTTACGCAGTAACAAATGTTTATGTTGGGTGGCATGAATGGTAAAGCGCGGAAAATAAACGCTCATCATCAGCACCATGCTTAACCCAAGTAATCCTATGATGGCATACATCCACACATAGTCTAATTTCAGCCATGTCATGGTAACCCAAATACTGCCATAACCAATCAAGGCCGCGGCTGAGCGCCATGCTAATGCCTTACCCATAAATCCGGGCGCTTCAGCTTTATCAACCCATTGCAGAGTGAGTGACTGATTGATGGTTTCGAAATAATGAAAACCCACAGACATTAAAATAGTGGTTAAGTACAGGCCAATAACTTGGGGGAAAAAGCCTGTAATGGCCACGCCAATGCATAACAGGGCCAGCGATAGTAAGGCAAAGGCTTGTTCGCGGATCAGTAGCAACACAAAAACGGCGGTAAAGGCTAAAAATCCGGGGACTTCTCGCAGGCTTTGCAATATGCCAATTTCAGCCCCAGTAAATGCCGCTCTTTCAATGACAAAGTTGTTTAACAACGCCTGCCAAACCGCAAAAACCATCGACATCACAAAGGTCATCCATAGCAATAGATGCTGCGGGTTTGCTTGGTAATTTGTTGTTGGTGAAGTGTCGAGTAATTGCGAAGTAGGCGAAGCCATAAAACACCTGAAATAGCGAACAATGGAGAATATCTGACCATAGTCGCAAAAAAACATTTTTATGGGAAGTGTAATTTATTTGTAAATAGTATTACGAAAAAACATCTAAATTTTAATGCAAATGATTATCAATTAGATTAATATGTTGCCGATTATTAAAATAACCTTAATTATTTAGGTGTAAGTGGAGAGTTGATATGAACAGCAAAATCTCACTATTGGCGATGACTTTAGCGAGTGTTATGGGGTTAGGTTCGTTTGCCAGTGCAAATGCAGCTAATGAAACTGATGCACTTGCTAAAGCCATTGCAAAGCAAGAGGCAGAAATAGCCGCGTTAAAGCAGCAGTTGAAGCTAATCACAGAACAGCAGCAGTCACAGTCTGCTCAACAACAAGTTGAACGCGATACCTTAACCTCAAAAGTTGAACAGGTTGCTGGTGAGGTTTCTAGTGCTCAGGATCGTTTCAGCCGATTCAGCTTTAAATCCTACGGCACGGCTAATTACACTAGCGATGAGTACTTCGATAACGTCCAGGACACCACGCCTGAGCGTCGTAACCGTTTTGACTTAGAACGCATAGTCACTGAATTTGGTTATCAATTTACTGATGAGTGGAGCATGGAAGTTGAAATTGAATACGAACATGGCGGTACGGGTTCATCACTTGAATATGATGGTTTTGATGAGTTTGGTGAGTTTGAATCTGAGGTAGAAGCGGGCGGGGAAGTCATTGTTGAAAAAGCTGAAATACGTTATCGCCCAAGCGAAGCCTTTGGGGTTAAGTTTGGTAATATTCATTTGCCAATTGGTTTAACAAGCATATTACATAAACCTAATCAGTATCTTACTGTGCAACGCCATAAAAGCGAAGCCGCAATGTTACCTGCGGTTTGGAATGAAAATGGTATTGGCGTTTATGGCCAAGTCAGTGATTTTCATTATCAAGCCCAAATTGTCAGTGGCTTAAATTCTGAATATTTCCGCACTTATGATTGGTCTGCATCAGGCCACCAAAAACGTTTTGAACATGTGAATGGTGACGACTTAGCTTTTGCTGGCCGTTTAGATTACGGCAACTTTAAAACAGGAAGTGCTGTGGGTGTCGCCTATTACTATGGCAATACTTCAGGCAACCGCCATAAAAGCAACAAGTTAGATGTTGATGGTGCGATCAGCATTGTCTCAGTTGCAGGGGCATTTGTAGAAGGCCCATGGATTTTACGCGGCCAATACCTTTACGGCACCTTAGATAATACTGATGCCATTACCCAAGCCAATAAAACCACCCCTGGTTTACGTCCTGGTAACTTTGCCCAGTTAGGGTCTGAATCACAATCCTTCTTTGTTGAAGCGGGTGTGAAGCTTGATAGTTGGTTCAATATTCCTGTCACTGTTTTTGCCAATATTGATTACTCAAACCCATTAATGGCTGTCGAAACGGGCACTGCCACCAAGCGTTTTGAAAATACCTGGAGCAGCCTAGGGGTGAACTACTTCCCAATTCCTGAAGTGGTGATTAAAGCTGAGGGCGGTTTACATCAAGTGGCGGTTGCCAGTATTCCAGACACAAATTTTTTTGCTTTAGGCGTGGGTTACCAATTCTCGCTATAAACCATTAAGCATCTATTTATTTTTGCTACACATTTACTTGATATACATGGAGTTATTATGAAATTTACCTATTCAGCCGTTGCACTATCTCTAGTTATCAGCTTGTCAGCTTGTGGCGGTTCTGGTTCAGATGAAGCCACCCCGACGACCCCAACTGTACCAGATAACCGTTTTTCATTTGTGGCAACAGAGATGATTACCAACTTAACTGATGACGTTATTGTTGCGGGGTATGCCGATTTAGCCGCAAAAGGTGAGGCATTATTATTAGCCACACAAAGTTTGATTAACACTAACTCGCAAGCCGACTTAGTGGCAGCACAAGCGGCATGGAAAGCCGCTCGTCAGCCATGGGAGCAGGGCGAATCGCATATTTTTGGTCCTGTTGACTCGTTAAGTATTGATCCGCATTTAGACAGTTGGCCACTCAACACTTCTGACTTGCAAACACAGTTAAACAGCGCGGCAGGTTTTGATGCTGAAACCATTAAAGGTTGGAATGATGACGTACAGGGTTTCCACACCATGGAGTATTTATTATTTGGTGATGGTGTCAATGATAACAACAAAGACATTACTGAGCTGACTGTGCGCGAGCGCGAATATTTAGTGGCCTTAGCTGAAGTGTTTCGTGATTACACTAAGCAGTTAGATGATGCATGGCAAATTAGCCATAACCCACAAGATGCCAATGCATTACCGTATGCGGAGTTATTAAAGGGCTCTGGCACGGTGAATAACACGATTTACTCATCTGAACTTGCGGTGATTGAAGAGTTGGTTAACGGCATGATAGGCATTGTTGATGAAGTTGGTAACGGTAAAATTGCTGATCCATTTGGTGACTCATTAGCCACTGCAGACACCTCAAAAGTAGAGTCTCAATACTCGTGGAACTCATTAACAGACTTCGCTAATAACATTATTGGTGTACGTAACGTGTACCAGGGTGAATATACAGGTGCAGCAGACAAGCAAGGCATTATCGACTTTGTTGCCGCCGCCGATGCCACTTTAGCAACCCGAATTGCCAGTGAAATTGATGATGTGATTTTAAAAATTCAAGCGATCAAGGGCAGTAATGACTTGCCATTCCGTCAAGCGATTTTGGATGCCGATGGCCGTGCCCGTGTGCAAGTTGCAGTGGACGCGTTATCTAAATTACAAACGTCTTTAGAGTCAGACGTATTGCCATTGTTATCTAAATGGAAAGCCAGTTAACACTGCACTCATTAGCCTCTGCTTTTATTGAAGCAGGGGCTTTTTTTACACATAACACAGTGTGAGTTATATGATGAAAATAACACGTAAATCTAACACCTTAATGTCAGTGATGATGACAATAGGGTTAATTGGATGTGGTGGTAGCGGTGATGAAACTACCGTGCCCCCTGAACCTCCTGTTGTTACTTACCCAGCGTTTACCGATATGACTGCCGCCGGGGGTGCAACGACCACCTATAATGCCAATAATTCTGGCCACGGCTTTTCAACCCCTGCACCGAACTTGTCAGAAAATGAACTGGCGTTGCATTTAGAGGGCGACGTTAATTTTGAAGCATCTTTTACCACAGCGCCAAATACCGAGCACCCAGAATTAGATGGCTTAGGCCCAGTATTTAATAATGCAGATTGTAACTCTTGTCATCAACGCGATGGCCGTAATTCAACGCCATTTTTAGCGGCAAATGAAACCCGAGTGAAACTTGGCTCTGCCGCTGGGATCTTTTTAAGGATCAGTAAAGCGCCTGATGAGGTATGTACGCAAGGGACAGCAAACAATAACTACTGTGCGCCAATTGCCGTGCCTGATTTTGGCGGACAACTATTTCATCGCGGCGTATTAAAGGCGAGATCCGATTGGGAAAGTAACGCTTTTGTCGGTCAGGCTGATGTGTACTTGTCTTATGAACGTAGCGAAATCACCTATGCCGATGGCAAAGTCGTTAAATTGAAAAGGCCATTGTTTGAGGTTGAAAACCCCTATGATGCCCCTGGCGAAACCAAACAAAGTGCCAATGTGACCTCTAACTTACTGCAAGATGACGTACTGATGGGCTGGCGTAATGGCATGCCTGTATTCGGGTTGGGTTTATTAGAAGCCATTCCCGAGGCAGATATTTTAGCTAACACGGACGAAAACGATGCTAATGGTGATGGCATATCTGGCCGCGCTAACTGGGTATTTGATGCTATAAAAGCCAGAGATGGAGTCGAGCATCCTGTATCACTTGGGCGTTTTGGTTGGAAGGCCAATACGCCCAGTGTCAGAGTGCAATCACTCGGGGCATTAAGAGGTGATATTGGTATCACTAATCCATTGTTCCCTGATGAAAGCATTGCCGGCACCAGTTTGCATGATGCGTATTTAACTCGTACTGGGTTTGTGGATACTGGTAGCGATGAAAATGGCGCGCCAGAAGCCGATGCAGCCTTTAGTGATGCTGTGACTTTTTATGCAGAAACCTTAGCCGTGCCCGCAAGACGCAATGTAGACAATAGTGATGTACGAGAGGGCGCACGCTTATTTGAACATATTAATTGTACAGGCTGTCATGTGGCATCTTTTACCACCAAAACCGTAGGCGACATTGGCGGCGAGCCGATGAGCGACAGCTTAAAAGGTCAAGTGATATATCCTTTCACTGACATGTTATTGCATGACATGGGTGATGAGTTGGCTGATGGTCGTCCTGACTTTTTGGCCAATGGGAATGAATGGCGCACTCGTCCGTTATGGGGCATAGGGTTAACACAAACCGTTAATCCGCAAGCAGGCTTTTTACATGATGGCCGCGCAGCAACGTTGGAAGAAGCCATTTTATGGCATGGCGGTGAAGCTAGAAAAAGCCAGCAGGCGTTTATGGCATTAACCCTGGCAGAGCGTGAGCAAGTGATCGCGTTTTTAATGTCGCTTTAGCGGTTTTAGCCGAAGCGTTTACTTGCCACCAATTTGCAGCAAACAACTTGGAAAGAGTAACAGGTATTAGACTAAAACAAGCAAGGTATTACCTTGCTTGTTTTTTTTGATCTTACTTTGATGTTAATCACGTGATCTGTTTCAAGGTCACGATGGTTTTTATCAAGTAATATAACAGTATTAATGACTTGATTAGGCGGCCTTATGACTCAGATCCTTCTTGTTTATTCCAGTGTGCATGGACAAACGCGCAAAATATGCGAATACATTCAACAAAAAGTACAGCAGTCTGATCATCAAGTGACCTTAGCCGCTTTAGATGACGTTACTGACCTTTCTGGCTTTGATAAAATTTACATAGGTGCCAGTATTCGCCACGGTAAGCATCGGCCAGCGTTGTACGAATTTATTCAGCGTCATCAGGTACAACTTGAAACCAAACCCAGCGGTTTTTTCTCGGTCAGTTTAGTGGCCCGTAAACCCCACAAAAATACCCCTGAAACTAATGCCTATATGCAAGCTTTTTTGCAGCAAACGGTTTGGAAACCCAAATTACTACAAACGTTTGCCGGTAATTTAGATTATCAAGGTTATGGGCCAATGGATCGTAATATTATTCGCTTTATTATGTGGATCACTAAAGGACCAACTGACCCAAATACAAAAGTTGAATACACAGACTGGCAAAAAGTGGATGCTTTTGCACGACAAATGGTAGAGGCATAACTCAATGGCGTTGTTGCCTATTTGGCGTAGCATTCAAACAAAGTTGCATGGGATTGTGTTAGTGATGGCACTAACATTGGTGTGCACGAGTCCGTGGATATTGATTGGTAAACAACTTAGATCTAACGCAGGATTTTGGGACATATTTCATGTTTATGGTGGACTGTTCACTGCAGTGATTGCGGTACTATTTGCCATCAAAGTGTGTGTGAAAGGTCAATGGCGCTTGTTTTTCCCTTGGTTAGTGGCTGATTTTAATCAACTTAACGCCGATATTTCTGGCATGGTAAAAGGTCGCTTACCGCTGTCAGGTGGTAAAGGTCTACTGAGTGTGATTGAAGGTGTTGGTGTTATCTTGCTGTTGCTGGTGGCCTTATCTGGCGTAATTTGGTATCTGGCGGATCCCAGTGATGCCTTAATGTGGCGCAGTTATCATCAGGTATTGGCGCAAGGCTTTATTGGATTTGTTGTCATTCATGTGCTGTTGGCACTACTGCATATTCGCGATTTTTTCGGTTAATTCACTCATCTGCTTATTTTTACCATTAATTAACATTATTTAATTCCTCCCCCTTGCTATTTATGTTGTCGAGAGGTCTAATCGCGCCGCTTTTTAGCATATTTTTGGAGATGGATAAATGCGAACTGCCCTTTGTTGTTTATTGCTTTTAGGCGTGATAAGTGTGAGCGGTTGCAGTGCAACTCCAAACACCTTTGCCTCAAAAGTGAAGTCTGAAGGTGTACAACACCTTGATTTATCTCAGCAATGGGAACAAGGCGATAAAGATGTTAAGACTGGAAGTGAGCAATTAAGGGAAGGCCGTCAGTTAGTGCAAGAGGGGAATCTTGAAATCCGCGAAGGTGAACGATTAATGGCAGAAGCGCAATTGGCTGCAGAGCGTCATCGCCAGACTTTTCAAGCTTTTGCAAGTAACTTGCAAGGGGCACAATCGGGTAAGCGCGCCGCAGAAATGTTGCAGAAACTAGAAGATATTAGCGATCTTTGGGAAGATGCCGACGAAAAGTACCTTGATGGCAAAGAGCTGATTGAAGATGGCAATACTAAGCTAGCCGAAGGCGAAAGTGCCATTGAGCAGGGACAAAGTTTAGTCAACAGTGGTCGTAATCGTATGTCGCAAGCTGAAGCTAAATATCAACAACGTGCAGGCAAAGGGCTTGTTGAGCAAATGTACATTGAAGAGCAACCGCGAAACTTCTAAATTGCGCCAATAAAAAACCGATATTGTGAACACAATATCGGTTTGCATGGCCCAGACCATATACAGGCCCAGGGTGTTACTTTTTCAGCGCCAAATAGTTCATCACATTGACTAAGTCATCAAGAGTACGCATTTCGTTCATATTGATAGCGTATTTGTCGTTAACAATGAATGTTGGCACGCTTTGAATGCGGAACATCACTTGCTGTTGACGCCATAAACTCAGTTTTTTCTCGGTTTCAGGGCTATCAGCTAATGCATCATATTTCGCGCCATCGATATCAAATTTAGCAAACACTTTTTTGATATCATCTCGGCTATTTATTTCTGGTGCGTGTTCATGGCCTGGCGCGCTATGGTCGTGGCCTGAGTCGTTGCCTTCACCTTGAATCGCCCCAAACATCGCCACTTTTAAGGCTTCTTGGTTATCGAATGTGTGAATAACGGCTAATGCCCGCATAACCTCGGTGCCGATGTCGCTATTCATAAAATCAACGTGCTTGGTGTCGAATGTGACTTGCTTGTCTAAACCCGCTTTGATTTCAGGTAAGTACTTGGTTTCCATATTGAAACAGTTATGACAATAAAAAGAGAAGAACTCGGTCACTTTAGGCTCGCTAGGAACCATTTTATTGGAAATTTGAGTATAGTGTTTGCCTTCAACAAATTGAGCGGCAAAGGTGCTCAAAGGAGCAATGGCTAAGGTAACGGCTAGTGCTAAATGTTTAAACATGAAAACCTCAAAAAGTATGTTTATCAATAGTATTTACTGGGCTAATGATGACATATTTTGTCAAAGTCTGCGGCTATATTTGTGTGATCCGGTTGTGATTTGCGACAAATATTCGAATTTGCTAATCAGCTTTGTGATGTTAAGCGTTAGGCTACTAAGCTTTTGTCGCGCAGAGTTTGCCAGGCTTCACACACTTCTTTAAAGCGATCTGCGTTACCCTGATCACGATCAGGGTGCCACTTTAAGGCCAATTTTTTCCATTGTCTTCTGATGTCTCTATCGGACGCGGTTTCATCCAGTTCGAATACTTTTAACGCATGGCCTTTATTCATTAACTGAATATTTATCCCAATGTATTCCTGGTAGCTACTCCAGAAGGATTCCAGCATTTCACGCACCACATTGACGCAGGTATCGTAATTTTTCCAATCTAGGTAGTAGTCACGCAGCGCAGCGTCTTGACGATGTAACAAGTCGGCATTACCCGGGACAATCCGGAATAATTGGATTTCCATAGATTTGACTTGAAGCCATTGTTTTGGCAACAAAATGTCTTGTAATTCATACAGCGCATTCATTAATAAGAAGTTACGTTTAAATAGGTCTTTTTCAGGCAGGGGATCTAAGTCGTGCATTAAGCCTTTATTTTGTAATTCAGTGGCAAGATGGTGCACTTTCCAGCTTTGGTTTGACGACTGCAGCACACTTAACAACGGCCAAATAAGTGGATTGTCACCTTTTTGAGCCGTCATCTTTGAAGATGACTCTGTTAACGCGGCGGTTGAATGTTTTTCAAATAACATGACAAGCGTCTTCATCCTGATTTGGCGATAAAAAATACTATGCCATAGTGAGGATGCAAGGAAAAGCAGATTTTTACGCCGTTAATATCTGAGTAATTACGCAATATCTGCGAACAATGCAGGCAAAGTATTCTAATTTGGTATAAAATTCGCCGCAATAAAAATGGGGGCACAGACCAATGACAGACAAACACTATATAAGCGCACAACAATTACTTGAAGATTCATTTCGTTTAGCCGCGCAAGTTTATGAATCTGGCTTTAGACCGCAATTTATTGTTGGCATTTGGCGAGGCGGCGCGCCAATTGGTATTGCTGTTCAAGAATATTTTGATTTCAAAAAAGTGGAAACAGACCACATCGCTGTGCGTACTTCATCTTATTACGGCATTGGTACAGACAAGCAAGATAAGAATATTAAAGTACATGGCTTGCATTACATTATTGAAAATGCCAATGCTAGTGATGGTTTATTGATCGTTGATGATGTGTTTGATTCTGGTCGCAGCATTCATGCCTTAATTGGCAAATTGCAAAAGTTTATGCGTTTAAATATTCCCAGTGATATTCGCGTAGCTTGCCCATACTACAAGCCAAGCAACACGAAAGTGCCATTAAAACCTGATTATTTCATTCATGAATCTGATGAGTGGCTAGTGTTCCCACATGAAGTCACGGGTTTAACCCCTGAAGAAATTGCAAACGGTAAAGGTGATTTTAAAAACATCCAAGATTTATTTATCTAAACTGGGTATTTTTACAACAAATTTGCTAGAATAGTAAACATTATACTAGTGCGCCAACAAACTTTGTTGGCGCACTTTTTTATCCACCGACTTTTGCTAAACAAGAAGAATTGATTACCCTTATGGCTTCTGTTGAATTATTTACCCCAGCCCCTGTCAAAAAGCGTCAGCTTGAGTTGTTAGCTCCGGCCAAAAATGCCGACTATGGTATCGAAGCCATTCGTCATGGCGCAGATGCTGTATACATTGGTGGGCCTGCTTTTGGCGCGCGTCATAATGCAGGAAATAGTGTTGAAGATATTGCCCGTCTTGCTGAGTTTGCCCATCGTTATCATGCCCAGGTGTTTGTGGCGTTGAATACAATTTTGATGGATGACGAACTGCCTAAAGCACAGCAATTGATTTGGGACTTATACCATGCTGGTGTAGATGCGCTGATTATTCAAGATATGGGCGTATTGCAATTAGATTTGCCGCCAATCGCCTTGCATGCCAGTACGCAGATGGATAACCGTACCCCTGAAAAAGCAGTCTTTTTAGAGCAAGTTGGTTTCTCGCAGGTTGTGTTGGCCCGTGAGTTGAATATTCCTCAAATTCGAGACATTGCCGCTAGCACCAAAATGAAACTAGAGTTTTTCATTCATGGCGCCTTGTGCGTGAGTTACAGCGGCTTATGTAATTTAAGCCATGCTTACTCAAATCGCAGTGCCAATCGAGGTGAATGTTCGCAAATGTGTCGTTTGCCGTGCAATTTAACCACGCGTGATGGTGATGTATTAGCCGAGAATCAGCACTTATTATCACTAAAAGATAATAACCAAACCGATAACCTAGAAGCCTTAATTGATGCGGGGGTCACCTCGTTTAAAATAGAAGGGCGGTTGAAAGATATTACTTATTTGAAAAACGTCACCGCCCATTATCGTAAGCAGCTTGATGCGATTATTGATAAGCGCAGTGATTTAGAGTCAATTTCCCATGGGCGTTGTGAGTTTAACTTTACCCCTGACCCAGATAAAAGCTTTAACCGAGGTAAAACGGATTACTTTGTTAATCAACGTACCGAAGCGATTGAGCACTTCAGTTCACCAAAGTTTATTGGTGAAAAAGTAGGACGTATTACTCAGGTAGGTAAAGATTTTATCAAAATCGATACCACAGAGAGCGGCAAGGATATTGTCTTTAACAATGGTGACGGTTTGTGCTTTTTTGTTGAACATTATGAAACCCAACGTTTATCTGATGATAAACTTGCTGGCACACGAGTTAACCGAGCTGACGGCAATACTTTATACCTCACTGAAGTACCAAAAGATTTAAAAGTTGGCGTGATGATGTTTAGAAACTTTGACCATAAATTTGAGTCAACGTTAAACAAAGATTCTGCTAGCCGTAAAATCAGTGTTGATATGCAGTTTTTTGATACAGATGACGGAGTGGCTATATCGCTAACCGATGCGCATGGTATTAGCGCGAGTGTAAGTTTGCAGTGTGAAAAGCAAGCTGCAAACGATCAGGCTAAATCGGCTGCAAACCTTAAAAAGCAGTTAGGTAAATTAGGCAGTACAGATTTTGTTGCCAATAAAATTAATTTACTCGCTGAGCAAGTATGGTTTTTACCATCGTCAGTGGTTAACGAATTAAGACGTGATGCGGTTGATGCCTTAATGTTGGCAAGGGCCAATGCTTATCAGCGTCCAGCGCGTTGGTTACACGATAAAAATGCGCGCTTCCCACAAAAATCGCTTAGCTTTTTATCCAATGTGGCGAATGAGCAAGCGCGTAGCTTTTATGAGCAACACGGTGTTATTCAAATGGAAGACACCTACGAAAAAAATAAAGTACTGCATGATGCGCCATTAATGGTGACTAAGCATTGTTTGCGTTACAGCTTCAATTTATGCCCTAAAGAAGTTGAAGGCATAAAAGCGGATCCCATGTTTTTAGATGTGGGTAAAGATAAATTGAAATTAGTGTTTGATTGCCAAAAATGCGAGATGATGATTGTTGGCTCAAATCAAATGGTAAAAAGTTAAGTTGTTTATCAACTGCCCGTAAAGAAAAATTAGGCTATGCCTATTAAAGCGTTAATTCACTAGGAAAAATAGACAAATGAGTCAAAGTAAAAAGTATGCATCTCGTGTGTTTCAAGCTGATAGCGGCTGGAAAACAGAAATCACTCGCCGTATGACAGCAACTAAAACGGTTGTGTCAAAAAGTCATGACGGTTTTGCGACAGAAGCAGAAGCAACAGCATGGGGCGAGGAAGCATTAAAAGGCTTCTTAGGCAAACAAGCTGAACGCAATAAACGTAAAACAGAGAAGCACTTAAAAGCAAAAAGTATTGCTGCTGCAATCGCGGCTGAATCAGGTGAGTCTGATGAAGATATTCAAGAAGATGACGATGAAGAGCTTGGTTAATTGTTCTTGTTGTTGAATATGCTGTAAATTGTTAAAGATAAGTTTCAAAAAATGGCTGTTGTGATATATAGTTGGTCGATAATCTCGGCTGTTTTGTATCAATATCAAAATGGCCTCATCAAAGGGTGTTGATGTTTTTTTTAAAGGGAAATGTGAAATGAAATTGTTTGCTGCAAAAAAGCTTTGGTTGGGGCTAGTGTGTCTGGTGCCATGTGCTTTGCTGTTTGCAAAACCATATTTTCCTATCAATACGATTTTTGGTGATGATAACCAGAGTATTGGCAAAGTCGAAATGCCTAAAGATGTACAGCAATTAACAGACTTTGCCTCTAAATTCGGCTTTTTACCCCCACTTAATTGGAAGCTGGCATTTCATGAAATGCAGGGCGATATGTTTATGGCTGAGTTTATTCCAGCTAATGAATCATTAAATGATTGGAGTGGCCTTGTATGTATGCAAGGTTTTAAAGGGTTGGCTAACGACATTGAGCCGCAAAAGTTTCTTGATGGGATGGCCGACACTTATGCCGAAAACTGCGAGGGTAAAGTGGTTTATACCGTTTTAGGCACATCCAAGGTTGAAGGTTTGGATGCGGTACACGGTATTTTAGGTTGTACAGTGATGCCAAACATTCATCACGCCTCGGTTTTTGTTGAAAAAGATTTTGCCAGTATTCCTAAAGGCGAAATTGGATTTTTTACGGTAGTCAGTGGCTCGCAAGATTTGTATTTATTGCACAAGTCGATTCGACAATCCGTGTTTAGAGAAGATGAACCTCCAATTAATGCCAATAATTATCGTGAGTTTATGGCAAACAATTAATCCTAATTTTGATTCATTTTTCAGCTTATGCTGAATAATTATAATGACAATCTGTTGTTGAACCTCCTAGTGCATATATCTAATCCTTAGTATAAAACGTATAATTGCCGCGATTTTATGGTCATGATGACTAGTCAATCTTTTGTGGTGCCATACGTTTAACTGGCGTGTGGATAATCGGGAAATCAGTGTAAATCTGATACTGCCCCCGCAACGGTGAAAGGTTAGGGCGATGTGTAATATCACATGGCTTGTTTGTAAAAAGCATTATGCTTACAAAATACCTCAGTCCGGAGACCGGCCCTAAAGATGATTTTGAGATTTCGGTGGGCAGATCTTAAGATGTAATAAGCTATTTTCAAATACTATTGCGCGTGTTAATTTGAAAGCGTTTTATTGCGACGCAACTGCCCCATTTTCCCTTTTAGGAGTTAAAGGTAAATGGGTATTAATCCAACAAAATTAGCCTTGTCATTAAGCGCTATTCTCGGACTTTCAAGTCTTTCTTTGCCTACGTTTGCCGCCGATGCGCCATCAAACGCAAATGATGCTTCGCGTCAATCTGAAGAGACTATGGTGGTAATAGGCCGTAGTGTTGATTCACCCTTAAACATTGCTGCCAATGTAAACGTTATTGATGCTGCTGACATTCAAATGAGTGGTGCAACAAACTTAGGTGATCTATTACGTGGACAAAGCGGAATCCAAATTTCCAATAACAATACTGGTCCAGTATTTTCAATGCGAGGTTTTAGCGCTTCACAAGCTGCAAATAACACCCTTATTTTGGTTGATGGACGCAGACTGAATAACATTGATATAGCGGCGCCAAGCATCAGTGCCCTTTCATTAAACCAAATTGAACGTGTGGAAATTTTAGCGGGTAGCTCAGGGGTGTTATACGGCGATCAAGCCGTTGGCGGCGTCATTAACATTATTACCAAAAGCCCGACTAACACTGGTGGTGGTTTGGCATTGTCAGGTGGTAGCTTTGATACGTTTGAAGCAAAAGGGGATGTGTCAGGAGCCATTAATGATACTTGGCAATATTACCTCGCGGGTAATTATAACGAATCGGATAATTATCGTGATGATAATGATAATAAAACCAGCTCTATTTTAGGCCGTTTACAATATAAAACTCAAGTTGAAGATTTTTATGTTGAAGCAAACTATTTTGATAATAATCGCAAAACACCTGGATCATTATCAAAGGAGCAGCTGGAACAGAATCCACGTCAATCGAATCCTTGGAATAAAGGGGATTCTCTCCATGAAATGACCACAGCTTTGCGCAGCGGCTATCATTATCAAATTTCTGATACTTGGACGCTAGGCGCTGATGTGAGTTATAGCGACAGTAATAATACCAATTTCCAATGGGGAAGTTATGGCCGTAATGACCGAACGCTATTGTCGATTTCTCCAAAAGCGGTAGCCAACTATCAAGTTAAAAATGGCGAGTTAAAGATCATCACAGGTATCGATTATAACCTTGGTGAGTCTATTTTCAGCTGGGGCAGAAGTAATCAACAAACCCAAAGCAGTGCTTATATTCAGGCCAGCGTACCTTTAACGACTTCATTGTCTTATGTCGTTGGTGGTCGTTATGCTAAAGCTGAAGATGAGTTAGTTGATGGCAATGTGTATCCAAATGGGATCGATTTGGATCAAGATGAAAATGCATTCGAGTTGGGGTTAAATTATCGCCCAAACAACGCGCATCGCTTATATATTCGCGCCGATGATAACTTCCGTTTTGCTAAAGTTGACGAGCAAGCTTATACCTCTCCAGGCACAGTGGGATTAAAACCACAAGTGGGTCGCTCGTATGAGGCTGGATGGGATTATATCAATGACATTCACAGCCTTAAGCTAAATGTGTTTCAACTTGATTTAGAAGATGAAATTATTTGGGACCCCAGTGCGCCTAAACCGATTGGCGGCAGCTTTAATGGTGCTAACGTAAACGCCGACGCTTCACGTCGATATGGTATTAGCCCAAGCTATGATGTGCAGATCACGCCAAACTGGTTACTCGGTTTGTCCTATGATTACATTGATGCAGAGTTTACCGAAGGCGTGAATGATGGCAAAGCGCTGTCATGGGTAGCTAAACATAGCGGCAGAGGTTACATCAGTTATGATTTTGCTGAAAACTGGCAAGTATTTGCTGAAGGTATTTATACCGGCGAGCGCTTTATGGAAGGCGATAATGCCAATGTTGATGCTAAATTAGATAGCTATGTGCTGACCAATATTGCCCTCAATTATACACAATCTCAGTGGTCAGCAAGTTTACGCGTTGATAACTTACTGGATGAGGACTATGTTAGTGCAGGTTATTATTCGGCATGGGGCAGTGGTTATTACCCAGGTGATGGGCGTAATATTCGTTTAACTGCTGGATATCGTTTTTAAGCGCTGTTTTTAAATACTAAAATGGTTAATTCAATCCAGTTAATGTAGAAAATAGCCGCTTAAGATAGATTTATTAATCAAAATTTAGGTTAATTTATAAAGCGACTATACTTTATTAAGCCAACAAGTTTTTTGTTGGCTTTTTTATGATATTGTTTTCCGAACAGCCAAAATACGAATGAATAATTAAGGTGACAGTGGCTTATGACAAACCTTGAGCAAAGAGTATTAACTCAAGTCAGTGCGATTATTAGTAATGAAGAACAGGTGATCGGACGTCGTGGCATTCTTGTGCCGTTAAAAAAAGCACTAATCAATGAAGCTAATATTAAGATTATTATTGATATTGTGTCAGAAGATCCCGCGTTGGCTGCCCATTTGCTGTTACGCAGTAATACTGCAGTTTCAGCGGGTCTGGTATCGACAAAAAATCGCAGTATAAAAGACGCGCTGATCCGTTTAGGTCAGGTGAATATCTATCGTTATGCGTTTTCTTTTTATCTAAAAGAACGTTTAGATGAATTAGAGGAACCTTATAAAAAATTGGTAAAAGGCTACTGGAAGCTCAATGAAGTCATTGCGGTTGATTCTGTCTCATTGTTAAGAGAAGAAACAGACAAAGGTAACGCTTTAAAAATTGATGCTGATGAAATGCAAACCTTAGCCCTATTTAGTGTGTTTGGACAGGTCATCACTTTAACGGCATTTGCTTATTTAAACAGCGAACAAGAAAGACCTATCTCGCTGAAAGTCATAAAAAGTTTAATTGATAGTCATCAACAGACATTGTCTATTGAGGCATTTGAATCATTAGGGCTAGATGATGATTTACGCAATGAATTTTTGATTGCACATAATCTGCAACAAACAACCAACCCTGACTCAGCAGGGCTGCTGTTACGTCGTGTGTTGTCAAAACGTGGTTTACTGATTAACCCTTTGTAGTTGCAACCCTTCCTGAGCCACTAACTCTAACCATTTTTGAATTAAGTTAGCATTAGTGGCATCACGTCTGTACGCTCCAAATAGCGGACGTTTTAATCCTTCAGCGCCTAATTTTACCGAGGTGAGATTTAAGCCTTGGCTTTCTTTAATCGACCATGTCGGTAACGCGGCCACTCCATCATTACACGCCACACGTTGAAGCAACATTGACGTTAAATCACATTGCTTTTGCTCACCAATTTCAATGCCTGCTGGTTCTAAAAAGTGCTTGTAAATATCTAAGCGAGTCAGTGGCACTGGATAAGTTAATAACGTCTGTTTTGCAAGGTTTGCCGGGCTAATAAATGCCTGCGCAGCCAATGCATTATCGTTAGCAACCACAAGTTTTACTTCAAAATCAAAAAGATGTTGATAGGCCAATGTATGCCCAGGTACAGGATCTGACGTTAACACTATGTCGAGTCCGCCTGTTTCAAGCGCATTTAACGAATCAAAAAGATGACGGCTTGAAATATCAATCTGCGCGTCAGGCGCTTGCTGCTTAAACGCCTCAATCACTGGCATTAACCACCTAAAACAACTGTGACATTCAATGCCTAGTTTCAGCTGTTGGTTTTCACCTTCTAAGCCACGCTTTAAGTCTGATTCGGTAGCAATTACCTTCGGCAGAATTTCTTCAGCAAGATTCAGTAAACGGGCACCTTCATGGGTAAAGGTTAACGGTTTACTTTTACGCACAAAAATAGCGGAGTTAATTCGGGTTTCTAATTCTTTAATCTGATGAGAAAGTGCCGATTGGGTTACAAAGCGTTTCTTAGCCGCTCCCGCTAAGCTGCCACTTTCCTTTAACGCCATTAAGGTGCGAAGGTGTCTAAGTTCTATCATTACTCACTCCACATGAAACTTACTCAACTTACCGATGAAATCAATTCGATTGCCTGGCTGCAGGTTAGCACAATAAACTTCTAGACGTCCAGACGCCTGTGTGGTTTTTTTACATTAAGGTAACAACAATTTGCTCATCCACAAGGAAAGTAGTATGAAAATTACAAATCTCGGTTTCCCTCGTATTGGTCGTCAACGTGAACTTAAATTTGCTTTAGAGAAGTATTGGCGTGGTGAAATCGATCAAAGTCAGTTAGTTCAAGTGGCTGATGAGCTAAAAAAATTGCATTGGGATTGGCAATCACAGGCTGGAGTTGAATTATTGCCCGTGGGTGATTTTGCTTATTACGATCAGGTGCTTACCCTTAGTGCAACATTGAATGCTGTGCCTAAGCGTCACCGAGGTGTTGATAGCCAAGGTAATGAATCCCCAATCGACTTAGACACATTATTTCGCGTAGCACGTGGTAGGGCACCCAGCGGTCAGCATGCTTGCGCGGCAGAAATGACCAAGTTTTTTAATACCAATTATCACTACCAAGTGCCTGAACTGAGCCAAGACCAGCAGTTCAATATTGCCTACACGCAAGTTTTTGATGAGGTGGATCAGGCGCAATCATTTGGCTATCAAGCTAAGCCGGTGTTATTGGGGCCTGTGACTTATCTGTATTTGTCGAAAACGATCGGTGAGTTTGATAAGTTAAGTTTATTGCCGCAATTACTCGAAGCCTATCAACAAATTTTAACCCGTTTTGCTGAGCAAGGTGTCAGTTGGGTACAGTTAGACGAGCCTATTCTAGCAGCTGATTTATCGGCTGATTGGCAAGAGGCGATACGTCATAGTTATCAGGTTTTGGCACAGCATAAACCGCAATCAGTAAGCCTATTACTAGCCAGTTATTATGGTTCTATTGTCCATCATCACACCTTAGTCAGCGCTTTACCGGTTGAAGGGCTTCACCTGGATTTAATCAGTGATAAAAACCAACTGGCGTTATTTACTGCCACATTATCAGCGGAGCAAGTGTTGTCGATAGGGGTGATTAATGGTCGTAATGTGTGGGCAGCAGATGTCGATTTGATTGCCGAACAAATACAATCAGTGGCAACAGATTTAGGGGATAGATTATGGATAGCGCCGTCCTGTTCATTACTGCATTCTCCGGTTGATTTAGATAGTGAGCAGCAATTAATTCCAGAATTACAGGGGCAATTGGCTTTTGCTAAACAAAAGCTTTTTGAGTTAAACGATTTACAGGTTTTATTAAGCAATGCTGATCAACAGGCTAAACAGTTGATTATTGCGCGCTGCCAATCTCGCCGCAAAGCTAAGGCCGCTAATGCCGATTTGCAAGTCATTGACCGTGTTGCAAAACTAAAAGCGAGTGATTTTGAGCGTGATAGTGAGTTTTCAAACAGGATATTTGCCCAACATCAAAAACTAAAATTACCATTACTACCCACGACTACCATAGGTTCTTTCCCACAAACCCCAGCGATACGAGGACTACGAAGCCGTTGGCGTAAGGGCGAGGTGAGCGACCAACAATATCAAAGCCAGCTACAGTTGGTGACTAAAGACACCATTGAGCGTCAATTAAAGTTAGGCATTGATGTGTTAGTGCATGGTGAAGCTGAACGTAATGACATGGTGGAGTATTTTGCCGAATATCTCAATGGCGTTGGTTTTACTCAATTCGGTTGGGTACAGAGTTACGGATCACGCTGTGTTAAACCACCATTAATTTACGGTGATGTAAGCCGTCCAAAAGCCATGACAGTTGAGTGGGCTACCTATGCTCAAAGTTTGACTGAAAGCCAGTGAAGGGAATGTTAACGGGGCCTGTGACTATCTTACATTGGTCGTTTGCCCGTGAAGATATCAGTCGTGAAACTATTGCGAATCAAATCGCGTTGGCGATTCGAGATGAAGTTGTCGATTTAGAGCAAGCTGGTATCGGTATTATTCAAATTGATGAGCCGGCGTTTAGAGAGGGTTTACCCATCAAGCAAACTGAGTGGCAGACATATTTAAATTGGGCGGTGGATGCATTTAGACTGTCAGCCGCAGGAGTTGAAGACCAAACACAAATTCATACCCATATGTGTTACAGCGAGTTTAACGACACGATTGAAGCGATTGCGGCGATGGATGCTGATGTGATAACCATAGAAACATCACGTTCGCATATGGTGTTATTAAACGCATTTGAAAGCTTCGCGTATCCAAATGATATTGGCCCAGGGGTATATGATATTCATTCACCTAATATCCCGTCGGTTGAAGAGATGGTTACGTTAATGAGTAAAGCCGCTGATAAAATTCCGGTAAAACAGCTGTGGGTGAATCCGGATTGTGGATTAAAAACACGCACCTGGGATGAAGTCGAACCCGCACTGAAAAACCTAGTTGAAGCGACTAAAATTTTACGCCGTCAGTTTTAACATAACCTGATTTTAGATGTGGTTGATACGGTTTAGTCAACTGCACCAAGATCTCCTCTAATTCAAATTTGCTAAAGGTTTATGCATCACGTGGTAAGCCTTTTTGAATGCTGCGAATAACCCTTTGGGTTTTACGGCTTAGTGGCGTAATGGGGTGAATATCTTGTGCCGCTAATTTGGCTTGCTGTTGTTTAATTGCCCATTCAATGTGTTCCAGTACTAATTCCCCTATATCTGCTTCAAGCGCTTTTTGCTGCAGCGCTTCAATGATATTCAAATTGGCGGGGGCATTTCCTAATGCAACGGCAATGTTGCGTAGCCACAATGTGTGGCCAATTCGACGAATAGCACTACCTTCGGTGAGACTTAAAAAAGTTTTTTCTGACCATGAAAAAAGGCTAAGCAGATCCGGTTGCAGCAGTGTTGGCCGAGTATAGAAATCCGTTTCTTTGGTTAGGGGGGCTTTGGCGTTGACAGGGCAAACTAATTGGCAATCATCACACCCATATATACGGTTGCCGATTAATGGCCTAAATTCTTCAGGAATGGCTGTTTGCAACTCAATGGTCAAATAGGAAATACATCGTCTAGCATCAACCACATAGGGTGCGACTATGGCGTCAGTTGGACATGATTTAATGCACGCCACGCAAGTATTACAACCTTCAGCTATTGGAATATCTGTCGGTAAGGGGAGATTAATTAATAACTCACCTAAAAAAAACCAACTGCCAGCATCGGGGTGTAAAATTAAAGAGTGCTTACCCGTCCAGCCAAGTCCCGCTTTCTCGGCGAGGGGGCGTTCTAATATCGGTGCTGAGTCAACAAAAGGGCGAAAGTCCGTGTGGTCAACATCAAGCTCTTTACAATAAACATCGATTTTTTCGCCGAGTTTTTTCAAACGTTGGCGCATGAGTTTATGATAATCACGCCCGCCAGCGTAACGGGAGATATAGCCTAAGTTGGGATCAGTTAAATTACTGGCAAAACCTGCATCAGGCGGCAAGTAATCCATGCGAGCACTAATAACCCTAATGCAACCGGGATGCAGCTCTGCAGGCCGGGCACGCATCATACCGTGATTAGCCATGTAACCCATGTCACCGTGATAGCCTTTATCCAACCAAGCTTGCAGATCCGCTTCATGTTCAGATAGGTCGACATCGGTAATGCCAATATGCGCAAAACCCAACTCTTTGCCCCATTGCTTAATTTGTCGAGCAAGCTTGGCAAGTTGGTTTACACTTAATACTGAATGTGGCATTTGGGGCATCAAAGAGACTGTACTTTCAGACATGGTTAATCGTTCAATTTGAGTGAATTTTCCTGCTGATTATACGCTATCTGTAACGGACTATCGTTTTTTTTCATCAAGCGGACTGATGTGGTTTCTGTCTTACAGACTTCGGAGTCGTTATTGAAGCAACTTACTTGTTCGTTAAGTTTTATATTGGTTTTATTGTTTAGCTATCACACCACAGCTAATGAATCGTTGATGGTGATTGCCGAAGATTGGCCACCGATGAGCTATCGTATCAATGATAAACCTACAGGCTATGCGGTTGAGCTAATTCAGACCTTGCAGCTACAATTATCCCAAACCGATCCCATTGTGTTTTTACCTTGGGCAAGGGCAAATCAATTAGGTCAATCGCGTAAAAATGTGCTGTTAATTGCGATGTCCAAAAACCCACAACGAGTGAATCAGTTTTCATTTGTGGGTCCTATAGCCGAAGGCAGTATGGGAATATTTGTTCGAAAAGATGATGCTATTCAATTGAAAAATTTAAATGGTTTGACTAACCAGGGGAATATTGGAGTGTATCGTGATGGTGATTGTCAGCAAACACTAAATCAAACTCATGCCACACAGCTAGCCGTGGCGAGCTATCCCGAGCAAACGGCAAAGCAACTATTGTTATCTAGAGTGCGTTTTTGGTGTCAGGCAGATTTGGGCGTGCCTTATACCTTAAATCAAATAGGTAAAAATAAATCAGATGTTAGAATGGCATATCAAATCAAACCACTCGCAATTTATTTGGCTTTCTCTGACGGGACCTCTCCTGAGCTTGTTCGGCAATGGCATCAAGCGCTCGGTCAATACATGCAAACCCCTGAATATACAGCTTTGTATCAAAAGTGGTTTGAAACTGATTTACACCCAAATCAACCAAAGATATTTGCGGTGAGTCATTAAGCGCTTATAACGCAATTTCTACCAGCAGATTTAGCCTTATATAGTGCGCTATCTGCTTTCAATAGTAATGGGGATAATTCAGTTTCATGCTCAAGGGTTGCGACCCCTGCGCTAACTGTTTGTACCAAACTCGGCGCAATATGACTCCAGTCATAATTGGCAATACAATCCAATAATCGCTGAGCAATTTCCATTGCGGTATTATGTGCGATATTGGGTAACAGAATTAAAAACTCTTCGCCACCCACACGACCTACAACATCGCTTTCACGCATCATTCCCATGGTTAATGATGCTAGTTTCATTAATACTTTATCGCCAACATCGTGACCAAATTTGTCATTGACTTGTTTGAAGTGATCCGCGTCAAATAAGATAATCGAAAATGGCTGGCTAGAGAGTTTCGCCTGTTTGATGAAGTGTTCGCTTTGAGCGTAAATAGCACGGCGATTAGATAAGCGAGTTAGTTCATCCGTTAGGGCTAAACTTTGGTATTTACGCTTACGTTTAAGCTGTTTATATGCAAAAACAGACACTATGATTAAAATAATGGCTACCAGAACAATAATCACGATTTGCAAACTTTCATTGCGCTGCATAATCTGCAATTGTAATTCTTTAACTGTACTGACTTCTAATAAATTTTCATTTTCAGCCAGTACTTTATCGGTATTAAATCGGGTTTGCATTTCGGCATTTCGGTCAGACATAATTTGCTTGTCTAACGAAAGGTGCATTTCTAAAAAAGCACTCAAGCTTTTATAGGCATTTTCAATGTCGCCTTTAGCGTGATAAATTTGGCTTTGCAGTTGTAGATTTTGGCTTTCACCGCGTCGATTACCACCGCGTTTGAAATCGATAGACGCTTTTTGGCTATATTCAAGCGCTTTATCCAACTCATTTTTAACCAAATATGCTTTGGCAAAGAATAAGCTCATAAAGCTATGCTGGCCGTCATACTCCACTGGAATATCAGGTTCAGCCTGTATCAACAGCGCTAACGCTTTGTCTACTTCACCTTGGTTGATAAGGTTGCCTGCGATATTCACTTGAGTGCTAGCGATGGCATTGGTTTCTTTTTGAGATTGCCAAAATTTGAGTGATTTATAAAAGCGCTCATTAGATTCTTTGAAACGCCCTAGTTCTTCTAATGAAAAAGCAATTTGGACATTAACGTTGTCGGCTTCAAACAACATGCCGGAATTTAAGTATGTTTGTTCCAGTTTTGTTTGATATTTTATTGCGGTTTCAGGGTCACCAAAGCGTCGATAGCTGGCCGCGAGATTATTTAAATTATCGTTTGCCCAGTAGGTGATATTGAGTTTTTCATAAAGGTGCTGCGCGGTAATTAAATCTTCTAAAGCTGTGGCGTAATCACCTTGGTAAGATTCCATCGCGCCACGAATACTGCGGCCATCGGCAATTAATCTGGGATTTTCAAGCTGGTAAGCATTGCTAATGGCTGTAGAGATATCTTTAAATGCGCCATCCATTTGGCCTACATATTGTTTGTAATAACCTAAGCATAGTAATAAATCGGTATTGATTTCTGAAGGGTAGGGCTCTGCATAAATAAGCAGTTGTTGTTCTGCGTATTGAATGGCTTTGTCTAGTTCAGCTTGAGTCTCTGATGGTTGATTCCAGCAAGTTAAGCGGACTAATAGTTTTTGACGGATTTCATCATCATTGTCGATAATACTTTTGTATTCAGTTAATAAGGCATTGGCCTCTTCTGCCGTGTAATCAACAAGATCAAACTTTTGATAAATCTCATCCGCACGAGCATTTTCGTAATATTCGGCCTTCGCGGGGTGGGATAAAATAATAGTTAATAGCAGGTTAATGCTAAAAAAAATACACAGTCGTTTATTCAATATTATTGGCCACTTAATGATTTTTTATTTTATTTATTTTAAACATTTAAGATTGTTCAAGCATATTTAAGGTATTACAAACTAATTCTAACGGGTAATCTTTGATTTAACAAATTTAACGCTAGCGCTACCTTGGTGTAACAGGCTTCTAGAGCTTGGTTCTGTTTGATCATCTGTTATTGATGTCGCTGTTTGCAATTTAATGCTCTGGCGCGTATAACGTCGCGATTATCTTACTTGCTTTTGAAAGACTGTTGATATGATTTTTACGATTAGTGTGCGCTTGATGTTGATGACTTTGTGTTTGGCTTCATTTTCTGGGCAGGCCAAAGGCAATCTTGAAACCTCGGGAGATGCGCTTCACATCGCATTGCCTGCAGCCGCTCTAGTTGCAGCCTTGACCGTTGAGGATGACTATCAAGGGACATGGCAATTAGTCCAAGCAGGTGTGTCTAGTCGGCTAGCTGTTGAAGCATTAAAATGGGGCGTTGATAAACAAAGACCCGATGGCAGTGGCGATGATTCTTTTCCATCAGGCCATACAGCCGACAGTTTTGCCGCCGCAACTTTTATAAATCAACGCTATGGTTGGGAATATGGAGTGCCGTCTTATATTGCAGCATCTTATGTGGCTTACACTCGGGTGGCGAGTGATAAGCATCATGTTGAGGACGTGCTCGCTGGCGCGGCGATAGGTATGCTAGCGGGGTGGTATTTTACCGACCCTTATGAAGATATTAGTATCATCCCTTTGGCGAATAATGGCACTTATGGTGTGTTTATTAGCGGGCGTTTTTAATTGAAAGAAGGTGTAATTATGGTTGAGCAGACTTATAAAGAAACGGCAAAAACAGTTTGTTATAACGTAGCAAATAAAGTGCTGCCGATGGATCAGTTGCCTGATGGTTTAAAAGAAGCTTACGAAGGCATGTTTGAAGAGCTAATTGCCGATAAGGCGCAAGCATTTAGCTTGGCATGGGGTAAACTTCCAGCCAGCGCACAAAAGCTTATGTCTCAGGCCGAGTTTCATGGTTTTTATATTGCCAATGCTTGGATGCAATTGAGCCGTGTTGCCCAAGAAATTGCAGATAGCAATGATACTGAAGAAGAAATGAACGATAAAGAATATGATGGCGTGTTTGGTCGTTTGGCGGAGCAATCATTAAAAGAATGTTTACGTAAACTGAAAAAAGCCCGCACAGACAGAGTTATGCTGAATAGCTTCAAAAAGGTTATGGCCAAATAAACTGCTTTGTTCATTACCTTGGTTTAAATAAAAATCCCAGTCATTAATGGCTGGGATTTTTTATCGTTACTTGAGCAGGCTATTAGAATGCCGTACGGCGGTAACGACGATACTCTGGCTGCCAGAAGTTATTATCAATCGCCTGTTGTAATAGTTCATCAGTGCAAGGTAAGGCTAAACCTTGTTCAATAGCCACTTTCGCCACAGCGAAAGCAATGTACTTACTGACTTTGTGAATGTCTTCTAGTTTAGGTAATAACGAACCTTCACCCGTTGTACCTAGTGGTGAGCACTCAGATAATGCACGGCTAGATGCCATTAACATTTCATCTGAAACGCGAGTCGCACCGCATGATAATACGCCTAAGCCAATGCCTGGGAAGATGAAGCTGTTATTACATTGGGCAATTTCGAAGGTTTCACCATTAACGACCACAGGTTCAAATGGACTGCCAGTGGCAACAAGTGCTTGGCCAGATGTCCAGTGCAAAATGTCTTTTGGCGTGGCTTCCACTCGGCTGGTTGGGTTTGATAATGGGAATACAATTGGACGAGGGCAATGGCTGTGCATTGCTTTAATAATGTCTTCAGTAAATAATCCTGGTGCACCAGACACCCCAATTAGTACCGTGGGTTTGGCATTATTGACCACATTTAATAGCGAGACGTTATCACTATAATTGTCCCATTTTTCAACGGTATCTAACTTTTGCGCTAAGTTAGTTTGAAATGGTAGCAAGTTAGGCATATTGTCGAGCAATAACCCCCAACGGTCGACCATAAAGACTTGCGATCGGGCTTGTTGATCCGAGATACCTTCAGACACCATTTGGGCGATAATCGCTTCGGCGATACCGCAACCGGCGCTACCCGCACCTAAGAATACAATGCGTTGTTTGCTTAATTGAGTATTAGCCGCTTTACTGGCCGCTAATAATGAGCCTACCGTAACCGCAGCAGTCCCTTGAATATCGTCGTTAAAGCAGCAATATTGGTCTTTGTATCGCTCAAGTAACGGCATGGCATTTTTTTGTGCGAAATCTTCAAATTGAATCAATGCATCAGGCCATCTACGATTAACGGCTTGCATGAAGGCTTCAACAAACTCTTTATATTCATCGCCGCCAATACGCTGATGGCGCCAACCCATATACATAGGATCTTCGAGTAATTGTGGGTTATCGGTACCCACATCTAAGGTTACTGCAAGACAGTAGGCCGGACTGATCCCGCCACAGCTGGTATAAAGTGACAGTTTTCCAATCGGAATCCCCATGCCACCAATGCCCTGATCACCCAAGCCTAAAATTCGTTCACCATCAGTGACCACAATCACTTTGACTTTGTGACGGGTTGAGTTATTTAAAATATCATCGATGCGGTCTTTGTTAGGATAAGAAATAAATAAGCCACGATTACGACGATAGTTTTTTGAAAAACGCTCACACGCTAAACCCACGGTAGGTGTATAAATGATAGGCATCATTTCACTGATGTTATTTCGCACCAATGAGTAAAAAAGTGTTTCGTTGGTATCTTGAATATTACGTAGATAAATGTGCTTATCTAAGTCATTGGTAAAATTAGTGAACTGCTGATACGCACGGGCGACTTGTTCGTCAATGGTTTCAATTACCCAAGGTAATAAGCCTTCAAGGTTAAACGAAATTCGTTCATCTTCAGTAAACGCAGTGCCTTTATTCAGCAGCGGAGACTCTAAAATGGCTGGGCCAGCAAAAGGAAGATAGAGGGGGCGTTTAGTATCGTCCATGGGTAACCTTTATTGTGAGTTGTTTGATAGGTTCAATAGACGAATAGATTAACATGACTAGCATTTATTGTGGTCTGTTAAGTGATGAATTTCACACTTTTTTTGATAGCATACTGTTTGAATTTAATCCAAAAGACAAAAATGCACAGCTCAGGCTGTGCATTTTTGCTTAAAATCTATTTACCGCGATGTTTGATTGACAATCCCTTAAGGAAGTTTCTCAATACTTGATCGCCGCAGGCTTTGTAGTTTTTGTGGTCAGGATTACGAAATAGTGCACCTAATTCAGACTTAGTCATACTGAAATCAGCTAACATTAACATTGCTAAAATATCTTCTTCACGTAAGGTCAGTGCCACGCGTAATTTTTTAAACATCAGGTTATTGGTCAAGTTTTTAACGGGCTTAGGCACCTCAGCACCTTCTTGTAAGCCACGATTGTGGATGATAAAACCATCTAAGAATTGGCACATTAATGTGTCATTAATTGCTTGATATCCTTCCTCTTCTTCCTTTTTTAGCATCGCAATCACTTTATCAGTGGCGACCTCAGCATTGGCTTTAGCAAAAACACTGCTAACCTGGGCGTTAGACAAGTCGAAGATGAATCGAATACGGCGAAGAATATCGTTGTTTATCATAGTTCTCTCTGGCGCGGCTGCGCGAGTTATGTGGATGCACTAATTTGCCGTTATAGTATATCTCAATTTATCCAGCTTGCTTATGAATTATGCTCTTTTCTGAATAGCGAAGGTGATCTAGTCCAGATAACCGAGACGATTGTTTTAGGCGCTTTTACTGCAGTTTATTTCCAGCAATGTTTAAAAATGTCTGCTAAAAATAAACTCAATCATGCCGCTATGACAAATATTTGTACGCTTTATATTGTTGGTGACGCACACTCATTTAATTTTTAGTGCTGTACCAGTAAACAAATACCAAGGCGAAACTGATCAAGTAGAGTAATCCTATCCATGACAAAACACGCATTCTAGTACCATAGCGTTGCGCTTCAGGTAAATGTGTCGAGATCATTAGTTTAAAATTGAGTCCCGCAAAAATAATCGTGGTCATAAACGCCAGTATCATTACAAACTCTAATAACGGAAGTAACCCGCCCTTAAAAAACAAGATTAGCCCTAAACCTAACGCACTGACCGCTAGCATAATCAGATTGAGTCTGTTTGGGTTATCTGGTTGTTTGGCTAATAGTTGCCAGCCCATATTCAGGGTGCGGCTGTAACCATCTATTACCGTGACAGTCGTACTGAAAATACATAAAAAAGCCACAATGCCTATTAAGTAGCGTGTGTCTTCGCCCATGACCTGACTGTATAAACGGATCAATTGATTTGCGAATTGCGCGCCAGAATCGGAAAACTGTTCGCCAGAGCCATGCATAACCAAAGCGCCTAATGCCAAAAACACAATCGCGAGAATAGCGGTGGTGATATAGCCTAAATTGAAATCAAATAGCGCCTGATCTGGTGTAACCGCTTGCGTTTTTTGCTTTTCGAGCAGCCATAAAGAATTCCAGGCGCTTACCTCTATTGGTGCAGGCATCCAGCCCATCATAGCAACCAGAAAACCGACATTTGCCCATTGCCAGGCATCTGCGGCTGAAGTAGGCGTAGGTTGTCCCCATTGGTTAGTGAACGCCAGTGAAACGGCGATTAATGTGGTTAGAGTTAAGATAAGCATGATCACTTTAGTGACGCCATCTAACCATTTGTAATGGCCTAAGATGAGTAGCAGAAGTGAGCTAACCAGTACCAAAAAGGCCAGAATATCAATTGAAAGGGGAATAAATTGAGTCAACATGGCTGCGGTTAACATACAAACCCCAGCGGTACTCGCAATAGCTGCAATCACATTTAGCCCCGTAAATAAAGCGAGATAACCCTTGCCTTGACGCAAATATCCATGCAGCAAACTTTCGCCGGTTGCCGCAGTATAGCGAGCCCCTGCTGCAAAAAAAGGATACTTGAGCAGATTAACCGCCAACACTAACCAAGCCAATTGCCAACCAAACTCAGCTCCTGCTCGGGTAGATGCGACTAAATGAGATGCGCCAATTGCGGCTGCAGCCATTAAAATACCTGGTCCAAGCCCAGATACTAAATGTAACAATTTTGTGGTGTTTGCTGATTTTATTGGCGTCGGTGACTTTTTTACTGTGTTTGTTTTCATTTTTTATGGGGATATTTTTCTTTTATTTTATAAGGTTAGATTGCCATAAGATGTTGCTAGGTAAAACCCTTTACTTGCTACAAAAAAGTAACACTTAATGCTTTTGATGATTGACTTTTTATAATAAGGCTCTAATTTAGTTCAAGCTTGTAATAACTATCAAGTCATTACCTGAAAGTGATGTCAGGTAACTGAAATAAAAATAAAAATGCCAAAATAAATTAAGGAAGATCATGAAAAGACCTCAACTATTGCGCAGCGCATGTGCTGTTGCTATCTCGTTTATCTTAGCCCCACAAGCCATTTCTGCTGAAGAAGTCGAAAGAATCGAAGTCACAGGTACCCATATCAAACGGACCGATATGGAAGGTGCTTCGCCAATGACAGTGTTAACGGCGGAAGATATCGCTAAAAGCGGCGCGCAGGATATTTCTCAATTATTGAGTAAGTTACCAGTATCGGGCAGTGGTACGTTTTCTACTCAAGGTAACAACTCTGACGACACCGCTAACGGCGGTGCTGCGGTATCACTTCGTGGCTTAGGTGCTGACTCGACATTAGTGCTATTAAATGGTCGCCGAATTGCGGTGTCATCATTTGCTAAATCTATCGATACCGCATTTGTGGATATTAACTCTATCCCTATTTCTGCAGTTAAGCGAATTGATATTGTGAAAGATGGTGCCTCTGCAACCTATGGTTCGGATGCGATTGCGGGCGTTATCAACATTATTTTGAAGAAAGATTTTGAAGGTTTTGAAGTGAATGGCAAGGTTGCCGAAACCGTTGAAGATGGTGGTGGGCAGCAATCAGGATCGATTCTTTTTGGTACCGATGCCGCTAACGGCAAAGCACATACCACAGTCATTTTTGATTATTTCAAAGAGCGCGAAACCTTATTTGGCGATCGTGATTACTCTAAATCGGCAAACCAAACCGCTAACGGTGGTTCCGATTTCCGTTCATCTGCCGGTAATCCTGGCTCATATATTCCTGCCACTATTGGTGCGGATGGCTCTATTACCCCTAAGTCAGATCAATTCTCTTGGACTCCCGATGTGAATTGCCCAGCAGCTGATGTCAAAGGTGCGTATTGCCGTTACGATTACGCCCCTGTGATGACATCAACTCCAGAATCAACCCGTGTTGGTTTATCTGTTTTCCAAGATTATGAGTTTAATGACGAATTAAAACTGTTTGCTGAAATGATGTATCAGCATAATGAAAGCGTAGTGAAAGGTGCTGCGAGCCCGTCATTTGGCGAGTTTTATATGCTCAATAGCAACCCGTTATTTACTAGCGGGGCAGCAACAAATCCATTTGCAGGTGAAGACCTCACAATGCGTCGTCGTTTAACTGAAACGGGACCGCGTCAAAAGTCATCTGAGTCAGATAGCGCACGTGTGGTGATGGGACTAAACGGTTTCTTGTCTGATTGGGAGTGGGAGGTGGCTTATACCTACTCTTATAACCGTAATCATGAGTATGGCGAGCAAGGTTTTGTATGGACCCCACGCCTTCAAGAAGCAATTAACTCTGGTGCGTTTAACCCATTAGCAACCACACAAATGGGCGATGTGATAGATCAAATTAGCGTAAACACTACCCGTAGCGGTAAATCAACGACCAATGCGGTAGACGGTAAAATAGCGGGTGAAGTTTTTGCCATGCCAGCGGGCGCTGTGTCAATGGCGGTCGGTTTTGAATACCGCGAAGAGAAGTTATCAGACAATCCCGACGAATTATTTAAGCGCGGTGAAATTTTTGGTACCGAAGCAACAGAAGCCAGTGGCGAACGTGATCAAAAATCATTATTTGTAGAGTTTGCCGTACCATTATTTGAGCAATTAGAAGCCCAATTAGCGGTACGTTACGAAGATTACAGTGACTTTGGTGATACCACCAACCCTAAAGTCGCTTTACGTTATACGCCGCTTGATAATGTGACTATCCGTGCCAGCTGGGGAGAAGCATTCCGTGCGCCATCATTAGTACAGTTGGGACTAGGCCCTTCACAAGAGTCGCCTGGTTTAGTGGATACGGTTCGTTGTCCGCAAACCAATTTACCTGAAGATTGTACCGCGCAGGAACGTACAGTGATTTTCTCCGGTAACCCTAATTTACAACCTGAAGAGTCAACGTCGTATAACCTAGGCGGTGTATGGCAGATGACTGATGAGCTCAGCGTTGGGGTCGATTATTGGAATTATGATCAAGATGGTTTGATCACGTCTGATACTCAGTATCTTGTTAACACACAAGGTGATGATCCTGCCGTGGTTAAGCGTGAGCCGTCAGCGGGTGGTGTACCTGGGCGTATTATTGAAATTTATGACCAATTTGGCAACTTAGGTAGTCAAACTACCGATGGTATTGATTTTGATATGGCGTACAAATTCTCTACCGCAAGTGCCGGTGACTTTGGCTTTAGTTATAACCTTACTTGGGTGAATAGCTTCGACCAAGTGCGTGAGGATGGCACCAAGCGTGAACTCGCTGGTGAATATCAGCACCCAGATTACCGCTGGACAGCTGCGATGGATTGGGGCGTAGATGCATGGCAAGCCAGTGCACGACTAAACTATATTGGTGAGTTCCAAGATAATATTGATGCTGGTGCCGAAGGGACCATTGATTCAATGATCACCCTTGATATGAATGTATCATATATCGGTTTTGATCACTGGAATTTAACCTTAGGTGCAAATAACATCTTAAATGAAGAACCCCCTTTTAGCGGTGCTGATTTTATGGGTTATGATCAAGGCACTCATAGTGCTATTGGTGCGCTATGGTATGCTAAAGCAAGCTATCGTTTTTAATCTAGCCTGATACCTGTCAAGTCTTGGCAGGCTAAACACAAAGCGGCTTCGGCCGCTTTTTAATGGTATTTAACACTGGACCTACATTCTATAAAGGACGTTATATGATCACTTTACATGGTACACCCCGCAGTCGTGCATTACGGGTTTCATGGTTACTTGAAGAATTAAACGTTGAATGGCGGTTTAGGTTCATTAATTTTGCAAAGGGAGATAACCGCAGCAAGGATTTTCTTGCGTTAAATCCTAGTGGCAAAATGCCAGTGATTGAAGACGGTGATTTAGTGTTAACCGAATCGGCGGCTATTTTACGTTATTTAGCTGAAAAATATGGTAAAGGGCAATTTTTACCCGAACCTGGTACCGCGCAATCGGCGAAACATGAAGAGTGGGTCAGCTTTGTTATCTGTGAGCTTGAACAAGCATTATGGTCTATGGGCAAGCATCGCTTTGCCTTGCCAGAAGAGCAGCGGTTAACCACTATGCTTCCGGTTGCCACATTTGAATTTGATCGGGCGGCAAAGATAGCTGAGTCTTGGGTGCCTGAGTCTGACTATTTACTCGGTGAGCAATTTACCGTTGCTGATGTGTTGTTAACGCAAACATTAATGTGGGCGACAGCCTTTAAACAGACGATTCCAGTTAAACTAGGAGCTTATTTAGCGCGGGTACAAACTCGTCCAGCATTGGTTGCGGTATTAGAAAAAACAGAAGCCATTGCTAAAGCTGCGCAATAATCTGAAGGAACCAATATAAAAGGGAAGCACATGCTTCCCTTTTATCATTTTCGCAAACAAGGTTACAAATGATTAAAGCTGAGTTGCGGCCCATTTAGCACGGCTTTCACGACTTTCGCTCATACCATTATCTGCACGGTAAGCTTTATAAGCTTCTGCATCTAATGCGATTAAACTCACATCGACTTCAAGCACTAATTTACATTCTTTTTTGATCCGCCAAGCTGCAGTGTTATATAACTCAGTTAACGGCAAAGAGCTTAAAAACTCAGGATTGTATTGGTTATACAGCGCTTGGGTTGGGTAGACCACAAATGCTAAACGGCGCTTAGGCTCTTTTTTAAATAATTCTTCAATGCCATCAGTCGTGTTAAGTACCTGCATTTCAATAATATCATCTATTTCGAGCAGCTTTTTTTGCGCAGGTACAGGCGCTGAAGTTTCACCGGCTTCCCAGGCTGTAACAGCCTCAGCTGTGGTTTTAGTGATAAGGGCAACTTGCTCAACGCTTAATCCAAATGATTGGCGTAAACACAACATTTCAATGGCATTTAAGCCTGATTCTTTAGACATGATATTTCCTACAAAAAAATTCGCAAAACAACTTACTGAGCAAGCCAGACGTCGTCAACCCAATCCCAAAACGATTCCCAGACTTCATCGGTAAAGTCACCGTCTTGCCAAAATTGCACCTGACCATTTTCTTCAATGCAGTAAAAGCTATCACCGATTTGGCAAATTGGAATTTGCTCTCTCGGTAACCCAATAGACCAAGCATAGCTGGCAACTTCTGGCAGAAAAGTATGCGAGTAGGGATCTGCTGCGGTTACGGGTTCATAAGCGCTATAAATCACATTGCTGGCATGGAGTAAATATTCTTTCAATTCAGCAGGTAGGCCTATTAAAATCTGTTCTTCAACTTCAACCAGTTGCTCAAACGTAGGCAACTCTAGCGGAATTGGAACGGTTTCACTTAACTCTTGTAGCTGGTCAATAATTTCGTGCATTGGGGATCCTCAAGTCGCAATGGCAATCAATGCGATATTGGGCGCGATTATAGCAGAAATAATCATGTAATTAGCACTCAGGTTTTTATGCTGGCTAACTATATGTAAAGCAATAGTTTGTTAGCAATGATTTGATGCAATGTTTGAACGCTTTAGACAAAAAAATGCGCTCATATGAGCGCAAAAGGTGGGTGGAAAGTAGGTGTAATTAGGCGGCTTGTTGAAAGCTAGCGGTAATTGCCTGGCGTTTATAGTCTAACCAGGCTTTGTGGTATTGCTTGTGTGATTGTTGACGGATTTGAGTAATTTTTTGCATTTCAAGCTCGCTTAGTGCGCGGTGCTCTTGATTTGCTTTATTTTCAATACTCTGAATTTGCTCATAATCTTGATGATCTTGACCGCTTTTAATCGCGGCAATGGTTTGTAAATGTAATTGCACTTCAACAATCATCTGACTTTTTGGCAATTTAACCAACACATTTAAATCTCGGTAACCAGAAGCTTTGGGATTGGCAAAACGGTTTTTAATTTGAATGATTTCGCTGTTTTCATGCAACATTTGATAACTCGCCATGAGGTTATCGACATTGTTGGCTACAATACTGCCGCGGGCGATATCGGTAATTAAGCGGGCATCGCCATTAAACTTGTTATTCACTTTTTGTAGCGCACGGTCATAGCTTTTCGTTAGCGGCAGTAACATATCTACTTGGGCGTTATAGCTGATTACCGATAACAGCTGGCTTAGTTCCTGCTGTGCGTATTCAGCTTGTAACATTAATTGATTTAAGTCGGCAGATTGCTGCATTGGAACATACGCCTGATAATCGGGAATGGCGTAAAGATTATCTAATGCATTTTCAGCACTAGGAAGGCTTCCACTTAGGTTTAAACCATATGGGGCTTTATCTGTGGGTCCATTAACTGACACCAGTGGTTGTGCGGTAACTTGGCGGGTCGTTAATAAAATTAAAAAGATGAACAGAGTACGAAAAAGTTTATTCAATGCTAAATTCTCCAAGCTGTTAGCCTAAAGCCACTTTAACTTAACCAAGCTGTACCAATACTGAATCAGTCTTTCTATTTGATGTTAAAGATAAAGAAAAGGGCGCCATAGGCGCCCTTAATGATCTATAAGCGAGTGTTTACCAAATTTTAACGCGTGATTCTGGCGCGATATACATTTTATCGCCTTCTTTCACGTCATAGGTTTGGTAAAATTCTGGCATATTGGATAATGCGCCAAGTGCACGGAAGTGACCTGGTGAATGAGGGTCAGTGGCTACGCGGTTACGCATGGCTTCTTCTTTCATTTTTACGCGCCAAATTTGGCTGAATCCCATAAAGAAACGTTGATCCCCAGTCAATCCATCGATGACTGGTGCTTCTTTGCCGTTTAATGACATTTTGTAAGCTTTATAAGCAATGGTCACGCCTGATAAGTCACCGATGTTTTCACCTAAAGTGAGTTCACCATTTACGTGCAAATCATCAAATACTTGGTAACCATCATATTGAGCAACAAGTGCTTTGCCTTTGGATTCAAACGCTTTTAAATCAGCCTCAGTCCACCAGTCGCGCATGTTACCTTCACCGTCAAACTTAGCGCCCTGGTCGTCAAAACCGTGGCCCATTTCATGACCGATAACCGCACCAATACCACCGTAGTTAACAGCATCATCAGCTTCTAAGTTAAAGAATGGAGGCTGTAAAATTGCAGCAGGGAATACAATTTCATTCATTGTTGGATTGTAATAAGCGTTAACCGTTTGAGGAGTCATGTGCCACTCATCTTTATCGATAGGTTGACCTAACTTAGCCACATTACGATTATGCTCGACGACTGAGGCACGTGTGGCATTACCCACTAAATCATCAGCTTTGATTGATAGTTTACTGTAATCTGCCCATTTTTTTGGATAACCAATTTTAGGGTTGAATTTAGCCAGTTTATCCTTTGCAGCTAGTTTGGTGCTGTCGCTCATCCAGTCAAGTGATTCGATACTTGAGCCGTAAGCGCTACGAAGATTTTCAACTAAACCTTCCATACGATCTTTTGCTTCAGGTACGAAGTGACGTTTAACATACACTTTACCAACCACCTCACCTAAGGTGCCGCTAACTGCTGTCACCCCGCGCTTCCAACGAGGTTCTTGTTCTGCTTGACCGTTTAACGTTTTAGAGAAAAACTCGAAGTTTTCAGTATCTAAAGCTTCTGACAAGTTGCTTGCTGAGTGCGTTAGCGCTTGCCAGGTGATGTAAGTTTTCCAAGTGGCTAAATCATTGGCTTTAAGAACTTCATTTAGACCTTGAATATAGCTAGGTTGGTTAATGATGATATCGGTTTGCTTGTCACCACCTAAAGCAGCCAAGTAACCGTTCCAGTTAATATCTGGTGCTAAAGTTGCTAGCTCACTAACTTGATATTTGTTATAGGTTTTTGTGCTGTCGCGAGTTTCAACAACATCCCAATGTTTCTCTGCAATGGCCGTTTCAAGTGCTAATACAGATTCAGCCGCGGCTTTACCATTAGGTAAACCTGCTAAAGTGAACATCTTTTCAATGTGTTCAACAAAGGCTTTACGGATATTGACGAAACGCTCACCTTCGTTAAAGTAATAATCTTTTTCTGGCAGGCTTAAACCATATTGCCAAATATGCGTTGCATAACGGGTTGAGTCTTTAGCATCAACGTTGATATAAAATACCAGTGGTGTGCCGCCACCATTAACTTGGTTTTCACCAAAAAAAGTAACCAATTCGTTTTTGTCTTTTAACGCGGCGATTTTATCAAATGTAGCTTGAAGAGGAGTGACACCTAACTTATTTAGGGTTTCAACGTCCATGAATGAGCGATATAGATCAGCCACTTTTTGCTCATCTGTACCTTCAGCTAAATTGGCTGATTTACTCAGGTCTTCAATAATCGCTTTAACGTCATCGCGGGCATTTTCACGTAAGTCATAAAAAGCACCAATATTTGTGCGATCGCCTGGGATCTCAGCGGTATTCATCCAGCCGCCGTTCACATATAAATAAAAGTCATCCTGTGGACGAACATTTTTATCCATATTGTCGAAAGTAATACCTGATGTCAGTGCTTTTTCTACAGCTGTTGCAGTGGCTGTTTTGGCCACTTCAGCTTTTGCTACTGTTTCAGTGGTTGACTTTGTATCATTATTACAAGCGCTTAAGCCTGCGATTAGTGAAGCGCATAGCCCACCAATAACCAGTTTTTTCATGTTATTTCCCTTGCATTTAAAGTTGCCCATCAATGGAGCCGAGGTGATTTATTATCTTTTTATCAAATGTTCATTTTGTCACTCAGTTAAATGAAATATGACATTTTTATTTTTGTAACAGCTATGTTAAAGGCTTGTCGTCTCTTAACACAAGTGAGTTGCTGGTTTTTTATCGGATTATTTTGTCACTAGGTGTAACGAAAAGTGAGATTAAGAGTGTCGACTTACTCGCATAAGATAATGTTTATTTGGAGATAGATTTTACAAGCAGGAGAATAGGCACAAACTAAAAATGCTTCAGTGAGCTTTTGACTAAGGCTTGTTGTTTTTCCTTGGTTATTTTTCTGTGTGTTGTGGTCATTTTTAAATTGCTGAAGCTGGTTTTTAAAGGCGGTTTTCACCACAATTGCGGGATCTTTGTCGTTTGTTGTGCCTTGTTGATTTTACGTTTTCTGAGTGGTTGCATGGTTATACTGATTGGCATCATTTCAATTTTTCATTTAAGCCCTCATAATATAGTCAAATTAATGTGGTGGGTATTGATTGTGCGTTTAGACAAGTTTATTTGTGAAAGTACCGAGCTAAGTCGTTCCATGGCTAAAAAAGCCTTACATCGAAGCGATGTGACCTGTGATGGGGTTGTGGTCAAAGATTCAGGTTTTAAAGTGACAGATAAAACCGTTGTACGTTTAGATGGGCAAGTTATTTCTTTAGTGGGTGAGCGCTATATTATGATGCACAAACCTGTAGATACCATCTGCTCTACGATTGACGAGGTGTATCCTTCAGTACTGAGCTTAATGGACATTGAGAAAGCCGATACTCTGCATATCGCTGGCCGACTTGATGCTGATACCACAGGTTTAGTGTTAATCACCAGCGACGGCCAATGGTCGCATAAAATAACCTCACCTAAAAAAGACTGTGGTAAACGCTACTTGGTGGAGCTAGCCGATCCGATTGCAGAAGACTTAGTGTTGATTTTTGCTCAGGGAATTGAGTTACGTAACGAAGATGGGTTAACAAAACCTGCTCTGTTGTCTATTATTGATAGTCACAATGCCCGATTGACTATTAGTGAAGGTAAATACCATCAGGTTAAACGGATGTTTGCTGCAGTGGGCAATAAAGTCGTGAATTTACATCGAGAATGTGTTGGTGAAATTGAGTTAGACTCCGACTTAGCACCAGGTGAATGGCGCCATTTAACTCAAGCTGAGATTAACTCAATTATTTAATATTGCGTTATTTTGTTTGATGATAAATTGCACTAAGTGTTGTGATATTGTTAATATTGATTGAAGTTTACAAAATAAAGCTTAAAATTTTGATGTTGTTAGCGTTTTTGACATTATTTTTTGATCTGTAAGCTAAAATAGTTGTTAATAGATGGATAAACCGAGTGCAGAGAAAGTTGAGCTTTGGAACGCGTAATACTGACCTGCGCCTAAATGACTTAGGAGTATATATGAAATATTCAATCTTATTTGCTGCACTATTCTTTGCTGGTTCTGCCGCTGCTGTTGATTGTGTTGAGTGTCATGAAAGTTTTGAATTGTCATCACACGTTGAAAACGAAGCGACTTTAGCGGTATGTGCTGATTGTCATGCAATTGGTGATGCACACGAAATCGATATGGAAATGCACAGCCCTGAACTGACAATCACTGAATGTGCTGATTGCCACGAGATGGAAAAAAAGTAATTTCCTCTATTGCCGTTAGTGAGCAATGATTAAAGGTCTTCTTAGGAAGGCCTTTTTTATTAAGTTTTGAGTGCAATAGTTGCCAGTTCATCGTAGGGGATCATATCAACTCCACTTCATGTTTTGCCCCTTGCGGCATTGATAGCTGATTTATTCAGCCTATAGTTTTATTGTTGGTTGCCGATAACTCAGTTATCAGCAGTTATTGATTGATTGATTTTTTTCGTTTAATGATTCGCTTATATGTTTAAAAACGACTATATATTAACTTTAACTAAAAAATTCAAAAGCTAACTTTAGATTAGATAAGAAGGGTACTGTATGTTAATCCGTTCTAAGCTGGTATTGAGTGCAGTGGTGTCTATTTCAGCACTGGTGGCGATGTTTGTTTTACAACAATACACTGTCAACATTCAGCAAAAATTATCTATAGCCGCGACAAGTGTGATGGAAATTGAAAAAGAGATCTTTTCGCTGAGAAAAGAAGAGAAAGATTTCTTAACCAGGTTAGATGTCGTTTATCTTGAAAAGCATCAACAGAATTCTGCCGATTTAGCCGTGTTATTTAACCGTGTTGAGCAGGTTTTAAATGATCGAAATATTCCCACAAATGCGCTAGACGGTGTAAGAAATAGTGTTAATCTTTATCTTGACGCATTTAATGATATTGTTGATTTGCAAAAAGAAATTGGTTTAACACCCAAAACAGGGCTGTATGGCCAATTAAGAGAAGCCGTACACAATGTTGAATCGATTTTAGATGCAAACAATGAAAATGCATTATTAGTGATCATGCTGCAACTTCGACGTAATGAAAAAGATTTCATGCTTCGCAACGATATTAAATACAACGACACCTTTAAGGAGAATGTTGGTAAATTTAAACAAGCCGTTGATAGTTCATATTTATCGTCCGATGTGAAATCGCAGTTGCAAAGCAATATTGAACAATATCAAACCGCTTTTCAGGCTTTAGTGAATAAAAAACAAGAGTTCGGTTTATCTGAAACTAGCGGTAAAATGAAAGAGCTTCGTGATGCTATTTATCAAACAGATACAGACAGAGAATTGCTTCACGATCAGACCTTAGCTGAAATTCAAGATGCTGAGGATAATGGAACTTATCTAGGCGGTGGCATATTTTTACTGATAGCGTTAGCCTTGTCTATTTTCACTTATTATATTATTCGCAGCATTATTACGCCGGTGGAAAATATTACTCGTGTCATTTCAGGTGTTGAAAAAACCAAAGATTTGACCCTGCGTTGCGATACCACTGGTGATGATGAGTTATCACTCATTGCGGTTCACTTTAATAGTATGGTAGGGGCGTTTCAGGGGTTGATTGAGCAAGTCAACGAAGCCGTTGATGCAATGAATTACTCATGTCATGAACTTTCAAAGAACGCCAATGTAGCCTCTGAAGGGGTGCTAAGGCAGCTGAATGAAACCGATATGGTTGCCACGGCGATAACTGAAATGGGGGCTACCATTGATGAGATTGCTAAAAATACTGAATTAGCAGCGTTAAAAGCCAGCCAAACACATGACAACGCTAGAACGGGTCAAACTGGAGTAGAAGAAACCATCGCTAAAATTGAATTGTTAGCGAGTCAGTTGAATGATTCCTCAAAAGTTGTGTCAGAGTTAGAACAAGACAGTAAAACTATTGGTAGTGTATTGGATGTAATCCGTGGTATTGCAGAGCAAACTAATTTGCTTGCATTAAATGCGGCCATTGAAGCTGCAAGAGCGGGTGAGCAAGGCCGAGGATTTGCGGTTGTTGCCGATGAAGTACGCAGTCTTGCAATGCGAACTCAAGAATCAACTGAAGAGATAGCAGGTATTATCAGTACCTTACAAACTCGTACTCGCTCGATTGTTCAGTTGATGGAAACCAGTCAAAGACAAGGTACTGAAAGTGCTGAGCAAGCAGCGAGCGCGGGAACATTACTACGTCAAATCAACGATGATGTTACCAATATTATGGATATGAGCACGCAAATTGCAGCGGCGATTGAAGAGCAAAGCATGGTAGCCGCTGAGGTGAATAAAAATGTGGTGGTTATTCGTGATATCGCCGATGAATCATCACATGCCTCTGAAGAAAATGCGGCAGCGTCGGAAGATTTACGCGTTCGTGCTGCGGGTTTACATAAGTCCGTTAGTGTATTTAAAGTCTAGCGCTTTTGATTGAACAATAAAAAACCTAACTCGTTGAGTTAGGTTTTTTTGTTTAAACTTCGGCTAGTTACTTAGATGTTACTGTTTTTACACCTTCAGGTGTGCCTACGAGTAAAACATCTGCGCCACGGTTGGCAAATAAACCGTTAGTGACTACGCCAACAATTGCGTTGATCTTAGTTTCCATGACTTTAGGGTCTAAGATTTTCATGTTGTGAACATCTAAAATAACATTACCATTATCGGTGATAACACCTTGACGATATTCAGGATCGCCACCTAACTTTACTAACTCACGGGCCACGTATGAACGAGCCATCGGGATCACTTCAACCGGTAACGGAAAATCACCTAAAATAGATACTTCCTTGGTGTTATCAACGATACAGATGAATTGTTTAGCCACGGCAGCAACAATTTTTTCACGGGTTAATGCTGCGCCACCGCCTTTAATCATATCCATACGGTCATTAATTTCGTCGGCGCCATCAACATAAACAGCAATCTCTGAAACGTTATTTAAATCAAAAACCTCAATACCTAATTGTTTAAGTTTTGCCGTTGATGCTTCAGAGCTTGATACTGCGCCTTGAATATCATCTTTAATTGTCGCTAAAGCGTCAATAAAGTGGTTGACTGTTGATCCTGTACCCACGCCAACGATTGTATCTCTTTCGACATATTTTAGTGCTGCCCATCCGGCGGCTTTTTTCATTTCATCTTGAGTCATTAGGCTATTCCATAGGTGGCTTTAAAAAGAAGACTTTAAAAAATTAGCAAGATTATAACGCAACTTGTGGTTAAAACGTTTGCTGGCTGTCATAAAATTGTGCATTTTTAAATGCATCTAATACCCTGACATTAATGTCGCTGATAAATTTCTTTTCTAAACGTACATCCATCACATATGCCTTGACTGTAATGGTTTGTAAATGCTGACCAAAGCTAAAATCGGTTCCCAGAATGACATTAATGGGTTTATTTAAAAAGGTATAAGGCGAGCACTGAGTGGCTTCTTTAGCTAGGGCCATCGCTTTTTTATGATCAGCTTGTAACGGTAAGTGAAATTGAATTGCCACCATTTCATCAAGGGCACCACTGTTAGCATTAGACACCGCCGTTTTGAGTGCCTCGGCGTTAGGTACCATGATGGTGTTATCATCAAAAGTACGCAGCCAGGTAACACTCCACTCTAATTTAGTGACTTCGCCATAATGACCACCTAATGTCACCATATCGCCAACACGATAAGGAGGGTTTAGCATGATAATAAAACCTGCAATCATATTTTTAGCCGGCTCTTGCGTGGCTAAACCGACGACAATACTGATTGAGCCTATCATGGCCAATACGACGTTTTGATGTGGGGCTATAATGCCAACTGTGGCGTATGTGATCACACCCCCCCAAATAAATAACCGAATAAATGGATAGAGTCGTCCCCACAGTAATCGGTATTTGGGCAACTTGATGGTGAGCTGATCTAAACTCATTTTTATGCCGATTAGCATTACCCAAGCAAGGCCACATATCAGCATAATAAGGGTCATTTTTTCAAATGAAATAATATTGATCAGTGATTGCAAAGCATCTGTGCTGGATTCCATTCTAACTCCCTTTACTGCTGGTTATAGACTAAATAGCTTGTTGTGATTAACCAAGTGGACTGCCACAACTTTGGTTAATGCTGGGGTTATTTGATAATAATGGCGGACAAAATCATCTTCACAATACTGAGGAATAAGTAATCCCTGACGACTTAAAAACTCTAATGTTAACGAGCTTTTTTCAATTGAAATATTGAAAATAATACTCGAGTTTTCAATAGTTAACCCGCCGTGAACATAAATCTCAGCCAAGGCAAATAGCGATGCTTCATCTAAGCTATTTAATGCCTGAGTATCCACCTCTATCATCTCTTTGGCAGACAGAGTACTTAGCTGCTTGATAGTAAGGGATTCAATCGATCGCTTTAATACCAATAAGGCTAATTTGGGATGTCCCTGACTAATCGTCATTAAGGTTTTACTGTGTTCTTCAATCGCCGTTAACTCAACCTCTAATGGGTCAAGGTGTTCTGTATCATCGGCAGTTTTTACTGCGCTTTGTGCGGGTAAGGTGATCCCTAACTCGGCTAAATGTAAGCTTAAAAGTGTATTCAATGCCGGTTGATTAAGGTATGAAAGGTGCACAACGGTTTTAAAAAAATGGGTTATTTGATATTGAGACGCTAGTCGCTGCCATACATATGTTTCACACCCGATAATCCAGCAATGCTTTTGGCGGGTTTCCATCAAAATAGTGGCTAAGGTGACTAATGCTTGGTAGTTGCCCATTCGTCTCAGCATTAGCTTGTGCATATCATCAATAAAAATGATTTTAGCCGGTTGATTATTGATTAAGCTTATTGCATCGGTAATTGACTGAGGATCATTATTAATATCAAAACAGCTGTATAAGCAGGCAATAGCTTCTTTTGATGATAAGGGGGCATGATAAAAGCTTAGCCACAGAATCGAGTCAGCAGTTGGTTGACTATGCATAATATTATTAATGAAATGGCTTAAGCCTGCACCAAATGGTGCAGTGATGGCACTCAGCTCACCTTGCTGTTTTCGCCATGATTCAATGGCATTGTTTATTTGTTCCAGAGCCAGTTCTCTGCCTAATAGCGGACTAATGCTATCAGTATGTATAGCATAGGATTGCTGCTTTAATTGGCCTCTAGTGCCATGGTGGGGGTAAGTTTGCGCTATGGCTTTTAAAGACAGTTTGTTGGGGGCTCTGATTCTATTTTTTGTGGTGCGAAAATCGCTTTCACCTGAACGACGAATTGTTGCCACTGGGCAGCGATAGTATTGAGAGTGAAAGCCATAATAATATCCGTTTGATAAACTATCCATGAAAAGACTTTAGCGCTATACAAACAATAGCAGATTTTAAAAGTCAGCTAAGTGTAATTAGCTAGATAAAATATACACTATTACAATTAATTAGGTTAGTTATAGTAAAGGCTGAAAGCCAATGTAGTTATCTTTGGGTAACAATAATAGCACCTAAAAAATCCATCTAAGTAGACAGATAAAGCTGTTGTGAAATTGAAGTTAAATTTAAACGCGTTTTTGTGATTATTTGACTCGCTGAGTCATGATTACTTAGCGTATACTTTATTTTATTTATTCACTAAATGTACTTTATTATGCCATTCAAAGCCGTTTGTTCGACAGTCATTTTACTTGCTAGCTTGTCTGCCACTGTAGTGGCAGCTAAACCCGTTGCCACGTCTGAGCAGCAAGAGTTAGCGGCAGGTAGCGCAATGTTGGTGGATTTAAAAACTAATGAGGTACTGTATTCAAGCAATATTAACCAACAAGTACCTATTGCATCTGTGACTAAACTGATGACGGCAATGGTTGTTCTAGATGCTAAGTTGCCCTTAGATGAAATGATCTCGGTCGATATTAGTGACGCAAAAATTATGCGTAATGTACATTCTCGTGTGCGGGTGGGTAGTGTTGTTAGCCGCGAAACCATGATGTTGCTAACCCTAATGTCATCTGAAAATCGTGCAGCAACCGCCTTGGCACATCATTATCCAGGCGGATATTTTGCATTTATTAACGCCATGAATGCCAAAGCGAAAGCTTTAGGGATGGATCAAACTCATTATGCTGAACCGACAGGTTTATCTGCTGATAACGTTTCCAGCGCCAGAGATTTAATTATTTTACTGCAAGAAAGTCAAAAATACCCCTTACTTGGTAAGCTAAGTTCTACACCCAAAAAGCACGTTATTTTTAGTAGCCCAAGATACAAACTCGATTTTTATAATACCAATAAGTTAGTGTCTAAGGACAGTTGGAATATTGCGCTAACCAAGACAGGTTACACCAGTAAAGCAGGCCATTGTTTAATCATGCTAACTGAAATGAATAAACGTAAAGTGGCATTTGTGGTGTTAGATGCGTTTGGTAAATATACCCATATGGCTGATGCTAATCGACTCAAAAAATGGTTGGAAACGGGTAAAGTTACCCCAATTCCTGCTTCGGCCAAAGCCTACAAAAGTCAGAAGCAAAGTAGCTGATATTAGTACTAGAACAGGCAAGTCTGTTGAGGTTTGTCCTCTATTTGGGGGACGCTTTGATCTTCAACAGTGGTTTCAATGCTCAAACTGTCTACTAGTGTAGATTTAGATTCAACCATTGAATGAACATGAACTGCCTTACTCGTCCCAGTTATGCTGATAACTGGGATTTTTTATATGCAATCGACTCGTATACGCAAGAGAAGAGAGGTAGATATGCCGATGTTTAGTGATCATTTTGCCTGTTAAAACGGTATAACATCAGCAGGTAATATCGGGAGATAAAAATGCTTAACATGGATTTCAGCCAACGTGTCAATATCAATACACTTAATGAGCAATGGCAACCCAGCCCTGCACCAGGAGTATGGCGTAAGCGACTTGCTCGAGAAGAGGCTGAGCGCGGTCATGCAACCAGCATTGTTAAGTATGATGCTGGTTCAAGTTTTACTACTCATCCGCATCCGTTAGGGGAAGAAATATTAGTCTTGTCGGGGGTGTTTTCTGATGAAACAGGTGATTATCCTGCCGGCAGTTATCTTCGAAACCCCGAAGGCTTTAGTCATGCTCCTTTCAGCCTACAAGGGTGTGAATTACTGGTGAAATTGCATCAGTTTCAACGTTCGGACATAGAGCAAATCAGAGTGGATACTAATAACACCCCCTGGTTGCCCGGTTACGGTGATTTAAAAGTAATGCCATTGCATCAACATAAAACCGAATCTACAGCGCTTGTATTCTGGCCTGCAGGAGCAAAATTTCAACCTCATCGCCATTTTGGTGGTGAAGAGATTTACGTGATTAGTGGTGTGTTTATGGATGAATTTGGTCAATATCCAGCAGGCTCTTGGCTACGCAGCCCCCATTTAAGTCAACATAATCCTTATGTTGAACAAGACACTATAATTTGGGTAAAGACAGGACATTTATAATTGAGAGGTTCTGCTTTTGCATCTTTTAAAAAATCATTTTTAACGATATATTAACAGTTCACCTATATCAGGATAAATATTAGCAATGGATGCTTTTACTTTACATATATCAACCGCGATTATTAGCGCCATGATGGTCGTCAGTTTACTCACTTTTTATTTTGTCGGTAATCGTGAGCGTAGCCTTATCGACTGGAGCATCGCTGGCGGATTATTTTTTTTTAGCAATGCCGTGGGCATTTCCTCTTATTTTTTTGACATTCCCTATTGGCTTGGTCCGGCATTAACCAACGCCTGTTATATTCTGGCTCATCTGGCTTTACTGGCTGGGTTAAGGCGCCATCTTTTATTATCTCCAAATTGGTCCTTAATGCTAGGGATTGCCGCCGCGGTGTTTTTAGCGCATTTCATTCCCGGTTTATTAGAAACGATAACCTACAGATTACTTTATATTTACCCCTTATTGATGGCTATCAATGTTTACACTGTTATTACTGTGGTTCTGGGAGTTAAGTCGAAAAAACTGCATGCAATTTATTACCCCTTTATGTTTGCTGAGTTAATCTTTTTGGGCCAACAATTAGTGCGCTATATCTTTGTGATATTTGATAATCAGCTGCCTTTAACGACTGCCGGTGATCACTTATTACAAACCTTGGGTACTTTGGCTGTTATGACCTTTTTGTTACTGATGATGTTATCCTGCTGTTTGATTATTTATCGGCAACAGCAGCTTAAATTATTTGATGCCATTGAAGTTGATTCATTAACTGGCTTGCTTAATCGTCAGGCTTTACCTCAACGCGCTAAAGAGATGTTTGAACAAAGTACCCCTTCAACCCCACTGGCGATTATGGTGGTTGAGATTGATGATTTACCTCAATTAAGCGAACAATACGGTTATCCTGCAAGTGATAGCGTGATAAAACATATTGCCAATGTGCTGAAATTTACGACTCACATTGAAGGGGGGATTTTTCGAAGTCAAACCAATAAGTTTGTATTGTTGATAGAAGGGGCAACGGTTGAACAATTAATACGTTTAAGCGAACGCTTAATTGAAAAAGTCGCCAACATGCAAATGAAAGCATTACCCAATGGTGTTCAGACTAACTTGAATATTGGCTATTCGATTCAAAGCGCCCATGATCATAGTTGGCAAATACTGTTTCAGCAGGCTGAGCAAAAATTAAAGCAAACTATGGCAGCGGAACCCGCTGTAGAGAGTAGACATGCTAAAAACATCACTTTAGATAGATTTGGTTTTAGCGCTTAATACTCTCTAGTGGAATGATATGCTTACATCCGCTTACAGAGAGCGTAAATGGATTTTGCGAATCAAAAAATGTGGCTTAAAGGCCACATTTTTTATTCACACTAAGGTTAGATATGCTCAAAGAGTCTGGTGATGATTACTCTGGGTCATAATCTAACACAGGTGCTAACCAGCGCTCAGTTTCCGCCAAACTCATTCCCTTCCGTTTAGCATAATCTTCAACCTGATCCTTACCCACATTGGTTACCCCAAAGTAACGCGATTTAGGGTGAGCAAAATACCAACCAGATACGGCAGCCGTTGGGAACATGGCATAACTTTCAGTAATATTTAAGCCAATGGTTTCATCCGGCTTTAATAGATCCCATAGTAAGCCTTTCTCGGTGTGATCTGGGCATGCAGGGTAACCCGGTGCTGGTCGAATACCTTTATATTTTTCGCGAATTAATGACTCATTATCCAGTGCTTCATCAGCAGCATAACCCCAAAACTCTTTACGTACTCGTTCATGCATGCGCTCGGCAAAGGCTTCTGCCAAACGGTCGGCAAGGCACTTGAGCATAATGGCATTATAGTCATCATGATTAGCTTCAAAGCGGGCAACGTGCTCATCAATACCGTGTCCAGCTGTGACGGCAAAGCCACCCATGTAGTCAGCCACGCCTGAGTCTTTTGGCGCAACAAAATCGGCTAAACAGAAGTTGTCATTGCCAACGCGTTCCAGCTGCATCCGTAAGTGGTGGGTGGTCATTTCCACCTGAGAGCGGCTTTCATCGGTATATAATTCAATATCATCATGGTTAACTGTGTTAGCAGGAAATAATCCCATGACGGCTTTTGCGGTTAACCACTTTTCACTGATGATGGTTTGCAGCATGGCTTGACCGTCTGCAAATAGTTTGCGCGCTTCTTCACCTACGACTTTATCATCTAAAATGTCAGGGTAACGGCCATGAAGCTCCCAACTTCTAAAGAAAGGTGTCCAGTCAATACGTTCAACTAAATCTTCAAGTGGGTAATCATCAAAAACTTGACGGCCTAATATATTAGGCTTAAATGGGGTATAGTTTTGCCAATCATGTGTGCAGCGATTTTCGCGGGCAACTTCAATGGGTACGATGGTTTTGCGCTTAGTTTGTGATAAGCGTTTTTCACGCATGACATCATATTCAGCATATTCTTTATCAATGGTAGCCTGACGTGTTTCATTGTTAATCAACTTAGACACCATAGGGACCGCGCGCGAAGCATCGGCTATATAAATTGCCCCATGAGGGTAATGTGGTGCAATTTTAACTGCGGTATGAATTTTAGAACAGGTTGCGCCGCCAATAATGGCTGGAATAGTCAGCCCTTCACGGTGGAATGTTTTGACGTTATGTACCATTTCATCAAGGCTTGGTGTGATTAGTCCTGACATGCCAATAATATCAATATTGTGCTCTTTCACTGCGTCTAGAATTTTATCAACCGATACCATTACGCCTAAATCAATGACCTCGTAGCCATTACAGGCCAGTACCACGCCGACAATATTTTTGCCGATATCGTGCACATCGCCTTTGACCGTGACCATTAAAATTCGCCCGTTAGATTGGCCTTCTACTTTTTCAAGTTCGATAAACGGGTTTAAATAGGCCACGGCTTTTTTCATTACCCGCGCCGATTTTACCACTTGAGGCAAAAACATTTTACCGGCACCAAATAAGTCGCCAACCACATTCATGCCATCCATCAACGGCCCTTCAATTACATCAAGCGGTCTTGTGGCTTGTAAGCGGGCCTCTTCAGTATCTATATCAATAAATTCAGTGATCCCTTTTACTAGTGCGTGGGATAAACGTTCATTTACTGGCAAACTGCGCCATGCTAAATCTTCTTTTTTAGCCACTTGGCTACCGTCACCACGATATTTTTCGGCGATATCAAGTAGCTGTTCTGTGTTAGTTGAATCGGCAACCGGGCAGGGCAGGTTCAATACCACGTTTTCAACTTTGTCTTTTAAATCGGCGTCAATGTCATCGTAAATAGCCAGCTGGCCTGCGTTAACAATACCCATGTCCATACCCGCTTGAATTGCATGGTATAAAAATACCGCATGGATGGCTTCACGTACTGGATTGTTACCACGGAATGAGAATGATACGTTTGATACGCCACCAGAAATCATGGCATAAGGTAAGGTCGATTTAATGTCTTTAATGGACTCGATAAAATCGACGGCATAGTTGTCGTGCTCTTCAATACCCGTGGCAATCGCAAAAATATTAGGGTCGAAAATAATGTCTTCTGGCGGAAAGCCAACTACGTCGACTAGCAAACGGTAGGCACGGGTACAAATTTCTGTTTTACGGGCACGGGTATCGGCCTGGCCATCTTCATCAAAGGCCATCACAATCGCAGCCGCACCGTAACGCTTAACCAGCGTGGCTTGTTTAATAAAGGCTTCTTCGCCTTCTTTCATTGAAATCGAGTTGACAATCGACTTACCCTGAACACATTTAAGACCCGCTTCAATGACTTCCCATTTTGATGAGTCAATCATGATAGGCACACGGGAAATATCAGGCTCTGAGGCGATTAAGTTCAAAAACTTTTTCATCGACTCAGCACCATCAAGCATGCCTTCATCCATGTTTACGTCGATGATTTGTGCGCCGTTTTCAACCTGCTCACGAACAACATCAAGGGCTTCTTCAAATTTCTCTTCTTTAATAAGACGTAAAAATTTGGCTGAACCCGTCACGTTTGCGCGTTCACCCACGTTAACGAACAAAGAGCTGGCATCAATGGTTAAAGGCTCGAGTCCTGACAGGCGACAAGCGACCGGAATATCCGGAATCGTTCGTGGTTCGTGATTGATCACGGATTCACGAATTGTTTGAATGTGTGCCGGCGTGCTGCCACAACAGCCACCGACGATATTGAGCATACCTTCTCGGGCCCAGTCGCTGATGACTTCCGCCATTTCTTCAGGGGTTTCATCATAACCGCCAAACTCGTTAGGCAAACCAGCATTGGGGTGAGCCGACACGAAACATTCGGCAATGCGTGATAGTTCTTCTACGTATGGGCGCAGCTCTTTTGGCCCTAAGGCACAATTAAGCCCGATAGATAAAGGCTTGATGTGGCGCAGTGAGTTATAGAAACCTTCTGTAGTTTGCCCCGTTAGGGTACGACCTGATGCATCAGTGATGGTGCCTGAGATCATCACGGGCAAGCGATCGCCAAGTTGATCAAAAACTTTTTCAATCGCAAACAGCGCGGCTTTGGCATTAAGGGTATCAAAAATAGTTTCAACCATGATGATATCCGCGCCGCCTTCAATCAGTGCCGTGGTTGATTCAACATAAGCTTCTACTAGCTCATCAAAGCTAACATTTCGAAAGCTTGGATCGTTCACATCTGGGCTGATAGAACAGGTGCGGTTTGTGGGGCCGAGTACCCCAGCAACGTAGCGCGGAGTACCAGTTTGCGCGGCGACTTCATCAGCGGCTTCACGGGCAACTTGGGCGCCTTGTAAGTTTATTTCGGCAGATAACGACTGCATGTCGTAATCTGCCATAGCAATGGTGGTGGCATTAAAGGTATTGGTTTCAATAATGTCAGCGCCCGCCAACAAATATTTAGTATGAATGTCTTTGATAATTTGCCGTTGGCTCAACACCAACATGTCATTGTTACCTTTCACATCGCAATGCCAGTCTTTAAAACGCTCACCACGATAATCAGCTTCTTCCAATTTGTAGTCTTGGATCATGGTGCCCATCGCACCATCGAGAATGACAATTCGCTCTTTAAGCGTAGTTGTAAGTTGTTCAAGAACCTGACTGTAGGAAGTAGACTTCAGCATAACTCATTACCTTTTAATGCAGTGGTGCTTAGCTAACAAGGCACCAAATTTATCTAACTTATTATTTTATCGAGTGTTAATTAATGCATCGTGAATAGCGGGCACTCGACAAGCAGAATTTTGTTTGGACATTTATACGTATAGACGTCCATAATACGCGAGTTGTTATCTTTAGGGCAAGGCAGAAATCCATGAAACATCTTCAATTGGTATTCCTGCGCCATGGCCACTGCCAAGGCGGAGATATTCTGCGTGGAAAAACCAATGTGCCCTTATCAGAACAAGGGCTAATACAAATGCAGCAGGCCTTTGATAGCTTGGGTAAATTACCCGATACCGTGTATTCATCTTCACTTGAACGCTGCCTTCAGTTTAGTGACCTTATCGCAAAACAGTATCAATTGCCCATCAAGGTGTTGGACGATTTACAAGAAATTGATTTTGGTGAATGGGATGGTCAAACATGGCAAACCTTGTATCAACACCATGAACTCAAGTTAAATGCATATTGGGCAAACCCATGGGAGCCTGAGCACACGCCGCCAAAGGGTGAATATTTACGTGATTTTAGTGCTAGAGTGCAAGTTGTTGTGGCGCAAATTGTATGGCAGATGCTGCAGCAATCTGCAGCTGAAGTCGCCACAAAAAACGAACAGTTCGACGCCGTCTTACCACCATCGGTATTAATAGTCACCCACGGTGGTGTGATGCGATGTATAATGGCGGCCATCTTGGGTGTTGAGCAAGCTGCGGGTATTTTTAGTCAGTTTCATTTACCTTATGCCGCGCTATTTCATGTCGATGTTTATGTCGAAGAGCAATATTTTGACAATGTCAGTCAAGAGACATTCGCGTTTAAAAATCTCAGTATGAGATTAAACTGGCCTACCTTGAGTGGTTTAACACAAGGTTAAAGCCAACCGTTAAATATAGTCACGAGTATTGGGAATCGGGAAAGCCCGAACTGTACCCGCAACTGTGAATATGATGCCTGCCTAGATTAGGTCAATCATATAAGTCAGATACCAGCTTGAGACTATTCATTTTTTGCCTGAGCGGGATAACTCAGAGGGGCATATATGTTTGAAATTCTGGTCGCTTTTATAGTGGGCAACCTTGCTATAGGTGGCCTTATTTATTTAGGTGCAAGGCTATACTTAGGAGACGATGTTTGATGTCTTCAAGTATTGATGCCGTGATCGTAACATCTCAGTCTGATAACCTTGCCTTATCCGTAAACGGGATTAGTTGGCATGTTGACGATGTCGCCATTTTAGCGGATATCTCCTTTTCGCTTCACAAAAAGCAAATGCTAGGGGTGATAGGGCCAAATGGTGCGGGTAAGTCGAGTTTACTTCGATGTCTTTACCGTTATATCACACCAACTCAAGGGCAGATACGCCTATTTGATCAAGATATTAGCCAATTTAAGGGCAAGGCCTTTGCTACCCAAGTGGCTGTGGTGCAACAAGACACGCCGCAATTTTTTGATATGAATACTAGCCAACTTGTGGCCATGGGATTAACGCCGCATAAAGGCATGTTCGATGGGCATACCGCCGCAGATAATCAACTGATAAACGATGCCATTCAAAAAGTGGGTTTAACCGACAAAGCTTTTTTGCAATATAGCCAATTGTCAGGTGGGGAAAAACAGCGGGCATTAATCGCAAGGGCCATAGTGCAGCGCCCTAAATTATTAATACTCGATGAACCCACAAATCATTTAGATATTCGTTATCAGATACAAATTTTAGAATTGGTTAAAAGCTTAGGCATTACTGTTATCGCTTCCATCCATGATTTAAATTTAGCCAGTGCCATGTGTGATACTTTGGTATTGCTCAATAAAGGCCGTCTGGTGGCTCAAGGCACGCCTAGCGCGGTACTGACCGAAGCTCAAATTGGCAAGGTATTTGAGGTTTGTTGTGAGGTCAAACCGCACCCTCAACACGCTAAACCCTTAGTCAATTACTTTTACGGTTATATGTCGCATTCTTTATCCCAATCGCCATTTCAACCTAGTCCTAAGGCCGAACAAGATTCATCGCTTTGCGATTTACAGGTACAGCGATGAGCCCAGTAAAAGATCAATATAAATATCGACTATTTCTATGTTTGTTAAGCTTGTTTGCCGCATTAAGCCCTATTGCAGCAGCAAGCTTTGGCGCAGCAAACATCAGTTTCCATGATGTGGTTCAGGCGATAGGGCAACATCTTTCTTGGCAAGATAATGCCCAATCATCAGGCATAACAGAACGAATTGTATTTGAGCTACGTTTTCCACGCATTGTGCTGGCGTTTGTCGCGGGGGCAGGATTAGCCCTAGCAGGTAGTGTGTTACAAACTGTTACCCGTAATCCATTGGCTGATCCCTATTTGTTTGGTATTAGTTCCGGAGCCTCTTTTGGTGCAGTATTAGTGTTCAGTTTTTTGTCTAGCGGACTGTTTAACTTAACACAGGGAACTGCCATGTCTTTAGGACAGCTTGAGTGGTGGAGTTGGCAAAATTTGTTATTGCCTATAGGGGCGTTTGCTGGAGCAAGTTTGTCGGTATTGCTGGTGTTAAGCTTGTCAGGTTTGGGCCGCAGTAGCCAGATAGAGCGTATGTTGCTATCGGGGGTTGCTACTTCATTTTTATTCGGTTCATTGACCAGTTTACTGCTGTATTTTTCAAGCCCGCAAGCCACAGCATCTGTATTGTTTTGGTCATTAGGGAGTTTTGCTAAAGCAAACTGGACTGGAGTGATATTACCCAGCGTTATTGTGCTGGGCAGTTTAGCGATTATTGTTGTTTTTAAGCGGCAAATTGTTGCACTGCAAGCGGGTGATGAAACCGCCCATACCCTTGGGGTTAATGTGGCTAAATTACGCCTCAATATGCTGTTACTTTGCTCCTTGATTACCGCGGTATTAGTGGCCAGTTGTGGTGGCATTGGCTTCGTGGGATTGATGATCCCCCATTGTGTTCGATTACTGTTTCCAGGGCGTCAGCCTATGATAGTGACTGCTATTGTGGGTGGGTTATTTATGGTGTGGATTGATGTGGTGGCCCGCTGCATATTAGGGAATCAAGAGTTACCCGTAGGTATTATCACTGCCGCAATTGGCAGTGTGTTTTTCTTATTTATATTAAGATATAGGCGTTAAATGCTTGTGTCATTAACGCGTTTATCGTTGTTATTTTTGTGGAGCGTATATGTTTGCAGTTGACCATGTAAGTCATAAATTCGACGACATCATCCAACATAAAATTGATCAAAAAACTAAACCCAAAGGGGCGCTTGGTCAGTTGGAAACATTAGCTAAACAAATTGCACAAGTGCAGTTATCCAGTGATCCAAAGGCTAAAAAATTGCATATTACTGAGCCGGGATTACTGGTGTTTGCTGGCGACCATGGTATTGCTCAATATGGTGTGTCGATTGCGCCAAGTGAAGTGACCAGTCAAATGGTGGCGAATTTTGTTCACGGTGGTGCAGCGGTGAATGTGTTTTGCCGACAAATGGGTTTTAACCTTGAGGTGATAGACGCTGGTGTGCTTGCTCCCTTAGGTTTAAAAGGGGTAACTGAGCACAGATTAGGTAACGGAACAGCGGCGATTCATTTAGCCCCAGCGATGACCCTTGAGCAAGTTAAACAAGGTTTTAAAGCGGCCCATGAAGTGGTTGAACGTCATGTCTTGTCAGGGTGTAACCTTATTGCGTTAGGTGAAATGGGGATAGGTAACACCTCATCAGCTGCGGCAATTATGGCGGCTTTGCTAGAGTTTGACGTTAATACTTGTGTCGGCAGAGGGACGGGTATTGATGATAAAACCTTTGCTTTGAAAAAAGCGTTGATCAATGAAGCATTGAAATTACATCGGCCTAAATTAGCTTCACCTGTGCATGTATTGGCTTATTTAGGTGGTTTTGAAATAGTACAAATGACAGGGGCGATTTTAGCGGCCGCTGAACAGAAAATATTAGTGCTAATAGATGGGTTTATCTCTACCGCTGCAGCACTTGTCGCTGTAAGATTACACCCCGCAGCAAGAGACTATTTAGTGTTTGCCCATGAGTCGGAAGAGCAGGGGCATAAATTGATGTTAACCCACCTAGCAGCACAGCCTATTTTGTCTTTAGGCTTACGCCTAGGAGAAGGGACCGGAGCCGCATTAGCGCTACCGATAGTACAAGCCGCAGTGAATTTTTATAATGACATGGCCAGCTTTGAAGATGCTGGTGTCGTGAATGTGGTCTAAGGAAAGTATGTTCAATCTATACCGTGGTTTAAGACAGTTAAATTTATTTTTCGTGGCGTTAAGTTTTTTTACTCGGCTGCCGATTCCATCTTGGGTGGTGATTGATGCTGAAAAACTTAATCAATCAAGCCGATATTTTGGGGTGGTAGGATTAGCTATTGGCCTCATCAGTGGGTTAGTTTTTTGGCTAGCTCAGTTGGTGCTGCCAGCTAATATTGCCGTGCTGCTAGCCATGGTAGCCGGAGTGTTAGCAACAGGTGCGTTCCATGAAGATGGCTTAGCGGACACCGCCGATGGTTTTGGTGGTGGTTGGACCGTTGAAGATAAGCTGCGCATTATGAAAGACTCTCGTCTTGGCAGTTACGGCGCGTTAGCCATTGGTTTAGCTTTGTTATTAAAGTGGCAACTCTTGGTAGAGCTAGCGCTATATAGCCCAATGGCCGCCATTAGTGGTTTTGTGGTGGCGCATACATTAAGCCGTGTATTAGCTGCCAGTCTGATTTTTAGTGAAAAATATGTCCGTGATGACAGCGGTAAGTCCAAGCCTTTAGCACAGCAACAATCAATCAACGACCTGTTGATATTGTTAGCCAGTGGTTTGTTTGTTCTATTGTGGTTAAACGGTGTTGCAGCGTTTGCTTTGTTTATTATCCTTTGGTGCGTGCGTTTTCTTCTGGGTAATTTATTTAGACGCCAAATTGGTGGTTATACCGGTGATACCTTAGGTGCAGCGCAGCAAGTCAGTGAAATTGTGTGTTACCTCGTCATATTGGTAGTTGGATTAAGTTAATGATCCATTTAGTTCTTGGGGGGGCAAGAAGCGGTAAAAGTCGGTTTGCTGAAAGCAGGGTGGCCCAAATAACCGCTTCTATCCCCCAAGTTTGTTCGCCAGTGTATATTGCTACCGCCACCATAGGCCATGATAACGAGATGGCAAGCAGAATTGCTCGTCATCAAGATGATAGAGCCGCCAGTGCTTTATCTTGGTTAACCCTAGAAACCCCCTTGGCTTTAGCCGAGTGTTTAACGCGGATTGATAAAGCCAATCAAGTGATTTTGGTCGATTGCCTTACCCTCTATTTAACCAATCATTTGTTACTAACAAGTTTTGGTGGTGCAGCTGAAACCGCTATCCCTAACTTCGCAACAAATTTAGCATCAAGCGACTGGCAAACAGAAAAAGATTCTCTTTTAGCGGTATTGCCCAAGCTACAGTCAGATGTGGTTTTAGTGAGCAATGAAGTGGGTTCGGGCGTTGTGCCTATGGGGGAACTTAGCCGAGAATTTGTCGACCAAGCCGGATGGCTAAATCAGGCCATCGCCACCATGGCGGATCACGTCACCTTAGTTGTAGCAGGTTTGCCGCTTCCATTAAAAACATCAACAAACTCATGACCACAGATAATCCTCTATCCACTAAACATTTAACCACTCAGCTTAGTCGATTAACTGGCAGCTTAATGGTGCAAGGCACGACATCCGATGCGGGTAAAAGTACTTTAGTGGCCGGTCTATGTCGCGTTTTTGCCCGTCATGGTGTTGAGGTTGCGCCATTTAAGCCACAAAATATGGCACTGAACAGTGCTGTAACTGAAGATGGTGGCGAAATCGGCCGCGCCCAAGCATTACAAGCGGTGGCGTGTAACCTTAAGCCCCATACTGACTTTAACCCTGTATTGCTTAAACCCAGCTCAGACACTGGCGCGCAAGTCATTATTCATGGAAAAGCGTTAACCACCCTTGAGGCTAAAGCTTTTTTCGGACCCCAAAGTCAAGGCTATAAGGCTATGGCCTTGGACGCTGTGATGACATCCTTCCGTCGTCTTTGCCAACAGTATTCATTGGTGGTCATTGAAGGTGCGGGCAGTCCCGCTGAAATTAATTTACGTCAGGGCGATATCGCCAATATGGGCTTTGCAGAAGAAGCTGATTGTCCGGTGATTATCATTGCCGACATTGATAAAGGCGGTGTATTTGCCCACCTCGTCGGCACCTTGGCATTGTTAAGCCCATCAGAGCAAGCGCGGGTGAAAGGCTTTGTGATTAATCGTTTTCGTGGCGATATTAGCTTGCTGCAATCTGGGGTTGATTGGCTTGAAAACTATACCCAAAAGCCTGTTTTGGGGGTGTTGCCCTATTTGCACGATCTGCATTTAGATGCCGAAGACAGTTTAATTGCTGCACCAAATGCTACTGGCAATATTGCCCAGCAAAAAAAGCTGGTGGTATTAGTGTTAGTGTTGCCACGGATCAGTAATCATACCGATTTTGATCCGTTAAGATTACACCCTCAAGTTGAGTTTCGATATGTCAGTATGGCAGATCAACATCAACCCTTTCCCGCTGCCGATTTAATCATTCTACCTGGCAGTAAAAATGTCCGTGCAGATCTCAATTTCATGCGTCAGCAAGGTTGGGATAGTGCTATTTTTAAGCATTTACGCTATGGCGGTAAAGTGATAGGTATTTGCGGTGGTTACCAAATGCTAGGGAAAATGATTAATGATCCCCTTGGTATCGAAGATAAAGCAGGTAGTAGTGCAGGCTTAGGCTTATTAGATATCACAACCGAACTTACCGCCAATAAAGTACTGACTCAAGTCAGCGGCCAGTTACAACTTAATCAACAACAGGTGAGTTTTGACGGCTATGAAATCCACTGTGGAATATCGCATTTTTCTGCAAGCATAATATCTCACCCAGTGACGATTTTTTCAGTTGATCATTCAGGCACCACATCTGGGGCGATGACACAAAGCGATGGTCAAGTGAGCCAAGATAATTTGATTATGGGCACCTATATCCATGGATTATTAGATAACCCATCGGCATGTCAGCTTATTTTACAATGGGCAGGACTTGAACAGGCTCAAGTTATTGACATTAACCAAATCCGCGAACAGCAACTAAACCGTCTTGCCGATGTGCTTGAAGCGCATTTAGATTTAGAAAAGTTAATAGGAGTGATTTCATAATGGACAGCAATAAAGACCAAAATCAGCTTGATGAACAAAAAGCCCAACGTCATAAAGCGCGCCAACAGAAAGTGAAGGATGCAGTGGATGCCAAAATCGCTAAAGCGCAATTAGAGAAAGGCGTGTTACTGGTCTTGACCGGCAATGGTAAAGGTAAGTCTACGGGTGGGTTTGGCAATATAACCCGTGCAGTAGGGCATGGAAAAAAGGCGGCTGTAGTACAGTTTATTAAGGGCAACTGGCCTTGCGGTGAGCGTGTAGTGCTAGAGAAAGTCGGTGTTGAGTTCCACGTGATGGGAACAGGTTTTACCTGGGAAACCCAAGACAGAGAAAAAGATACCTTAGCGGCGATGGGAGCGTGGGAAGCAGCGGAAGCATTGCTCAAAGATGAAACCATCGATATTATTTTGCTCGATGAACTCACTTATATGGTGAGCTATCACTATATCGAGCTTGATCGTGTACTGGATGCACTTAACAATCGGCCACCAATGCAGCATGTGATTATTACTGGCAGAGCGTGTCACCGTGCGATTATTGAGCTAGCCGATACTGTGAGTGAAGTTCAACCGATTAAACATGCGTTTGACGCCGGAGTTAAAGCGCAAATTGGGTTTGATTATTAGGCTCTATCTGTTGCTAAGCCCATAAGTTGACAACAACTTGCTGTGGTGTGCGATCAATATGGTCAGGTAGTGCATGGAATTTTGATGCTCTTCGGCTCAAGCATCCTCGGTAACCGCTCCATGCGTTACCCTACCTCCTAAATCCCTTTAGTCGTGCTTCGCCCCATCTTCTATATCCATATCGTTGTGTTTTAAGGGTATTTACAACATCCCGGTTGATTGTAACGAATGAAGAGCATCGTTTTTCTACTTTCAAACTCGTTAACACAGCATGAAAGCCCTAAAACATGCTGAGTAGAACACTTTTTTGTATTTATTCGTTTTAATATCAATCATCTAAGTTATTTAGATTAAGCGAGAACTGAGTGTGGGTGGCTAAAGAATGCTGTAATAGCATTGATGCTCGTTTGCTAAACTAGGCTTCAAAAGTTTACCTACGGTGAACTTTTCGTAGCCATAGCCAGCGTGTCGTAAACAGCGGAAATAATAAAATGAATTTTATTATTTTACAGGGGCAAACCTAGTATTAGATTGACCTAACGATTAAAACGGATCGGGCAAGGTTAATGTATCTGAGCCATAGCTATCACCCACATTTTCTTTGAAGGGACAAACCCTTCGAACATCGTCAAGTATCTTGATGAAATAGCTGAGTTGTGATTGCAGGGTTTAACCCTTCATATGCGATTAATGGCTGCTCAATTACCAGTATAAAATACCCACAATCAAGTATGTTGCAATGTTGGTACTAAGTTTTATGTTATCTGTGCCATTAAAATAGCTAGGACATAAGGTTGTTGTCCGTTGTTTTCAGTATCACAGTCAGACAGTGGTGATAAATAATTTGGAGATAGTAATGGGTCAAACAAAGTCTTTATCTATGGTGGTGTTTTTGTCGCTGTTTCTTGTGGCGTGTAGTTCAACACATACCCTTGAAAACCGAGTCACAAAAGATAATTACCGAGCGGTAACGGTTGAGTCTAGTTTTGCTGATGCGTCATCTGAGCCCTATCGAGTTTGGGGGGATGACGCTTCGGATTTCTTATTTAACCCGCAAGATGGTACGACTCCGTTAAAGGTGAATGGCGACCAGCTAAATATTCTTGCTCTGTCTGGCGGAGGTGCTAACGGAGCATTTGGTACCGGTATTATTAACGGCTTATACGACAGCAACCAGCTGCAGGAGTACAGCATTGTTACTGGTATTAGTGCAGGCTCACTGATGGCGCCATTTGTATTTGTGGGTGGAGATGAGATCCCACGTCTAAAAGAGGTCATGCTTAGCCTTAATGACGACCTTATTTTAGGTAAACGTAATTTTCTTAATGCGCTGATTAAGGATGCATTTACCGATGGACAAAAGATGTTTGAATTTATCCAGAAAGTCTACACGGCAGAAATGATTGAGCAGATTGCTGTGCAGCATCAGGCTGGTCGTCGGTTATTTATTGGCAGCACACATTTTGACTCTGAAGAGCTGGTTGTTTGGAACCTTGGTCGCATCGCCGAGAGTGATCTACCTAACAAGGTCACATTGATCCATCAAATTCTGGCTGCGAGTTCATCAATACCAGGGGTGTTTCCGCCACAATTTATTACGGTTAACCAAGGTGACAAGACCCTAGAAGAGCTTCACGTCGATGGCGGACTTACGGTGCAAATGTTTTTCGAAGTGGTAAATGTTGATTATGCAAAGATCAATGAGGCTTTGGGATTAACGACGAGTCCGCAGATACATGTTATTCGTAATGGTATGTTAAAAGTTCCCTATCAGGCAACTGAAGATAAGGGCGTTGACTTATTAAGCAGAAGCCTTGGCAGCATGACGATTCAACAAGCTAAAGGTGACCTGTATAGAATGCTTTATTTCAGTAAAAATAGTGGATTAGAACTTTCATTTACTTATATGGATGATGAGTTTAACGCACCTAAAGCGACAAAAGATATGTTCGACTTACAGTATATGAAAGCCTTGTACCAGCATGGCTATAGCAAAGCTAAATCCACTGAACTTTGGTCAACTGAAGTTCCCTAGGAAGGCGTCCAGTTAAGGGACCCTAAGGTATACAAGCTATTACCAATCAATTTTTTAACATGAAGGTACAAATATAAAAAGTTCTCTTGTCACTGGCGTTGGCCGCAAAAAGCACCAGCGCTATGGCTCTTAACGTCGATCGAGCTAGCCCATGAGATGCAGCTAGTGGCTGTTACTGAGGCGTCCGAACTCTTTATCACGATAGATGAAGATGCCAGTTTTGAGTCTGTTGTGTATCAAGGGTTTATCACAGAAAAATTCAGTGATATCTATGTCATGACGGCTCAGGCGAAATCACTATGCCACTTCACGTTGATTCTGTTAAAAGCCAAACATTTTATAGGCCTCTTCCTCGTGATAGGCCTATAAATTCATATCAAGCATGCTTTATTTCTTAGTGCTTTTTTATCGCTTACACACCTGAGTTCGACATCCCTAAATTAATATTACGCTGTCGATGAAGGGTTTGTGTAGTGGCACACTAATTTGGGGCAAGTAACATGGGTCTTTATAAATCAAGACTTACTTGAATTGATTAATTTGGCTAATTAATTTGTCACTAAATTAATGCGTGAACTGACTCATTTCTATCCTAAATAGCATAATGTGATTAATCTGTTTTCCCCGCAATTTAATCATCAATTTGCTTATAGCTTTCATATTAATTGAATAAATCTCGCCCTATAAAAAGGCCAACTAATCTAAGTTGGCCTTTGGTTTTTCTTGTATGACTTAACAGCAGATATATCGTTGCAACAAATTAGCGACGTCTTCTACTGCGACGGCGCATACGGCCTTCTTTGTCAGTTGATGTGCCACCTGTCGTACCATTTTTCTCTTCATGATCATCATGATCATCATGATCATCATGATCTTCGTGGTCGTTATCTAAGTTGTCATTACTGTGAGCGAGTGTGACTGGAGAGTCCAGTTTCACTTCTTGCTCAGGGGCAACTTTTTTGTCGCCTCTGAACACTGATTTTAAAATACTAGTGACTCCCAATTTAGTTGGTGCAACCGTTTTGGTTTTTTCAGTGTCAGGTTGTGTGCTGGCTATTTCAGTCGATACAGCAGGGCTTTGTTCGAAAACTTTTTCCAGCTTTTGTTCTATATTGTTTTTTAGTTCGTCAGAAAATTGAATGCTATCAATTTTCTCTTGCGACTTTTTTGGCGCGATGTCATCTATCGATTCCCCCGGCTTTAAGCGCACGGCAACGTTATCTAAGCTAGCAGATGGGCGTATTGGCTGAGGGTCTAAAGATGCCGTTCTTGGTCTGATTTCGGCAACATTGTCTAAATTCGTGGCTTTAACCGCTACAGGATCTAATGACAGTGATTTTGTCGGCACAGGATCTAGGCTTAAACTAGGGCTAGCGATCGGATCTAATGCGACTCTTGGTGTGGCGATAGGATCTAATGATAGCGATTTTGTCGGCACAGGATCTAGGCTTAAACTAGGGCTAGCGATTGAATCTAATGCTGCCCTTGGTGTGGCGATAGGATCTAAAGATACCGCTGTTGTTGCGACTGGGTCTATAGATGGTGTTATAGCCTCAGAAGGCGATTTTGTGGCTACAGTATCTAAAGGCGATGATATTGGATCATGAGCCGGTTTAGTCACTACTGGTTCTAAAGACGCAGTGATAGGCTCAGAAGCTGTAGCAACAACAGGCTGTAGAGAAATGTTTGGCGCAGTATCAGATAAGGCTTGTGGCGGCGTAGGAATCGCGGCTTGATCTTGGGCTCGATCTGCAACGCGTTTATCAAACTCGCTAGTGACGTCGGTTATTTCAGATTTTGCAATGCTAACGGCATTAACCAGCTCTTCAAATATCTTTTGATAGCCTTCGTATTTGTTTTCAATGCCCTTGATGTTGTTTTTAACATCATCGCTTAATTTGCTCGTAAGGCGTTTGTAGATGTTAATCTCTTGTTCTAGTTCATAAAGATATGTTTTAGAATACTTAACAGACTCATCCATCTCAATGATTGTGTCATTTATTTCATGACGTTTTTTATTGAATTCATTGATCAATTCAGTCGGAATTTGGGCCGGTGACGTGGGCGGAGGTACAATGCCTGCGAACTCAGCAATATGGCTAACCGGAAGCCATTGTGTCAATGAAGGGTGCCAGCCATAGCAGTCAGGTTCGGCCTGTAAAAACGCGATAGCTTCACTTTGGGTTAATGGCCCTGTAACGTCGCCATCATGCGAAAAAAACCATTTTTTCATAGTTATCATTCTTATTTAGTCGTTATCAACAGTGGTTGTGATCGTAATCAGATCAAAAACATTAATTTGCCACACCAGCCAACTTGCGTTGTAAAGCTTCATACTGCTCATTGACGCTACGTATGGTGGCTTTAACTTCTTGATTCAAATTTTGCGTGACTGTTTTAGTTTTATTGGTATCGCGATCAAAATCAGCAAAAGAAGAGGTAATCGCCTTCAAGGTGGTTTCAATGCGGCTTAATTCAGTATTAAGCTCTTGCTCTTTAGCAATAAAACGTTCAACTAATTTTTTAGGGATCGCTTGGGGTGGCGGTGGCGGTGTGATAACAATATCAAACTCATCAACGTGGCTTACGGGTATCCATTGGGCATAAGATGGATGCCAAGCGTAGGTATGCGGATTTTTTTCGATAAACTTGTTGGATTCTGCCAGACCTAAAGGTCCGCTAACTTCACCATTATTTGAGAAATACCACTCTTTCATAGTTCCACTCTTATCCTTAATAGTGTTTAAACTTATAATTATCTATTAATCAGGGGTTTAGCTTGCTTTGTTATTACTGAACTTTAAGGTATTGTTAATTCAAACAGCCTTATTTTTTGCTTGTTTTTTGAGCATTAAAATATTAGCGCGGCAATTGGAATATAAATAGTTGGTTACATTAACCTATATTTTTTAACATGACCACCCTTTATGAATGATCGATCTTTTTCAATGTATCAGCTTAATTTACCCCAGTGGGATAAATTCAGGATTTGATTGGTTTTTAGGCGAATCTGTGTGTGAGTTTTTTGCCATTTACTTATTATTCAAAGTCAGCGGAGGTAGTAAACTCAATCCATTGGCCAGTAGAGGGGTGATTAAATCCAATAAAAGCGGCATGCAGATGTAATCGGTTGGCTTGTTGGCCATACAAATCATCGCCGACGATTGGCAAACCTAAACCGAGGTGGTGAGCACAGTGTACTCTAAGTTGATGGGTTCGGCCTGTTTTAGGGTAAAGATGTAATAGGGTGTTTTCACCTTTGTTTTTATAGACTTCCCAAAAGGTTTCGGCGTTTTTCCCATGCTCATAACAGACTAATTGCTTGGGGCGATCATTCAAGTCGACTCGCAGGGGTAAAGTGATCAAGCCTTGTTGTTGGCTGGGCTTACCTTCTACCAAAGCAATATAGCGTTTAGTGACGGTGCGATTGATAAATTGCTGTTGTAAGGCTTTATTGGCCTCTTTGGTTAGCGCAATAACCATGAGTCCGGAAGTCGACATATCGAGGCGATGCACAATCAAAGGTCCCGTTGCCTGAGGAAAGTGTTGTTGCATTCGGGTTTGCACTGAATCGGTGACATTTTTCCCGGCCACTGACAGCATTTCAGCGGGTTTATTAATAATCGCCAAATCTGCGTCCTGATACACAATATCAACAAGTTTATCTTCGGCGGTATTAATGAGTAATGGGTCAGGGTCGACCAACATATCTGACAGCATATGGCCTAAAATGGGCCGACACTTACTGTGGCAAGCAGGGTAGTAATTTTGGTGTTGTTTTATTTCTGACTTAGGTGATTGTCCCCACCAAAACTCGGCCATGGCTATCGGGGTTAATTGCTGTTTAAAAGCATATTGCAATAATTTAGGTGCAGCACACTCTCCAGCCCCAGCCGGTGACAGATGGTTTGGTGCATCAAAAAATATGCTATTCAAATCTCGAGTTAAACCAGTAATATTTAAAAATTGATATTGATTAAACAGCTTCTTTTGTAACTGATTAGACAATTGCTTCCGCTGTTTTTTAAGCTGTTTAATTTGATGTAGGTACTTATCGACTTGTTGAAATGTGTGCTCAATTTTTGCAGCCCATTGTTGTTTTAACTCTGCTAATTGATATTTTTGCTGCACGCTTTGGCGACTAAGCTCAATTGACAGGGTTTTAAACGATTCGGCGTTAAGCTTTCCCTGAACTAAATCAATATCAGCTTGCTCACGTTTTTCTTTGCGATGTTTACGATTTTCGATGATATCGGCACGTAACAATGCTAATGCCGTGTCAGCCTGTTGTTGCTGCTTTGCAAGCAAGACTTGTAAATTGGCCAATTCAGCGGCGGATTCATGCTGAATAATTAACTGGTTAATGTCGTTAATTTGTTTGTTTTCGGCACTAAAAAAACTGTCTTTAGTGAGCATGTCAAAAATCGGTGGCACAAAAGGTGGCAGAATATTTTGATCGGCCAGTTTGCCGGAAAATCCGGCTAAAAACCCAATTTGTCCCTGGTGATTTTTTACTACCAACACGCCAAACATTTTACCTATGACCATACCGCGATCATTTTCAGGATCTAAACCAAAATTATGCTGCCATGGATTGTTGATTAACAAGTCTTGTTGTAATTGTTGTGCTGCTTGCAAGCAGATTGGATGTGGTTGGTAGTAAAACGGAAAGGTAAAACGGGCGGGTAAACTGTGCTGGGCAATACTGTCATTGAATTGGATAAAACAAGGATCGATAACAGACATGGTAAAAGCCACTCACAGCATAAAAAGGACAGGTATTTTACCTTGTTGGTTTAGGGGATGCATCATTAACTGCGTATATTTCTATTTTGACTGCTATGGCATTGGTGAGCATTTGACGTTGCGGTTATTGCTATGTTTTTACACCCGATGAAAACACCTAGATCCATCACAGCACCTGTGGATTTACGCTAAGGGCAATTCAGCCATTAAGCCGATTAAGTTTTGGTCGGGATCCCGTAAAAAACCTATCCACAAATGATGGTCTGTCATTTTGGCTGCTAATTGTGGTTCACGTTCAAAGTTAATGCCTTTCGCTTTGAGTTGAGCTGTGGCTTGATGGATATCTAAGACTTGGTAATAAATTACAGAGGTTTTATGGTCTTCAGCTTTACCTTGTAAGGTGGTGAGCATTAAGCGTGTGCCGCCACAGTTGAAAAAAGCTAAACCTGATGGGACTTCAAATAATAAGCTTAAACCAAGGGTATCGCGATAAAAGGCTACAGACTGATTGATGTCAGTCACGGCAATGGCAATTTGACCAATTTTTTCAATGTTCAAATTCATCTTAGCGTTATCCTTATCGACTAGGGGACTAGATTAATGGTTTATTGATTCAATCACTGTGCTTTACTCTAATGTAGGATGAGTAAAGCACAATGTGGTTAAAGTGGTTTTACACTCTATGTAGCGCGCATAGCTTGTTGCCATCAGGATCACGTAAATACGCTAGGTATAATTGAAACCCTGGGCCTTGACGAATGCCGGGAGCATCTTCACAAGCCGTGCCGCCATTTTTAACACCTGCGGCTTCCCATGCGTTGGCAAGTTCTGGCGTTGCAGCTGCAAACCCAATGGTCGTGCCATTTCCGTGGGTAGCTGGCTCACCGTTAATTGGTTTAGTTAAGGCAAAAATGCCAGATGGAGTGAAGTAGAAACAACGGCCTTTCTCATCAATCGTCCCCGGTGCATGGCCTAATTCGCCTAAAATAGCATCGTAAAACTTTTTCGATTTTTCAATGTCGTTAACACCGATCATTACGTGGCTAAACATGGTGACTCTCCTTGTAAGGCTCTTATCGAGCTTGTTTAATAAATTTTTAATGGGCTACTACTTTGTTTGAGTATGCTGTTGGTTGTACTGCGCTATAAGCGCCATAGTATGGCTGACTAATGACATATCACCACTGGCGCCATGGCCTGGTATCACTAAGTTAACTTGTGGAAATTGTTGTTGCAGCTTATTTAGGGTTAATGGCCAAGCTTTCATATCTGCCTCGCCCGTGTAGCCCATATTGGTGGAATCTAACGACTTAATTAAGCAACCGCCAAATAATATTTTTTGCTTAGGAAGCCATACCACCAAATTATCTTGGGTGTGGCCTGCACCCAGATCGTATACCTCAATTAAATCGGCTTTAACGCTGTAATGCTTACCAGTAAAAGTGGTTTGAGCTTTTGATTTATGGCTATCGGCTAAAATAAGCTGGGTAGTTTCAGAGACTATAGTATTAATGCCCTGACTATTTAAATAACCAATGCCTCCAGCGCGGTCTTGATGGGAATGGGTTGAAATACTGGCAACTGCGGTGAAACCTTGCAGGGTAATCCACTCAAGTAATTTGGCTGTGTCCTTGTCTGTCCATGGTGTATCAATAATGTATGCTTGATTATCTTGCACCACGACTAAACCATTGGCCTCAACTAAACCAAAGTTTGTTACATTCAAATAAGATTTGTGTTCATAGATACCTTCGGCAACTTGTTTGATCGCGAGTTGATTGTTTTGTGTTGCATTGTCGCTTTGTTTTTTTGCATTCGCCGTTTGGGGCGCAGAGTTTGATACTGCAATTGTGGCACTATTTTTATCTGTATTTGGCGCGACAGAATGTGCTTGGCTGGCAGAATTAACCAAAAGCCCCAGCAAGCAAACGATTTTTAAACGAGTAGATAACCCATGATTCATATATATCTCAACAAGAATTAATAGCGGGAGTGGCGGTTGCCATCACCAAAACGATAGACCGGTTATGTTACTCTTTTCTTCCGCTGGCGACAGATTGATGAACAGAAAATAATGCCCTGACATTTACCTTTGCTTTAATTTTGGCTGCTAATAAATAAATTCCGGCTAACTTACGATGGATGAAAATGGCATCCATTGGCGGTGTATGCCATTGGTCTTGTTTTGTGCTCATGGCCTTTGCGGCATCAGTAACGCGTTTAGCTAACTGACTTTGGGCAAAGTCATATTCACCATCACAGCGCAATGGCTCGCATGCTTGATGGAATATCTCTACGATAAGCTGTTGCTGCTCAGGGGTAATGTTGTCTTGAAAAAAGCCAATGTCAGCTGCAGCGCTGGTAATTAATTCATAGTCACTGGTCATCGCGCCTAGCATTAATCGCCTGTAACCATTCGACAAATATTCAGGAACAGCGCGGGTTGCACCAAAATCTAATAGTACAATTTTGTTGGTATCATTTTGGTATTGAAAATTGCCAAAGTTAGGGTCTGTTTGCACTAACTTGAAGGTAAACAATTCAGCTAAAAATAGTTGTAATAACTGACTGGCAATCTTATTTCTGCTGGTTTGATCAAGTGAAACAACCGACTCTATCGGGACGCCTTCGATAAACTCCATGGACAAAATGCTGTCATTACTGAGTTGTGGGTACACCTTTGGTACAACAAAATGTGGGTATTGCTTCACCCATTCTTGGTATTGATTTAATAAGGCAGCTTCGTGGAGATAATCGGCCTCGTGGTGCAATTGTTGTTTGGCCTGCAGCAGAAGCAGATCAAGTTTGACATTATCCGGCACAAGCCCCGACATTTTTAACAACGTGGCCACGTTATCTATATCGCTGTCGATGCTGTCTTTAATGCCTGGGTATTGAATTTTTACCGCCAGTTTTTCACCTGTGGCTAAGTAGGCTAAATGCACCTGACCAATCGAAGCTGCTGCAAATGGGCGCAATTCAAATTGACCAAATACATCAAGCCAATTGTCACCCCATTGGTTTTTTAGCACGCCGATGAGTTGTTTGTGAGGCATAAAATTTGCTTCAGAACGCAGTTTAGCCAATACCTCAGATAGTTCGGGTGGCAGTAACTCACCAGCGTCCATAGATAACATTTGGCCCACTTTCATTGCGGCGCCGCGAAGCTGGGCCAATTTATCTGCTACGTGGCTAATATTGGTGGGGGTCAATATCAGTTGTTGCAGTTTAGGTGATTGTCCTTGGCTATATTGTTTCACCCCCTCTTTAATCACATTGCCAGCCAGTCGGGTTGCTAAACCGCCAAAGGCAGAAAAACGAGAAAGTCTGCCGCTAGGGATTTTAGCGGCCTTTAAAGAATTGGATTGCTTATTCATACCAACCTAGCAACTGCATTAAGGTAATTGATGATACGCCGTTAAGCGGAAAAAGATCATTTAATCAGTTTTAATAAGGCTTTAAAACGGTCGCCTTCTGCTTGATGTTGCAGCTCAAATAATAACGACTCAACGTTAGTTAGTTGGGCGCCAAGGTTTAGCATCATTTGAATGCCTAGGACTTTATTGTCGATTGAACGCGATGACATGGCATCAGCAACAATATGCACATCAAAATCATGCAGGAGTAAATCTTTGCAGGTTTGATAAACGCAGACATGGGTTTCAATACCGCATAAAATGACTTGCTTACGGCCGTTTTTGGCAAGTAAAGTTTGTACTTGTGCCGACTGCCAGCCGCTAAAATGCTGTTTGGCGATAGGCTGACAAAGTGGTGTGAGTATTTCAGCAAGTTCAGTTGAGGTTTTCCCTAGCTTATCAGGTAATTGTTCTAGCCAAATAACAGGCATACCAAATAGGGCTGTACCTTTAATCAGTGTGGTTAATTGATGATGTAATTGGCCGGAATGCTGCATGACCTGTGCTAGCTTACCTTGAACATCAACCACCATGAGTATGCAATCTGCTGGATTTATCATATTTGGACTCGATTTAGGGTAAGTGGTAAGAATAAAATATCGCTGCAATAACTATGACAGTAGATGGTTTTTTAGACAAGTTTCCAATAGGGCCTTAGTCTAACAGGAATAGGGTTAAATGGATTTGTCACTATGAATAAAAGAATTGTGGTTTGTGCCGACGGCACTTGGAATCGACCAGAGCAGGATGTTGCCAAAGATTATGCTACCAATGTGCTTAAGTTTGCCCGAGCTATTAAACCTTTTTCCGCTGACGGTAAGCCGCAGCAAGTATTTTATGATTGGGGAATAGGTTCGTACCATGATGCTTTAATTGGTGGTGCAACAGGGCGAGGGTTGCACAAAAACATTGTCGATTGTTATCGCTACATAGTACAAAATTACTCGCCTGGGGACGAAATTTGGTTATTCGGTTTTAGCCGCGGCGCCTACACTGTGCGCTGTTTATCTGGCTTAATTAATAATTGTGGCATTGTTAAGCGCCCCGAAGCCAAATACATTCAAAAAGCGTTTGATCATTATAAAACTCAAGCCGCCAAATACGCTCCAGATGGCAGTCAATCGATAGCCTTTCGAGATCAATACTCTCACCCCTCAAGAGATGTCGCCTTTATTGGTGTTTGGGATACGGTTGGCGCCATGGGGATCCCATTTTCATTTTTAGGGTTATTTGAAGACAAAGATGAGTTTTATGACACTAAGATTGGTGGCAATGTCAAAGTTGCGCGCCATGCTTTGGCCATTGATGAACACCGTGAAGACTTTGCTCCTACGATATGGTCACCAAAAGACAGTGTCAGTATTGAACAAATGTGGTTTGCCGGGGCACACAGTAATGTGGGGGGCAGTTATCCGCCAGATGCGGATGGTACAGCGTTATCAGATATTCCATTACAATGGATGATGCAGCAGGCTGAGTTGAGTGGGCTAAACATTGAAAATCATTTATTAGATGGTATTGTGCTTAACCCGCTAGCCAAGATAACCCATTCACGGCGTCGGTTTTATCGTTTAAAGCAAAAATTATTACGGCCAATTGAAGTTGCAGACACCATAAAAGTGCACGATTCAGTTAAGCAACGTTGGCAGCAAGATGAACAATATCGTCCCGATAATTTAATGCCATTTGCTCAGTTACAGGGTTGGTGATAGGTATGTTTAGTCGTTGCAATACAGGGCGATAAACCCATCTATTTAGTTTATCTGATGATATTTACTAACAAGGATTTTAGTTTGCCACATTTTATGATTAACCAAATAACTAGAGTGTTCATGTTGTTTATGGCCCTTACGGGCGGCGCTGTGTTAGCGGCAGAGCAATCAAATGATTTTTCAGCGGTAAAGCGGATTGTCGCCTTGTCTCCCCATGGGGTTGAAATGCTATTTGCTATTGGGGCTGGAGATAAGATTGTGGCGACCACTGATTATGCTGATTACCCAGAAGCTGCGAAATCTATCCCACGCATTGGTGGCTTTTATGGTATTCAAATTGAACGGATTATTGAGCTTAACCCAGATTTGGTAGTGGTATGGCAAAGCGGTAATAAGCTTGAAGATATTAATCAAATTCAACAGCTAGGCTTTAAGGTGTTCAATAGCGATCCTAAGTCATTGGATGATGTAGCAGCCGAATTAGTGCAACTGGGTGAGCTTACGGGGTTACAAACCCAGGCTGAACAGGTTGCCGCTGACTATCGAGCGCAATTAGCCGATATTCGCCAACGAAACCTCAATAAACCGTCAGTGAAAGTATTTTATCAACTCTGGTCAACCCCCTTAATGACAGTGGCTAAAGGTAGCTGGATACAACACAGTATTGCAGCATGTCACGGTGATAATGTGTTTTATGACGCCGCCAGTGAGTATCCACAAATTAGTATCGAGAATGTACTGTTAACTCAAGCAGAGGTAATTTTACAAAGCCAAGATGAGGGCAATATTTTAGGCGTAGATTGGTCTGCTTGGCCTGAATTACCCGCGGTGAAAAACAAGCATATTTATCAACTTAATGCTGATTTACTGCACCGTGCTTCACCTAGAGCCATTTTAGGGGTGGCCGCTTTATGTGAGGCATTAGATAACGCCCGTTAGATAATATTGTTATGCTCATAAAAAGAGTGATGTTTTAATTATTTGATTTGTTTTAGAAAATGTCCAGCCTTGGTTTGTCTTTGTTTAAGGCATGCTGAGGTTGGCTGACCGGCCAATAAATTTCGATATTCAATTTCAAGTGAAACCCGCCATAAATCAGGGTCTTTTGTGGCAAATTAAGCGCTAATGTCATCATCAGTATTTTTAACTACTATGTTTTCTAACCTGAATGTGGCTTTGCTGCTGTGTAGCTGATTGCTGTGTAGCTGATTTGTGTGGGGGGGGAATTCGAATTTGATTGCATTTTACAAGCCCAGAATTCATTTTAATTAGCATATTTATTATGACTGCATGCTAATTAGCACAGATGAGAACGCCTTGATATATTGAATCGGCCTCATCAAACATACATAACAATAAGGACTGAAAATGAATATTTTAATAATCTGTTTATTTATTGCGATGCTATTACCGTATCTGGCTAAAATGCCGGTCGCAGTGGCGATGGCAAAATTAGGCGGCTATGACAATGCCCATCCTCGAGCACAACAAGCCAAACTCACCGGGTTTGGTGCAAGGGCGTTAGCTGGGCATCAAAATGCGTTCGAATCATTGTTGATTTTTGGTTTGGCGATATTAACGGTAATTGCAACCGATACTGCGAATGAAACCTCTAGCCTATTGGCGATTATCCATGTCATTGCTCGAGTGGTTTATCATGTTTTATATTTATTAAATTATGGCACGTTACGGTCATTATCTTGGTTTGTGGCAATCGGCGCGTCTATCGGGATTTTTGTTCAGGCACTGTAATCATATCGATTTTTACGTTTGATTCTAAAGCAGCCTCTTCGCTGCTTTTTCAATATTTAGCCCTACCCAAAAGTACTAATTTACTACTTTTGACCTAGACAAATGGGCTAATTTAGGCGGGTTTTACCCATTGAAGGATGACGTAGCTAGGTGGATATTGTTAATGTAGCCTTTCTATATTTAGGGGAAGGATTACCCACCAATGACAGGAAAGAGTTGCTACTTTTATTCATTAAGCGTGCATTGCTTTGTTGGCAGTTTATTGCTCAGTTTAATGATGGCAATAGCCATACCTTCTAAAGTGTTTGCTGAAGAGTCTGATATTGAAATTAGTGGCTTAGTTATTGATAGGACGTTAACGCGTTTTGGGAAAGATTTTGGTTTCTATTATTCCGGTTATTGGCGCGACCTTCCTTTTACTCAAGGCTTCAATGTTACCTTGTATGAAACTGTTTACCCACAGGCTGGCACCCTATTAACGCTCGAGATCAATGGTACGCAAATATATCGTACCCACTTTGGTCGGCGTGCAATGCCAATTAAAGAGCGGGCAGAGCAAGCAGTATTAATAACCATCGATTACATTGCCCAAATAAAGGCAAATGCTGTAACAACGGATATGGCTAGTTCATCAGACGGATTTTAGGATAAAAATAATGAAAAACAGGATGTTAATACCACTTTTTACACTTTGTATTAGTGCTTTTTTTATGAATGGACTATCGGCTACAGAATTAGTCTATACTCCGGTTAATCCCAGCTTTGGCGGCTCGGCTTTAAATGGATCGTTTTTGCTCAATAAAGCCAATGCGCAGAATGATAATCAATCTCCTACTAATGAAAAAGACTTTGTGACAAGGTTTAAAGAGTCATTAGAAAGAAATATTATTAATACCATCACACGTGGCGTAGCAGATGGTGATATTACCGACGGAATATATGACACCGGAGACTTTCGTATTGAGGTTGTGTCTACTGGAAATGGTGTGATGTTAACTATCACAAACTTGCTATCGGGTGATGTCACAGTCATTGAAATGCCAACTTATGGGGTGTAATTTGATGACAAAATTATTCTCCCAATCAATCGCTCTGATGTGTTTTTTAGGATTATTGTCAGGTTGTAGCTTGATCCCCAAACCTGATCTTAATTTAACAGCTGCACAAGTTAATCCAACAAGTGAAACTATGCTTGCTCTTCAAGCTCAATCAGGGCCTAAATATCCGATCCCTGTTGCCGTGTATTCCTTTAGAGATCAAACTGGTCAATATAAACCTCAAGCAAACGTGAGCTCATTTTCAACCGCTGTGACTCAGGGGGCAACATCAATGTTGATACAAACCCTATTAGAATCTAAGTGGTTTATTCCGGTTGAACGAGAGGGGCTTCAAAATCTATTAACAGAACGTAAAATCAGTAAAAAGCAGGGTACAAAGGATGATGATGTTCCGAGTTTATCTAATGCACGTTTATTGTTAGAGGGGGGAATTATTAGTTATGAAACCAACACGAGTACTGGTGGTGCTGGTGTTGAGTATTATGGTATAGGTGCATCTGAAATGTACCGAGAAGATCAGGTTACCATTTATTTACGTGCTGTAGATGTGCACACAGGTAAAGTGATGATGTCGGTATCGACGACGAAACGTGTGTTATCACAAGAAATGCGCGCTGGATTATTTCGTTTCACGAGTTTGAATCGATTGGCAGAAGCGGAAGTGGGCTTTACTACTAATGAGCCAGTACAGTTTTGTGTATTGCAAGCGATTGAGTTAGCGGTTGCTGAGATGATTGAGAAGGGGATTAAACAAGGCTATTGGCAAGCGGTTGATGATAGTCAAGCTAGCATGACAAGTATTGAGGCAAGTTGATCTCGCGCCAAAAACTGTAAAATTAAGATAATTCAAGTGCATAATAACACCTACCAAAACAGTAGGTGTTATGTTTGCTGCGTTTCTTACTGGTTAACTTCTTCCGGTAATGTGTCTTCTTCAGACAAGGCTTCAACTAAGGACTTTTGATTTTCCTGTGTTTCAGGTGATGCATTATCTGTATCGACCGCGCCGTTTTCACGAGGCGTGACACCTTCTAGGTATTCGACTCTCTCGTAACCGCGTTCATTAAGTTGGTCATTGACGCAATCGAGTAAAAAAGAGGGGATTTCATTTTCTGGTAAAGAGTCTTCTTGAGCGATTGCAGCGCAGGCGGCTTTCAGCGAGATAATATCTTTTAACTGTGCCTGAGGCTGAGCGTTAACGGCAGCCGAAAATAACATTATAGTGGAGCAAAACAAGCTAATAGCAGGGTATTTCATTTTAATGTCCTATTTTCGATAGCACTTTATCATTATTTTGGTGTGATTCATCACCCGTCATGCTAAAACACGCGTCGTTGTTCAGTTACTTATACTGAATGCTGTTAACTAAATATTAATCTAACTTCAACAAATTAACTATACCCTGCACAGTAAGAGTTTTTGCTTGATGGATACTTTTATATTTTGGTGCGGACAAAAGCGATGGCTTCTTCAGATAATCCCCGTTTGCTTAAGTAACTTTTAGCGTTAGCTAGGGTGATCATAAAGCCTGTATTCATTTCACTAATACGGTAAACATCAGTCCATTTGGTGGTCTGATTAACATAAACTGACTCAATTAATATTCCCTCATCACTTAAGGTTAACGAGGCATTGTTATTGGCGGCTTTACTCATCATTTGACGCCACAACCACCAAGTGCGCTTAAACTTTATACTCAGCGCCTCTACCACACTTAATCCAATGAAAAAGTAACCTAAATAGTAAGTATTTTTATGGGCTAGTTCATTATTACCTAGGTTTGTTGACAGTAAGATACCTAAACCAATAACAGCAAAAGTAGCCGTTTTGATAAAGTCTTTGCCTTTGATTTTAGGGTCTATTGAAGCATCATATGTTTCGGCAAAATAGCTTTTATCAAGAGTGAATTCATGGCTGAATGAGAATGGTTTTGTCATAGTTGTTAGCTCTAAGTAAGGTGTACTTTGGGTTATGGCCAATATGATTTCAATAGGTTGCCGGTCAATGAAAAACGCAATGGCTCTCATCATTGATCTCATGGGTATGATACAAACGGCTATTATCTCACAACTGATTTGAATGGCTAGGGCTGTTGGTATTTGCAGTCAAAGTAACCTTGAAAGCTCAGTTTTTTGGCTGTCTAAAAATAAAAACGCCGAGAATAAGCAGCTATTATCAGCGTTAATTACTTTGTCTAAGATTGTTAATCACCTACGGTTTGATTAAGTAATTCTGTCAATTGTTGGCGTTCAGCATAGTCGAGCTGTTGACCTTGGGCATTTGATAGTAAAAACACGTTATCTGCTCTTTCACCCACGGTACTGATATTGGCACTGTGAATGGTCAATTCCTGTTTTCTAAATGCACTCGAAATTTGCTCCATAAATTCGCTGGTATCTAAGGCTGACACATTGAGTACTGTGCGCGTAGATTGGCGGGAATATAAAAACTCAATGCTCAGCTGATTTTCAAAGCTTTTATGGGTGCGTGGTTGGCGAATTTTAGGCAGTTTTGCATCATGGTCGAGCACTCTATAGAGTTTTTGTAGCACTTGATTGCGACGCGTTTCACTGAAAATAGGCATATCATCAAAATCCAATACCTTAAATGACTCAACCACATACCCGTCTTTTGTTTTCGATATTTGTGCTTGTTTTACCGAGATTTTTAAAGTGGCAAGGGCGTTGAATAATTTAACAAACAACCCCGGTCGGTCTTTACTGTAAACGAACACATCGCTACAACCTTTCACGGTAACGTTGTCGATTAATATTAAGGTTTCAAATTGACTATCGTAGTCGGGTTGTAACTGGTGTTTGATTAAGGCTTTACTGTAACGAGCGATATTATCGGCTTCAGCATGGCTAAAAAATGATAATGGAAGTCGTTTCCATAGTGCTTTAATGGTGTCAATCTCACCGCCATCAGCGAGTAACAATTGCAATGCATCTTGTTTGTGATCGCGCACAATCGCCCGTAATTGTTGCACATTTTCAAAGCCGTTATGAAGTGCTTTACGGGTAGCAAAATAGAGTTCTTTTAGCAGTGCCGCTTTCCAGTTATTCCATAAATCATCGTTGGTTGCTTGAATATCGGCAATGGTTAAACAATACAGGGCATCTAGTCGTGTTTGGCTGCCGACAGCTTTGGCAAAGCGATTAACCACATCTGGGTCATGAATATCCATGCGCTGTGAAGTGATTGACATCAGTAGATGATTTTCTACTAACCAACAAATTAATCGTTCTTGAGAAAGTTTAAGTCCATGAAACTTAGCAAATAAGCGCGCATCAACAGCACCTAATTCACTATGGTCACCACCACGCCCTTTAGCTAAGTCATGGAACAATGCTGCAAAAAGTAGTGATGATTTGTTCGACATTTTTTGATAAATATCAGCAGCTAACTGTCTATCTTTGTCTATCGTGCCGTTTTGAATATCTGTACCATATCGATAGATGTTTTTAAGCACCTTATGGGTATGTTCATCCACGGTATAGGCGTGAAAAAGATCGAATTGCATTTGACCGACGACTTCACGCCACTGTGGTAAGTATGACGCCAGAATACCATGTTGATGCATAAGGGTGATTGCCAACCCCATACCTTCAGGGTGATTAAAAATTTGCTTAAAGGTTTGTCGGCAAACTTGAAAATCTTGTAGATCACCCATTAAGCGTCGTCGAACCTGTCGAAGTAAGCGCAGCGTTTCAGGGCTGATACCGATAATTTGGTCATGGTGTGTGGCTATCAATAAAAACAGCGCCATAATTTGTGTACGGTCAATAAACACATCTTCATCGCGGACATGAATATGTTGGTCAACGATTTCAAATTTATCATTAATCGGGATAACGTGAGATGGCGCATTGGGCGCTATTTCACGGGCGAAATAAGCCATAAGAAGTTGGTTTAGCTCACGTATGCGCTTCATTGCTCTAAATATTTGGCGCATCATTTTTTCAATGGCAATATTGCCACCTTCGCCTAATGAGCTACCTTCGCCAAAGCCCATTAACTTAGCCACTTCAGCCTGATATTGAAGTAATAAGCGGTTTTCTGGCCTAGCTGCGGCTTGATGCAGCGCAAAACGCACCCTAAACAAAAAGTTTTGACACTCCATTAACTCGGCATATTCGTCATTGGTAAAAAAGCCGCGACGTCTTAAGGTCAGCATATCTGCGACACCAAAGTGTTTGCGTGCTACCCAAGTTAAGGTTTGTAAATCACGCATACCGCCTGGGCTGGTTTTTAAATTTGGCTCAATACTGTATGCCGTTCCTTGAGCTTTAGTGTGACGCTGCTGTTGTTCGGCCAATTTGGCTTCAAAGAAGGTATCGCTGCGCCACAATTCATCACTGTATAAGGCTTTAAGTACCTTAAGTGCATGTTCTTCTTTACCAATAATATGTCTAATTTCTAATAGGCTGGTGGCGATGGTGACATCATCGCGACAGCTTTGATAAGTGTCTTGAAGCGAGCGAACACCATGGCCTAAGTCTAGATTCAAATCCCATAGTTGGGTTAAAAATGCACTGACTTTAGCTGAGTCTTGCTGATTTAAAGGGGCATCGTGAATAATGCAAATGTCGATGTCAGAAAAAGGATGCAAGGTCTGACGGCCATAACCGCCAACGGCATTAAGTGAGATAGTATCGACATCAAATTGATGTTGTTGCCAAAGTAGGCTGAGTAATTGATCAAAAAAGTGAGCGCGATTGGTCAGCGTTTCGTTAATTGAGCAATGTAGAATGTTGTCTTCTAAAAACTTATCTAATGATGAAATGGCTTGTTTAAGCTCACTAATATTCATCCCAGAGCGCAATTCTGTACTAGCAGGTTGCGAAATCATGTTACTCCTTGTTGGTTTTTTCCTCTTACAGGGTAAGGTATTATGTAACCTAACTCAACTTTGATAAATCGATAACTTATGGTTTCCAAGCGTGGTCGAATTGACACTTTTGTAGCTAAACGCCTGCAAATACCTAAAAAAATGGTTCGTAATTTGATTGCTTCCGAGCAGTTATTTATCGATGGGCATCAGGTATTAACGGCAGATACTCAAATTGATGAATTCAGTCTAATTGAGTGTCAGGGCAATGTGTTGCAACAAAGGCAGCGCGCTTATTGGATGCTTAACAAACCCAAAGGCGTGGTAAGCGCCACGATTGATAATCAACATGTTACGGCATTAGATTTATTAGCTGGTATCGATAAAGACTTGCTACACATTGCCGGAAGGCTAGATCTAAATTCGACCGGATTATTGTTAATCACTAATGACGCCAAATGGTCTCAAAGGTTGATGGCGCCTAAAAGTAAAGTAACAAAACGCTATTTAGTCACCTTAGCTAACCCGATAGATTCAACCTATGTAGCGGCTTTTGCTCAAGGAATGTGGTTTGAATATGAGGGCATAACCACTCAACCCGCTAAGCTAACTGTGCTTTCAAAGCATCAGGCCATGGTCGAGCTAAAAGAAGGAAAGTATCACCAAATAAAACGTATGTTTGGTCGTTTTCAAAACCCAGTGATTGAATTGCACCGTGAATCGGTTGGTGAAATCCGTTTAGATGACGAACTGGGTGAAGGGGAGTTTAGAGCCTTGTCGACAGCGGAGATTCACTCAATCAACGTCAATGCGTCTGTTTGATAATTGATGCAGCAGGTTTGTGGTATTGTTTAGCGATAAAAGTTCATCTATTGGCATTGTGAGTGTTTAGCATAATAGTTTATTCATCATATGTTTGACGTTAACTCGTTCTGCTGGTGATTGTTGGTTCTGTCAATTATTGCTAGGAAGCGTAAATTAACATTTGGTGGAAACACTTGGAGAATATTCAAATAAATAATGGTAGTTATTGTGCAATAAACGGCAATGTTATCATCCATCTCAATAGCTACTTTTTCGTCAGCGTCATTCAACCCATTCAAGCTACATAGGCTGTGTCAGTGTAATAAGTCAGTCGGCGGTAGAAATGATATTTCTTAATGAGCCAGTTTGTAATTAAACATATAATGTGTGTATCAATCTTCGTTTATAGTCTTATTTTCTCATCAAGCTTAAATCAGTAGATACTCATTTAGCGAGACAGATCAATTTTTTAACCTGAATGAAATGTTAGCTTGAATGTATTGGCCGAACACTGAGAAAAAATGTGGATACTCAAGTAATAAAAAAAATAAGCGAGTTAGATGTTTTTTGTTTATTGGTTTTTAAAACCATTTATGAAACGGGCTATGCCAATTTGGCCGCTAAAGCGTTGGGAGTGTCCGCACCTAAAGTCAGCCGTTGTTTAACCTCGTTGCGTAATACATTTGACGATGAGTTATTTTATCGTCGCCAGCAAGGGTTAAAGCCTACCCCTTTAGCGGAACAGCTATATCAGCCTATCTGTCAGTTTAGCGATACCATAGATCAAATTGAATCGGTCGCACAACAAACTAAACGCAATCCATTAAAGCCAGTACTTAATGTAGCAGTGTCACCCAGTATCATTACCAGTTTGGCAATGTCGCTGAGTTTACCTGAGTTTTTTAACCACTTTGGGCCTTTACGCTTACATCCTTGGCAAAATGATACTGAAGAGAAAATTCATAAAGGTGAAATTGATTTTGGAATTGGCTTTGATGAACAAAACCAACATGGATTAAATGTGACCCCAATCATTGAGGTCAGCAGTTTATATGTTGTCGCTAATAAAGATCATCCTATCTGGCAATGCCCAAGCCCTATTTCGATAGAAGATATTGCTGAGTTTGATTATGTGTATTTAAAATGTCATGGCTATAACCACCGTATTGATCCGTTAGAGTTGTATTGCCAAGAAAGTGGCCATTTCTTAACAAATATCGAATATGTTTCAGGATTAGATGATTGGTATTGGCATCTAATGACAATGGGCAGTGTGTCATTAACGATAATGCCTGAGGGGCTGATAGCAAATGATATACCTAGGGTATGTTCGCAACCTTTGCCAACGAAAGAGCTAAACAAATTAAAGAAGGTGATGAACTTCCCAGTTTATTGTTTTTTTGAAGGTGATGAGCAATATCGCCGATATTCTGAAGAGTCCAAGCGAATAATAATTACTCTCATTAATAAGTTGTTTTTAACTGTTTCGTAAATAAAACACTTATACCTCCTCAAAAGATAAAGATAAAGAAGCAACTTCAGTCTTTATATCGTATTGTTTTACAACTAAATATTTAATTGTGTACCTAATTGGTGATATTTCACGCGTATTTGAATAACAATTTAGTGTGTCATTAATTTCAAAAGTGGAAATCACCAATTAGAGGATCTGCAATCCGCAATTTTGAAATTGTAAATTTCATTTAACGAAACTTTAACCTCCGTTCACATCTTCGATACGTAATCCACGCAAACAGTAAGGTTTTCATTATATTTTAAGTATGCAAAAGCATATTTCATTAAATCGGGGGATTTAAAATGAAAACCTATAATAAATCGTTAATCGCCATCGCCTTTATTTCTGCATTCGGTTTAGCCGCGTGTGGATCTGACGGTTCAGATGGTGCCCCTGGAGCACCTGGCGCCCCAGGTCAACCAGGTACTCCAGGCACACCCGGCACACCCGCAGGTGATGTTGTGACTACTGTGAGTTCAGCAGCTGATTTAGTTGTTTCTGTTATGCCTGAAGATATTGTTGTGGTTGGTGACAGCCCATTTACCCTTAAATTTACTGCAACAGGTAAAAATACAGCGGGTAATGCAAAAGCATTCTCTGGTTTAGAGAAAGTGGCGCTGTATGTCATGAGCCAATCTGAAAATACCACAGATACCGGCGCGCCAATGTTGTGGGTAAACCATACGTTAGCAAATGAATTCGGTAGTAGCATGTATTGTACACCAACAGGTAAAGCCGCCGCCCGAGGTGGTGCTGAAGTTGATGCTTGTACCTTAGTTGAAGATGAAGCTAACCCTGGCACCTATACTGGTACTTGGGCCCACGAAGGTAATGCGCCTGTGGTGTTAGCGGCTGGCGATGCCAATGATCTTGTGCGGGTATTTATTCGCGCCTATGACGTTACCATGGCTGATGGTACTGGCGTATCAGATAAGATAATGTCTACTCCAGTGGATTTTATTCCTGCAACTGGCGAGTTAGCTATTTCAGCTAAAGATACTGTGTCGAATGCGGCGTGTATTCAGTGCCATAGCCCAATGGATGGTTATGCTGCTACCGATCTGCGAATTGCAAATATCGGTGCTCACCATAATTACCAAAAAGTAGAAAACTGTGTTGCGTGCCATAATCCAGCTTATGCAGGTGGACAGGACGATCCTGAAAAAGGCTTTAACGCTAACTTTAATGCGATGATCCATACCATTCACGCGGGTCATCATATTGCGGATGATTTAACCGGCGAAGCCAAAGAAATGTTCGGTGAAATCGGTTTCCCAGCAGAGCTTAATCAATGTACCACTTGTCATGATAACGGCACCGCATGGAATGATAATGTGTATGCTGAAGCTTGTTTGTCGTGTCACGTTAATGTTGACTTAGCAACGGGTGAGAACCACCGTGGTATTGTTCCTGGTAGCGATGCTGTGTGTTCAGGTTGTCATGGTGCTGGTTCGTTAAGCCCTATGCAAGCGCATAATGTGGGTGAGCGAGATAGAGTCGCCGATGGCTTAACCTTTGACTTTACCTCTGCAGTAGCAACGACCACCGCTGATCCTTTAATGTCTACCTTAACGGTAACCGCTAAAGTGATGTTAAATGGGGTAGCCATTGCCGATGGTACTGATTTAAGCGAGTACATGACCAGCACTAGACGTGGTTTGTTAATTGGTAACTTAGAAGCTGATGGTACTCCACTTCGTGGTTTAGGTATGTCAGTTGTCAATGATGCAAAAAGTTTAACCGGTGGGGTGATGACCTTTGCCAAAGACTTTGATACAAGCCGCTTAATGGGACCCATATATGTCACTGCAGAAGTTCAGGTTTGTGCTGAAGCTGACAAAATTGTTAAATGTACTAAAAATGCCGATGGCGATATTGAACAACTTGGTGTGGCAAATAATGCACCAATCAAGTACTTCAATTTATCAGACCCAACAGCAGATGAAGTCATAGCCCGTGTTGATGATCCAGCCCGTATCACGGTTAGCGAAGCACAATGTAATACCTGTCATGGTAATCTTACCCATGTAAAAGGTACTCACGGGACAACCGAATTTACTCAATGTATGGATTGTCACAATAACCGTTATCCTGGTTCGTCCCATGGTGATGTAGCCTACGATACCGGTACGGTTGATGCTGACGGTAAACCGATTTTCGCCAATGTCGATGGCCTAAGTTTCAGTAACAGAGATCTTGTTACTGTTGCGCACAGATTCCACAGCGGTGCGTGGGACGGTGGGGCAATATACTTTGATAAAAACATGAACACAGTAGGTTATCCTGCCTTAGCAACAGATTGTCAGGCATGTCATAAAGAAGGCGCAACCTTGTTTGCTGATGATGGTGGGTTAACGTCTGGTAAACGTTCTATTCAAGTGAGTGCGACGGAATATATTTCGCCAATAGCTGAATCTTGCCGCTCTTGTCACATTAAAGGTTCTGCATTAGCTCACTTTGAAAGTAATGGCGCATATGTAGAAGGTAATCCTGCAACAACCGCTAATTTACCTGTTGAGTCATGTGCGACTTGTCACGCAGAAGGTAAAACTTATGGTATCGATAAGGTCCATATGGGAGGTGCACATTAATCCAGAACAGCGCACTATGTAAGGTTAGAATGACTTATTAAACAATCTACGAAGTACACAGGTAAGCAATGACATTCTATTTTATCATTGCTGTGCTATCGAAATAGCTACTTGAAACTTCGACCAAACGAAAGGGAGATGCAAATGCATCTCCCTTTATTATGTGTGTTTGTTGACGAGGATGTGACTCGTTCAAAGACCCATTTTATATCGTTATGCTTGCTGACGCTGCATTTGCAGTAACCATTTGCCGTAGATGAAAATGCCCACAGCAGAAATAATACCAATCGCAGCAATAATATACCAAGCCATACCAATGTTATTGGCTTCATAAAGCATATGAGTTAATGGCTGTGCTTCAATACCGGTAAAATCGACTAAGCGCATGAAGGCTTCACCTTGAGGAATGGCATCCACATCGGTTTGGCTCATGCCGCGAGTGACGAGCTCATTACGGGAAATGATTTCTTTTGATGCATAGATTTGATAAAGCTTAGGTGCAAAATACCCTTCTAATGTCCAACCTATTCCTTGCGGTAACATCACAAAACCTAAGTACATGGCTTTTTTACCTTCAGGGGCAATGTTACCCATAAACTCATTTTTCTTTGGGCTGATCATCATTTCACCAAAAGAAAACATCACAATCGCTAACACCATCATCCATGCTGCATTAAATGCCCCTACTAACATGATGGCGACAATGCTTAAAATACAGCCAACAAGCATGGCGGTAGTAATACGATACTTAGCAGTAAAAGCGGCCACTAAAAAGCAGGTTGTCATAATCATACCTGCATTCAAGTTAAGCATACCTTCAGGCATGACTTTGGTGCCGTCGTTATTTAACCCGAGCCAGAATTGCAAAATACCGTTACTGGTTCCTTCTGGGCCAAATAATGAGGTGACAATAATGCTGGTATCCACCCATTCAGCAATATGAATAGGTAGCACATCAAACAAAGAATTATATAAAAACCAGAAGCCAGCAAACACTAACATATAGTAAATTACTACCGGTTTTTTAAGCTCATGCAGGGCGTCTTTCCATAAGGCATCTTGTTGTATTTCGCCAGACTTTACTTTACGTGCTCGTTCAATTCGTTCATCTTTACCTGGCTCTTTGTAGGCCAATAAAAATAAAAAATTCAATGAAATAATAGCCGCACACGCATAAAACACGTTATCCCAAGATAACTGACGCATATGCACAGCAACCAGTGGTCCTAAAAATCCACCAATATTAACCACTTGATAGAAAATACCCCATGCCATAGAGGTATTCTCTCGTTTAGTCGATAGAACCAATGTGCCTTGGATCCCAGGTTTAAATACCCCAGTACCGGCAGCTAGCAACATTGCTCCTATCAAAAATCCCCAGAAACTTGGGAATAATGCCATGGTTAGATAACCCATGATTTTAATAATGGTTGAGACAAATATGGTTTCTTTGTAGCCGACGCGATCGGATATGCCACCCGTTAAAACTGGAATGAAGGTTTGCAGTAAAGCCCAAGCCGCAAGAATAATACCGTAGTCGTGAAGATCTATCCCTAAACCACCTTCAGACTCTGGCGATTTAGCATATAAACCTGCACTGGCTTTAACACCATAATAGGCAATTCGTTCAACCAGTTCCATGCCGCCTACTAGCCAGAAAATATAGCCAAGGCTGGTAATGGATGCCCACATACCAAGTTGTTTTACTTCACTTAGGTCATTGCCTGAGTGTGAATTAGCACTCATAAGTTACCCTTTATTATTTTGGTTTTTATTAACTATTCTTAATCAAAATAGGTCGGCAGACACTTTACCTAACTTAGTGCCAATTACAAATAACTCTGATGAAATAGAAGAGGAATAACAATTTTTTTTAAAAAAAAGCGAGCTATAAGCTCGCTTGATTCATTTTTATACTGGCTAACCACAACATTTCTTATATTTTTTACCGCTACCACAGGTACAAGGATCGTTACGGTTAATTTTCGCTTCAGCGATAACTGCTTTGGGTTTATTTAAAATCCCTTCTAGTTGAATGATGTTTTCTTCAACGTCACTGTTTACAGTAATAATGGCAAAAAGTTGCTGTTCATCAACCATATTTTGCACCGCTTGCTTACGTTCTTCTGTTTGAACAGTTAACTGCAGCGGACTTGCTTCAGTGCCAACTTTAGTTTGGCGCTTGGTGTTATATCCACTTTCGCCATAGGCCGGTTTTGGGGTTCTGCGACCTTTAAAAAAGAATTTATCTGACATAGTGGTATACCGTTTGATTGGATGATGATTTTGGCTGAAGCTTTTACAGTAATTAAAGCTGTTTTACCAGTGATTTTGATCTTTTTTGCGCAATGTCCCAATGGCTGGCCGCTTTAATATGAGCCAGGTGAATTAGGTTCTTCATTATTCAAAGCGTTAAAAAAGTGAGGTAATGGAATGGTGTACTCGCGAACCTGAGGGCTAAATTTATTAACCCTCAAATTCTCTTATTTGGTTTGTCACTTTTCTAATTGAAAGGCCAGGTTTGAACACCATCAATAGCAACGACTGGCAAGTCTAAGCCATAGCAATAACCATCTTTTTCAAATGCAAAAACCTGTTTTATGGTTGCAGTGTAGCCAAATTGGGCCACTTGTAACTTGGCTTTATCTGAAACCGTTAATCCCCACATATCAAACAGCGGAAGGTAATTCAGTTTAGTTGCATAGCTCATGGCAATGGCGAGAAAGTCATTATTGCTAATTGATTTAGCCTCAGTTTGATCAAAAAGACTAAAGCCAAGTTGGGTTTTAATAGCATCCCACTTATTAAGATCATTTTTGTTAGCTTCAAACTCGCGCAAAATGATGTGCAGCCTAGGTAATAAATGCCAGCCGTTAGATACTGCACCTTGCTTTTGTGCTGTAGCGTACATTTGCACCATTATTGACATGCCTTGGCTCCAACCATTTAGATTTGCAGCTTTCATAAAGGTGAAAGGATCAGCCGTTTGGGCACTTTGCTGTAGTAAATCAAACTCATTTTTAATCGGTAATGATTGGCAGTTTGGTAACTCACCTAAAGATAAGTAGTTCATATACTTGGTGTAATAAGAATATGGGTTGGTTGACGCATGACCATCGACACCATCAAAACGCAGTTTTGAATGCTCTAATCCGTGGCCGAGTTCATGAATATCACCATGACCCAGTGGGTTGAAATTCCAAAACGCATCGTAAGGGTTACCTGAACAGCCAGATCCGCAAGTCGCCTGATCAGCATTCATGTGCTTTACCGTATTTAACTGAGCTACTGTTAAGTTGTGGCTACTGGCAAAATCAACGATTTCAGCAACAGTGTCGATATTCGGACCTTGAAATCCAGCGAGTACGTGCGGCAAATTATGTAAGTTATTATTCATGGCTTCAGCCATGGTGTCCGCAGTATTCCAGCGCGAATAAAGTGTCATCGTTTGCTGCATTTTATCGGTTTGCGAATGGACTTCAAAATGCGGGCTGGCTATTTCTGCCCAATCATAATCAGCTTGGGCAAGCGCCGTTGCAAAAGTATTAGCATCTAGGCCATCACGCCAATATGGATGTTCGCCGATATTGCTAAAGCTGAACTGGGTGTTGATATCTGACTGATCAAAGCGAACTTGCACAGGTCCACCGTAGGCGCTGTTTAGGGTAACCGTTTCGCCTTTTTTGAGTTCAATTTGCGGTGATTGCAGATATTTAGGTCTGTTGTAAGTATTTTCACCAAACTCTTTGGTCGATGCTGAGCGTTGGGTATTGATAAATATCCAGGTACGGACGGCGTTATTGTCCGAGCGCGTGATACTCATTGGTTTACCAGGGATGTGATAAACCCCTGCAGAGCGGAAGCCACTTTTACTGGTAATGCTAACCTGCTTGTCTTTAGGTGTTACATGGCTAAAGTCTGTGCGGCTAAAGTTACCTAGCGAATGAGGTACCATGCTAAATGAGCGCGTATAAAACACACTGTGATCAGCAAAATAGGCTTTGGCAAAGCTTAAATTGTCCAAGCTGGCGACATTCATTGGATAGTTAATCTCTTGGCGATAAATATCGCCTAGCAGTACCAGCTTTTTATAAATTGCATGGCTATCAGGTTGCTCAAAAAGTGTCACTTTATGTTGATCTAATTGATTAATTCGCTGCTTTATCGCTTGTAAACTTGGACGGTAATTATCGCTATAGAGTGCTTCACATTCTGTTTGGCAAAGGCTGAAATTAAATGGAAACTCTTGCTGTAAAAATCCCTTAACCCACTTTTGCTCATCACTGAATAACGGTGAGGCCTGCTGCATATCGGCAACGGTATTCCAATTGGCTTTATCATTACTGAAAAAATTACCTGGGCCGCCTGGTGCTTGCATTGAAAAGTGAATTTTACCCAGTACGATTGCGGTTTGCGGTTTACTATTCCAGGAATGTCTATGGGTATATAACAATGGTTTTTTTTGACTTAAAGCTGAATCTAATACGCTATTAATCTGAAGATCTGTAAAGACTTCATCAGATGCTACTACCACTAAGTCGCTGTCATTAACGCATGTTGTTAAGGTTTCATCTGTTGCTGAACTATCAGCGCAATGGCTGACTGTCATATTAGGGTATTGACTGGCAAACCAAGTTTTAACCCGACTTGCACCTGAGTCATTTAGGCCAAAAATACTGATGCGGTTAGTCGATGTATCAGTTAATGTTTGTTGCATTTGCCAAGCTAATAAACGCTTGAAGCTAGCTTCAAATTCAGGGAAGTGTCCAGCATTGAGTCGATTAAAAATATCGGTACCAAATGCGGCGTGGTTAACGCCCTGTTGTGCGGTCGCAGCGGCGAATATACGCCCCTGATTACCTTTAAGTAACTCAAAGGTTGGATTATTAGGGTATCCATGAATTGCATTATTAATCTCAATCAATTGTGAATGCTGACCAGGTTCAAATGCGATGGCGTCAGTACTAAAAATGCTGTTTAAAAAATCACTTTGTAACTGCTGAGACTGAATAAAATCCTTATCAAGGCGCTTAATTAAACTCGTTACTAGAGGACCGTTAATATCACTGGCATTACCGGTTTTCATGGCGGCAGAAATACGATCGTTTAGGTTGATGTTAACCAAAGTTGAAGCCGTTTTATTTTTACTGTCTGTGACGGTCAACTTAAGTGTGATGGCTGTGTCATTTTCTAATTGTGACGCATCAATAATTACAGTCTGCTTATCAACATCACTCAGAATAACTTCCGCTCCTGCAGTTTGTTGCCATTGATAAGTCGCAGTCACACTGGGATCAAGGGTTACATTTGCGCTAAGGGTAATCGCTTGTTCATTCCACTCGGTAAATGGGGCGATAGTGGCAATTGTTGGTGCAGCGGTTTCTGCTGGTGGCTGAGTGACTGGTGGGGGAGCTATGGGAGGCGTCACTGATGGCTCAGATGATTCTCCTCCACCGCATGCCGTTAACAGTAACAAAAGTGCAGGAGTGGTAAATGCGTAATGTTGTTTCATATCGCCATCTTATTTAACATGTTTGCAGCATTATGCCGTTAGGGGGGATCGAGTGCAAAGCTAAATTGCTAATTAATTTAGCGTATTACAATTTGTCACATTTGTTGGGCAAATAAAAAGCCAGTACAAATGTACTGGCTTTAGGCTTGGGGTAACTATAGGTTATTTTTAAGCTTCTAGTTTAGCCAGCTCTGTTTTTTGTTCGTTTAATTTTTCAATATCACGACTTAAACCGGTCATTTTTTCACGCTCTTTATCAATAACCGCAGCTGGAGCTTTTGCCACAAAACCTTGGTTTGATAATTTACCTTCAATACGGCTAACTTCTTGGCTTAACTTTTCAAGTTGTTTATCGATACGGGCCATTTCGGCAGCAACATCAATTAAACCTGCCATCGGGATCAATAGTTCCATATTGCCGATTAACTGGGTGGTCGACATTGGCGCAGTTTCACCTTCATTCAGAATCGTCATTGACTCTAATTTGGCTAAGCTAGCAAAGAATGGCTGGTTAGCTTCAAGACGAATACGGTCTTCGTAGCTCACCCCTCGCAGTAATGCATTAAGTGGCTTTGATGGGGCAATATTCAGCTCGGCACGAATATTACGCACTGCGACAATCACTTGCTTAACCCATTCAAGATCTGCCATTGCCGCAGCATCAACTTTATCCGCTTGATACGTTGGGAAGCTTGCTAGCATCAAGGTATCACCAGTCGCTCCGGCCAAAGGCTTAACACGTTGCCAAATGGTTTCGGTAATATATGGCATAATTGGGTGCATTAAACGCTGCATTTGCTCAAGCACGGTAACCAAAGTATGACGAGTACCACGTTGCTCTGCTTCGCTGCCATTTTGCATTACCGGTTTAGTTAATTCTAAATACCAGTCACAGAATTGGTTCCATGTGAACTCATATAAGGTATTCGCGGCTAGATCAAAACGGTATGCTGCCATGTGATCTTCAAAGGTTTTCACCGTTTGGTTGAATAACCCAATAATCCAACGATCTGCTAATGAAAGCTTCATCTCACCAGGCTTGCCATCAACTAATAGTTGACCACAATCTAATGGTTCACCTGCTTCATTGCTTTCAGGGTCGGCCTGAACTTCGGTATTCATTAACACATAACGTGATGCGTTCCATAACTTGTTGCAAAAACTGCGATAACCATCAAGACGTTTCATGTCCCAGTTAATATCGCGTCCTGTAGACGCCATTGCCGCTAAGGTAAAGCGTAGCGCATCAGTGCCATGGGCTTCAATGCCATCGCTAAATTCTTTACGGGTACTTTTTTCAATTTTTGCGGCCAACTGTGGCTGCATCATATTGCCAGTACGCTTGCTCACTAAGCTTTCAAGGTCAATACCGTCAATCATGTCTAATGGGTCAAGAACATTGCCCTTTGATTTAGACATTTTGTTACCTGCTTCATCACGGATCAGCCCTGTGACATAAACGGTTTTAAAAGGTACTTGTGGCTTGCCGTCTTCATCTTTAATGAAGTGCATGGTCATCATGATCATACGCGCAACCCAGAAGAAGATGATATCAAAACCTGTTACCAACACATCGGTTGGGTGGAAGGTTTTTAAATCTTCAAGGTTGTCAGGCCAACCTAAGGTTGAGAAGGTCCATAATGCAGAACTAAACCAAGTATCTAATACGTCATCGTCCTGGCGTAAAGTGATGGTATCTGCAAGGTTGTGTTTGCTGCGGACTTCAGCTTCGTTACGGCCAACATACACTTTGCCATTTTGGTCGTACCAAGCCGGAATACGGTGTCCCCACCATAACTGACGTGAAATACACCAGTCATTGATGTCGCGCATCCACGAGTAATACATGTTTTCGTATTGCTGCGGTACAAACTTAATGTCGCCATTTTCAACGGCTTCTAGTGCAGTTTTTGCCATAGGGGCAACGGCAACATACCATTGATCTGTTAGTAACGGTTCGATTACGACACCACTACGGTCACCATATGGGACTTTCAAACCATGTGGAGCAACTTTTTCAAGTAAACCTAAGGTTTCAAATTCCTCCACAATTGCTGTGCGGGCTTTAAAACGGTCAAGGCCAACATAACGCTCAGGTAAAGCGATTTCGATATCTTTGTTTGGGGTGCCGTCAGTGTTAATCACTTCAACATACTCACGTACAGCGGCATCTAAGGTAAAGATGTTGTACATAGGTAATGCATGACGCTTGCCGACTTCATAGTCGTTAAAGTCGTGCGCAGGGGTGATTTTTACGCAACCCGTACCAAACTCCATGTCGACATAGTCATCTGCCACAATCGGAATTAAACGGTTAACGATAGGTAAGTGAATAAATTTACCTATTAATGATTGATAACGCTCATCATCTGGATGTACCGCTACAGCGCTGTCACCTAACATGGTTTCAGGGCGAGTGGTGGCAACTTCAAGGTAGTCTTTACCATCCGCGGTTAATGCGCCTTCTGCTAATGGGTAGCGGAAGTGCCACATATGACCTTGTTTCTCTTTGTTTTCAACTTCAAGATCTGAAATCGCGGTGTGTAACTTACAGTCCCAGTTGACTAAACGCTTACCACGATAAATCAGGTCATCTTCATACAAGCGTACAAACACTTCTTGTACCGCTTTTGATAAGCCTTCATCCATAGTGAAACGCTCGCGATCCCAATCCACCGATGCGCCCATACGGCGAAGCTGTTTAGTAATGGTACCGCCAGACTGTTTTTTCCAGTCCCATACTCTATCCATAAACGCATCACGGCCTAAGTCATGACGGGTTTTACCTTCTTCGGCTTCAATTTTACGCTCAACTAGCATTTGAGTCGCAATACCTGCATGGTCTGTACCCACTTGCCATAGGGTATTTTTACCTTTCATACGCTGATAGCGGGTAAGGGTATCCATGATGGTATCTTGGAATGCATGACCCATGTGCAGGCTACCTGTCACATTTGGCGGCGGGATCATGATGCAATAATTGCCTTGTGATTCATCACCGTGTGGCTTGAAGTAACCTTGCTCTTCCCAGTTTTGGTAAAGCGTTTGTTCGATAGACTTAGGATCGTATGTTTTTTCCATGGGGGCGTTTTATCTCAATCTAAATTTAGTGTTTATTCGGCTAAAGTTTGGGTAGAAACTTGGCACCCAAGGGTTTGATAATCACGGTAGCGCTTTCTTGCGATGCCTTTTAGTGTGTCATCATTAGCCACAAAATCGATAATATGCGCCAAGTTTACCGCAAATTGCGGTACTTGGTCTGCAAGATTAATCAGAACTTGGCGACTTTTATTCGGGCCAAGGGTATCAAAGCCAATTTCAACAGGGGCACCGGTAACCGGGCCTTCACCCTTTAAGTTGTGCGGTACAAAGTAGTTTGGTTCAAATTGCCATAATAGTTCATCAATGGCGTATGCCTGTTGCTTAGTTTGACAGTGAATATACACCTGTTTTTGTTGCCTATAATGTTGCTCTGCTAATTGGCAGGCTGCTAAATAGACCGCATCTAATGCACTCATTTGATTATGATTATCAGGCATAAGGTAAAACACGGTTTGTGACATTGTGTTGATGCTTTTACAGGTTAATTCGGTATGGGAGAGTTTACACTAAAAATGTAATGGGGTTAATGGGGGAAACAGCATGCTTTTAAAGGTAATAAAAAAGGCGAAGAGTTAACTCTTCGCCTTTCACAAAATGTCGCTTTATATTGAAATCAACTTATTCGTTGATTTCAATGCCTGAGCGGTTAATCAAGAACTGAGTCAAAATCGGCACAGGACGACCTGTTGAGCCTTTATTTGCGCCGCTGTTCCAAGCAGTACCTGCCACATCTAAATGTGCCCAGTTGTACTTTTTAGCAAAGCGAGACAAGAAACACGCTGCAGTGATTGAACCCGCTGGACGGCCACCTAAGTTAGTCATGTCAGCAAAAGGACTGTCTAACAAATCTTGGTACTCATCCCATAACGGCATACGCCATGCGCGGTCACCACTTTGCTCGCCGGCATTTAAAATCTCATGGGCTAGCGGGTTATGTGAGCTGAATAAACCTGAAGCATGCTTACCCAGTGCAATCACGCAAGCACCGGTTAAGGTCGCTGTATCGATGACTAACTCAGGATCAAAACGTTCAACGTAGGTTAATACATCACATAGCACTAGACGGCCTTCAGCGTCAGTATTTAATACTTCCACGGTTTGACCTGACATAGTAGTAAGGATATCACCAGGGCGGTACGCACTACCTGAAACCATGTTTTCACAACCCGCAAGCACGCCGATAACATTAATTGGCAGCTTCATTTCACACAGTGCTTTCATCGCACCAATAACACCTGCTGCGCCACCCATGTCGTACTTCATTTCGTCCATGGCTTCGCCTGGTTTTAATGAGATACCACCTGAGTCAAAGGTTAACCCTTTACCCACAAGGACAATCGGCTTTTGAGTGCTGTCGACAGCGCCTTGATATTCCATAATAGTCATGATGGATTCATTAGCACTGGCACGGCCTACTGCAAGGTATGAGTTCATACCTAGTTTAGCCATCTGTTCTTCACCTACGGTTGATACTTTTAGTGTTTCGTAAGTTTCTGCCATTTGGCGAGCTTGAGAAGCAAGGTAGGCTGGGTTACAGATGTTTGGTGGCATGTTAGCCACATCACGGCACAGTGTCATACCTTCAGATACTGCAGCGCCATGCTCAATCGCTTTTTCACCAATGGTTAATTCACGACGAGTAGGAACATTAAATACCATTTTACGTAACGGACGACGAGTTTCGCCTTTACGGGTTTTCAATGCATCAAAGCTGTATAAGCTCTGGTGAGTGGTTTCAACCGCTTGGCGAACCTTCCAATAGGTATCGCGACCTTTAACGTGCAGCTCAGTTAAAAAGCACACTGCTTCCATTGAGCCTGTTTCGTTTAATGTATTAATGGTCTTAGTGATAATTTGTTTGTATTGGCGCTCGTCTAACTCGCGCTCTTTGCCACATCCAACTAGTAATACACGTTCACTCAACACGTTAGGAACGTGGTGTAGTAATAACATTTGCCCTGGCTTACCTTCTAGGTCGCCACGACGAAGAAGATTACTAATGTAACCTTCACTGATTTTATCTAACTGCTCTGCGATACCAGATAGACGGCGAGGTTCGTATACACCAACAACGATACACGCTGAACGTTGCTTTTCGGGGCTACCGCTCTTTACGCTAAACTCCATGAGCACTCCTAGATTCTTAAAGACAAATTTTTATATTTATAAGATAATGTTTGCTTTCGGGCCGAATGGCCGCAGATCAACTTTAAAGTGATAAGCTACTGGCATGTAGGCAAAATAAGCGTTATAACTGAGACGACTTAATTGGCCTGAACCTTAGCTGTTTAGCACCTTCCGAGCTGGTCAGAAAACTATCAAAACTGCTAAAAGTAGACAGTTTACATGAAAGTAACTCTGATACCAGTAAAAAGATACGTTTAGCCCTTGGATCCTATTTGTGATTGTATTTAGATACTTGATTGGCGAAGTTTTAAAAGCACAATTAGCCGTACTTACCGTGCTGTTAACTATTTTTATTAGCCAACAATTTGTCCGTGTTTTAGGCGATGCCTCAGATGGCGAATTTCCGGCATCATTAGTGATGACATTATTGGGGCTAAATCTGCCTCAACTTACTGTATTAATTTTACCGTTAAGTTTCTTTTTGGGTATTTTATTGGCCCACGGGCGAATGTATGCCGAAAATGAAATGGTGGTATTGCATGGTGTTGGTGTCAGCGAATGGTACGTGACTCGTGTGACATTAATCCTTGCTGTTGTAAATATGCTGTTCACAGCATATTTAGCGCTTTATGTGGCCCCTTGGGCTGAAGAAAGGCAAAACCAAGTGCTTGAGCAAGCTCAATCTGAAGCGGGTTTAGCGGCATTAACTCAAGGCCGTTTTCAAACCAGCCCTAACGGCCGCGCGGTGCTTTTTGTTGAAAAAATAAGCAAGGACAATCAGTTAGATAAAGTTTTTGTTGCTCAGTTGCCAGATGAAAATGATGAAAATGGTTTAACGAATATTGTTGTCGCGCAACAAGGTAAAGTGATTGAAGATGAGTATGGTAGTCAACAGTTACAACTTAAAAGTGGCTTGCGATATCAAGGCCGTCCTAATGCCATGAACTATCAAATTATTGAGTTTGGTGGTTATAAAATGGAAATTAAAGAACAAGAGGTCGATGAGCGCGGCCGTAAGCTTTCCGCGATGCCGATTGAGCAGTTACTGGATTCTACAGGCCCTGAAGCCGTTGCTGAATTTCAGTGGCGTTTAGCTATTCCATTGTCTATTCCGCTGTTGACTCTCATTGCAGTACCATTAGCAAGGGTTAATGTACGTCAGGGGAAGTTTGCGAAAATGTTCCCTGCGATTCTATTATACCTAGGGTACTTTGGCTTAATGGTAGCTGGTCGTAAAGCACTACAAGATGAGGTTATTCCTGCTTATTTAGGTATGTGGTGGATCCATGCTTGTGCGTTAATTATGGGAATTTTGCTGTTGGGTAAAGAGCGCCCTTCAAAATTGAAGTTACTTAGCCTGTTTAAGTCCAACAAGCAGGTGGCATGATGAACATTATCGATTTATATATTTCACGTGTCATTCTCAGTACGTCAGCATTGTGTTTACTGGTACTCACCGGGTTATCGGGCATTATTAAATGGGTTGATCAGCTGAGGGTTGTTGGTCGCGGCAGCTATACCATGATGGACGCTGGCGTTTATGTACTGTATTTAATCCCTCGTGATGTTGAGATGTTCTTCCCTATGGCGGTGTTACTTGGTGCTTTAATTGGTATGGGGATGTTAGCGTCAAATTCAGAGCTAGTGGTAATGCAGGCGTCCGGCATGTCTAGGTTGCAAATCACTCAGTCAGCCATGAAAACGGCTATTCCATTGATGATTATGGTGATGGCATTAGGCGAGTGGGGCGCTCCAGTAGCGGAGCAATCTGCCAAAGATCTGCAGGCAACAAAGATATCGGGTGGCAGTTTAATTAAGTCACAACGCGGGATTTGGGCTAAAGATGGCGATTTATTTGTTAATATTTCTGAAGTACAAGATATTGATAAATTAAATAATATCACCTTATATAAATTTGATTCACAATCGAAATTAGTACAATTAACCCAAGCAAAAAAAGCTCAGTTTGAACATGAAAAAGATGAGTGGCGTTTAACCGATGTCACCACCACACTGTTATCAGGTGAGCGTATTGAATTGGTTGAGACATCTTCTGAACAATGGCGTTCAACCTTAACGCCTGACAAACTCAGTGTCGTATCAGTAAAACCAGAAGCTTTATCTATTCAAGGGCTATTAGGATATTTAGAATACCTAGAAGTCAACCAACAAGACGCCAGTCGATATGAGTTAGCCCTGTGGCGTAAAATTATGCAGCCAGTCACAGTTGCGGTGATGATGCTGGTTGCCTTGTCGTTTGTATTTGGCCCATTACGCACTGTTACCATGGGGGCGAGGGTATTACTCGGTGTGGTTGCGGGGTTCAGCTTTTACATAAGTAATCAAATTTTTGGTCCAATGAGCATGGTATATAACTTACCCGCAATGGTTGGGGCGGTTGCGCCGAGTATCTTATTTACTGGCATTGCTTTGTATTACATTCGAAAATAGTCTTAACTTATTCGCATCGGTTAAAACTTTAATTAAAGGGAAATTAGTATGAAAATTTATTACTCTTGTGTCGCTGTTGTTATCGCTGCATTAATGATGCCTGCGGCTATGGCTAAAAACGACAAACAAAACGACCAGCAAAGTGACAAATACAGCGAAAAATATAACGAGAAACAGAAAGACAACGACAAAAAGAAAGATAAAAAGAAAGACGAAGAAAGAGACGATAGTTATGACAGAGATGATTATAACGATAACAATAAATCACTTCCACCAGGGTTGCAGAAAAAGGTTGCTGAAGGCAAGCCATTACCACCAGGTTGGCAAAAAAAGCTCGCTAAAGGGGATATATTAAGTCGTGATATTTTCTCTCGCGGTGAAATTGTTTCTCCTCGAGATAGAGATGGAAGAGTATCGGTCAATGTCGATGGCACTGTCATTAGTGTCATGGAAAACACGCTTGAAATTATCGATATTTTGAAGCGTTAAAATATCAAGCTATTGAAATAATAAAAAACGTGCTTAATGCGCGTTTTTTATTATGTATCATTTTTGAAGCCATGAGTTTTTAAGCTAGGTTTTTAAGCACCATGCCAATTACGCATTTGGTTCGCTTCAACAGACAACACCACCACTTCAGAGCGGGTTAGCTTATCTTGTAGCGCGAGTTTGTCACTATTTAGTAGAATAAACAGGTTGCCTACCCCCGCTAAAGACCATACCACACGGGCACAAGCCGTAATGAAACTGAGGTTTTGTCCATTAGGATGCTGTACTTTCAATCGCCAAGCTCGCATCCCTAGGGTTTGACCGCCTTTACTCCAAAATAGCGCATAAAAACCACATACCCATAATGCCAGCCATAACTGGTAAATTCCTTTGTACATCGGCGTATGATTCAAGGTGTCAGAGATATGTTCATAGCCGCCGAGTGAGATAATTCCCATGGTATGTAAACCGTAAAAAATGCCAAAACCTAATGCTCCAGCAATCATATAAACTGCAACTGCCAGCAATAAATCATAAATCATAGCCCCTAGGCGGCGAAAAAAACTCGCGCGAGGGAAATTGGCATGTTCTGTATTTAACATATTAATGCGCCTTATTTCGCTTCATCTTCATCGCGAACAAATTTGATGCTGGTGAAACCAAAACGGCTAAATTCGGTTTGTCGAAACTCTTTTTCCGCTTTGGCGCCTTTTTTAGAGGTTAATGCCACTTGTTTTTCCATCGCAAGAAAACCCGTTAAGTCGATACCTTCAGCCTCAGCTGCCGCTTCGTATAGGTCATGGTGTTTGTCGTAACTAAAGGCTATGGTTTTTGTTTTACCTTTGTAGGTATAAATTACTTGGCGTGCCATTAACAATCCTCACGCGATCACATATCGCTTCTAAAAATAAAATACACTGCACCGAGAATGCATAAACCTGCCCAAAGATAATCTAGTTTAAGCGGCTCTTTGAGGTACCAGACCGCAAAAGGCACAAATATGCTTAATGTAATTACTTCTTGCAGAATTTTTAATTGTCCCACGTTCATAACCGTATAACCAATACGATTTGCAGGAACCTGTAATAAATATTCGAATAACGCAATTCCCCAGCTAACTAACGCTGCGATAATCCAGGGTTTGCTGTTCATCGTTTTGAGGTGTCCGTACCAAGCAAATGTCATAAAGATATTGCTCAGGCAAAGAAGACCTATGGTTATTGCAGTGGGGTGCATGCCTTATTTAGCCTTATCCGCTTGTAGGTACATGTAGCAGGCATCATCACTATAACTGGCTAATGATGTTAATAAAGGCTCACTAACGTTATTAACAGGCTGAAAGCCAAAGCGTTGCCAAAACTCGGTTGCTCCTTGAATAGCGATTAAGCCAATACCAGAAAACCCTAATCTTGTTGATATTTGAACAACATGACTTATCATTTTTTTGGCAACCCCTAAACCTTGGGCGGAAGGTGATACGGCCATGTCGTGAATATACAGGGAGCAGGCATCTTCAATAGAGGTAAAAACACTATCTAGCTTAGGGGCATCGCCTTTTTGCCAGGGGTGAGTCAACACATAAGCCATTATTTGATTCTGGTGTTCATACACCATGCAAGAATTTGGTGACACTAACCATTTACTCTGCATGCTTTGAAGTGATTCTGGAGCAATATCGTGATAACAATTTTGCTGTATCGCCATTATTGCAGGCCAATCGTTAGCGGTAATTTGTCTTATGTTCATTTTAGTACTACACATCAAAAAATCAGCTGCTAGTATATCTTTGATGATAACGGATAAACAACCGGCCCTTTAATGCATTCAAGGAACACGATGAAAACTTTGCCTCAAACCGTCAATAAAATACTTAATCTTGCTTATTTAATCTTGTTAACTTTCAGTATTGGGAGTCATGCGGAGTCTGGACTTTCGGCATTTAACCCCGGAACGGTGATCAAAGATTTTGGCAGGATAGCGGCGGTAAATAATCAGCTACCTATTCCTGAAGATATGAAATTTAAGGTGGCGTTTGATTTGGGACTGGCTGCGGATGAAGGGAAAATTAATCGACAAATAGACACTTTAGCTCGGTTTATCAATATGCATGTGGCCAATGGGGTTAAATTGGAGGATATAGAGTTGGCTATGGTTGTTCATGGTAAAGCGGCAATGGATATGACAGGGAATTTATATCAAAAGCGTAATAAAGGTACCTTAAATGCTAATCAAGCTTTAATCGCTGAATTAACTAAGCATCAGGTGAGATTTTATGTGTGTGGACAAACTGCTGCGTATTATGGAATCGATGTCGAGGACTTACTTCCTGGTGTCAATATGGCGTTATCGGCATTAACTGCCCACGCAATTTTGGCTCAGCAAGGTTATAGTCTAAATCCATTTTAACCATCAAAATGGATTACTGAGTGAGGACTATTTTCTTGGTGTACTTATCGATAATGGTATCAATGGTGCCATCTGCTTTAAGTTGGGCAATGGCCGTATTGATTTGCGGTAATAATCCCTGATGTTCTTTGCGCAAACGCATCACTAGCACGCCATTAGAATGTACTGCAGCAAGGACCACTTTTTGATTAAGTTTATTGCTCCAATAAAGCGCTGGCAGGTCGCCAGAAATAGCCGCTTGAATTCTATTTTTGTGTAACGCCTTAATCAGTTCTCTTTCTGAGGTAAAATCAACCCGAGTAAACAGACTGTCATCGTGATACAGGTACCCCCTGACCGTACCGATGGGCTGATCTTTTATGACTTGAATATTAGCCCATTTCTGTTCATTTTCTTCAAGGGTAATGACGTTTTCTTTTATTTGAATGATTGCATCTGATTGAACAAAGCTTGTGCCCATATCTTCATTTGGAAACCAACTCGGACTGACTAAATCAAAATCCAATAAACCAGTTTCTAACGCTTGATTAGTGCGCTTGGGGGGGTAGTTATGCTTCTCATTTTTAATTTGTGCCAACATTAAAATTTGCGGGACAATTTCCGCTAAAATGCCAGGTTGTTCTGGTTGGTTTGGGATGTAATAAGGCACCCAACTACTCGAGCCATTAATATTATATTTTAACACGACGTCTGCAACAGCGTTGCTGCAGACAAGCATAAGTACAAATGACCCTAAGGCACAAAATAAAGGTTTCAATGATTATCCTTTTTTGAAAACAACCTATGTATTAGGTATATCAGTTTAAGATAAATGTTCAACCTTTTTAGTTGTTGGTTATACTCACTTTGGTCTTACTCTATCGCTAATAAACACAGGCTTTGGTGTTGGTTTTGGGGGGTGACTAAGTAAGTTTTGTGATGTTTGATGAGACTGTTCTTTTTATTCGCCTGACTTAGCAATAATCCGTGAGCTAAAGCATTTTTTGCTAGTGTGTTTTCATTACCTCTAACATAAAGTGCGATAGGTTTAATGATTTGAGACTCTTTACAGTGCAATTGAAGTTGTTCACTACAAATAACGACACTTGATTGCCCATCACCTTCTAACTTTAATTTGGTTGATAATGGTGTATCTGTCACCACTAACCAATTTTGTTGTTTAAAGTCAGCAAGCATTGCCTCTAAGGCCATCGCTAGTTCTGTCGTTTTAGCGGTTTGATATTGCAAAATGATGCGCTCAAGAAGCAGCTTCAATTGTGCTCCAGCACCTTGACTTCGACCTAAACGAATCCACTGAGTTAAATCATCAGCTACCAGTTTTGAAAAACGTTTTGTTTTAAGGGCATCGACCATCCAACTGCATAAAAAGTGGCTTTCTTGTGCTAAGGTACGTTGGCCTTTATGCGATTTATTGGATTCGGTTAAATCGTGAATACCCGCTAAAGCCAATTCGAGTACTGCTGCGTTATAAGTTTCAATCATGCTTTTATCTATTCCAATGCAGATGTTTTATCATTAATGCATAGTCGGTTTGGTTATATGATGCATAGTGTACTTTGAGTGGATTCATTTCGACATGCTTATATCTGATATTGTGCTGATAAGTTGAGAACTTGTTCGATAGTTAATGGTTTGAAAAAATAAAAACCTTGAATCACATTAACGCCCATCTTTTTGACAACGGCAAGTTGCTGCTCTGTTTCGACGCCTTCAACAATCATTTCTTTGCCAAGTTTGACGCCCATATGAATAATACCCTCTAGAACGATTTGGGCATTTTTGTTGTCGACTAAATGAGACACAAATGCACGGTCAATTTTGATGGTATTTAAAGGTAATCTTAGTAAATACCCTAAAGATGAATAACCAGCCCCAAAATCATCCAGGCACACAGTAAACCCATAATCCGCCAGTCTGTCTAATTCTCTGATCGCGGAATCAGAATGAATTAAGGCATTCTCAGTGATTTCTAGCTCCACCCTATCTAAACCAATATTGGCCTGTCTAAAAATAGCGAAAAGATCATCAACAAAGGTTTCATGGTTAAGTGAATTTGCTGACAAGTTAATTGAAATAGGATGGGTAATTTGAGGGTAGTCATTAAGCATTTTGCAGGTGGCTTTAGCCACGTATAAATCGACATCATAATATAAGCCTGACTTCTCGACAGCGGGAATAAATGCACCTGGTGGAATAGCGCCTTTTTCTGCATGATTCCAGCGCAGTAAAGCTTCATAACCTATGATAGTTTCATCTGGTGTATGAACTTTAGGCTGTAACACTAAGAAGAGTTCTTGATGGGTAATTGCATTACGCAAGTCGTTGAGTAAGTTCATTCTATTGTAGGAGTCAACTTCATAACCAGAATCAAACAGCTCGCCAGAGCCTCTGCGGTTTTCTTTGGCAACTTTCAATGCAATTTCAGCATGGCGAAGCAGTAACCCAGCATCAAAACTGGGCTCAATATCATGACGACTATCTTGAGGTGGATGTTGAATATATTCTTTAGAATACTGAGCGGCACCAACCGTGACACCTAAACGAATGGAGTGTTCGTCAATGTTGAAAGGGAATGAACTTCTTAGGGCTATATCTTGTGCTTTAGTTCGGCCGTTGGGCAGTAGCAATGCAAACACATCAGAATGCAAGCGGGCGAGCAACACTTCATCACCATAAGATGATATTAAGTGGGTTGCGATGCGTTTGAGGATTTTATTACCAAACTCATAGCCCAGACTTTCAATAATGTTATGAAAGTAATCAACATCAATTAAATATAGGCAAATATTATCGCCATGTTGGTGATGGTAGGCGCGCGCATAATCGATAAAACCTGCGCGGCTGTACAAACCAGTTACGTCATCATAGTAGGCGGCTTTGTTCAAATAGTTAAAGAATTTGGCATTTTCTAGGCCTACAGCGACATTCATGCAAAAAACCTGCAATAGCTCCTGGTCAACAAGTTTTAGCTTTGCTGCTTTTTCAGCCACAATAACACCTTCCCAAAGTGAAGGTGTCGACAAATACAGGCAGCTGAAGTCGTCATTAAAAAGATGCGCTTTTTGCTTTAGTACCTGATGTACCGCTTGAATAGCACGGTCTTCACTATCTAGCTTTGTTAACCCTTTACCAAAGAGGGGTTGATATTTATGGCTGGCCGCCACCACGACATAATCATCACTTTGGCTGCTAATAATGGCTGACGGGCCATTTTGCGGCCGCTGAGATACACAAAAAATACTTTCTGCTTCAATATCAAATAGTGCCCCTATTTGATTTAATACGCCGCTAGAGAAATCAAAAACAGAGCGCTCTTGCAGTAAATTGGATGAAGCATCAATAATGGCGCGTAACCCTTGACGGCTTTTTTCTAACGCGGTGATTTGTCGATAACTGCGAATGCCAGTAGCTAGTGCGGTGAAGAGTTTGGCACGTGTAAGTTCGCTTTTGGTTTTGTAGGCATTAATTTCATAATCAATAATGACTTTTTCTTCGGGGGCAAAACCAGGTTGACCTGTGCGTAAAATGATTTGCACGAATTTGTTTTTAAGCTCTTCCCGAATACGTTTTACTAGCTTTAAACCTGCATCATCGGTTTCCATCACTACATCAAGCAGTACCAATGCCATATTGGGATTATCTTTGATGATGTTATAGCCTTCAGTGGCATCATAGGCACTCACAAATGCCAAAGGTCGCCCGAGTATTTCTACCCGAGATAACGCCAGTTTAGTCACTTCATGCATGCCAGGCTCATCATCAATAATCCCGATAATCCAAGGTTCAGCTTTTTGTACTGTTTGTTGCTCAATGATGTTTGTCGATGCCGGTGTATCAGTACTATCTGGTTTATCGTTGATTATTTTTAAGAAAAAATCGCTCATTACTCACGCTCCTTGTGCGGTAATTACTTGGGTGCACTGATAGGCATAATAAGGGTGAAGGTGGTGCCATTGTGACTAGCGACACTAATATCGCCGCCTAAAACATTATTGACTATGTTATAGACAATATTCATACCGAGACCCGATCCACCTTGACCAAGTTTGGTGGTGAAGAAAGGATCAAATATTTTATCTATGTGGCTAGTGGGGATCCCAACGCCATTGTCACTGAATTGCAGCTTTATTCTATCGTTCTCTTGTCGGCTTACTTTGACATTGATGTCACCATTTTTCGCGCCATCAAATCCATGAATAATGGCATTGTTAAATAAATTGGTGATGACTTGACCAAAAGGCCCTGGAAAACTGTCCATCATAATGTCCGATGGACAATCAATTGAAATGGTATAAGTAGAACGCTTAATTTGATGTTTTAAGGTATTGAACACTTCATTGAGCATTTCATCGAGTAAAAAAGTTCGACGTTTATCACTTGATTGATCTATTGCCACTTGTTTAAAGCTATGGATTAGTTCAGCTGCACGATTAAGTGCTCGCTGCATGATCACCAAACCTTCCAGACTTTCTTGTTCGAACATTTCTAAATCAGATAAATTTAGTTGTCCCGTTTTGGCTTGAGTCACGAACTCTTTTACTCGGGATTCAAATGTTGAGCTAATGGTTACCGCAATGCCTATCGGAGTGTTGATTTCGTGAGCTATGCCGGCGACCAATGCCCCGAGAGCGGCCATTTTTTCACTATTAATCAGTTTTTTCTGAGCTTGTTTTAAGGTATTTAACGCTTGCTGTAACTTGTCGCGTTCAAGTTCTAGTTGCTGTTTATATTGAGTTTCATTGTGCTGTAATTCGTCAAGCTGACGTAAATCCTGCTGGAACTTTTCGACGTGACTAAACACTTCGCCTAGCTCGTCATCATTATGGTTAAATTGAATATTTCGCTCGCCAAGACGAAGGGCATCGACTGATTGTGCTAATTTTTTTATCGGAAAATAAATGGTCCGTTTAGTATAAAAACTTAATGATACTAATAAAACGATGGTGATCATGGTACACAATGCTAGCAAAATAATGCTTTTCACATTGGTGCTTTTTAAACCTTCAAGTTGGGAAATAACTTGATTAGAGGTGCTGTTAAGTAGCACTGACATTTGCAGTTCAATACCAGCGATTTGCGAATCTCTCATGTTATGGAACGCTTTAGTCGCAGCCGCGCGGGATTTTGGATCATATATGTCAAATAAGCGATGACCATCATCTAATAACTGTTGAAATAGTTGTTTTATATGGGCGATATCAGCTAATTCATCTTCATCTTGCTCTAAGGGTTCGAGCAGTTTAAGCCATTTGAGAAACTCAATAGCATTATCATCAAACTCTTGTTTTGCATCATTATCATTTAATAAGTAGCGTGCTAATGCACTTTGCATATCGCCTGCTTCATCCACTAATTGAAGATAATATTGAATAGCGGGAATGTCATCATTTCTTAATTCGTCTTCGTCAGAGCTCACCCTTGAACCATCGATTTCATCTTGTGCTCTTAAATCAATAATCGCTTCGAGTGGTTTAGCAACATCTTGCAGAAGTTTGGCGGCAAGCGCTTTTGCTGCGATTTCATCTTCAGGGAAATAGACATTAAAAATGAGATTTTGATATTGGTTATCTAAGATACTGATAAGGTGTTCAATGTGTTTAAAATCATTGAGCTGCTGCGGTGTAGTTAATAATTTATTTTTTGTCACACCCTCTTTCACAGTTTGCAATGTTTTTAAATCGAGTAGGTATTTATTCTTTTGTTGGTGATCGCCAAGTAAGTACAAAGCTGCATTGTTTTGCATATTTTTAAGGGTTGAACTCATTGATTCTACAGCTAATTCTAATGGTAAGTCTGTATGTAAAATAGTATCACTGGTCACTAGCATTCTCTGGCTTGTAAAAGCAAAAATGCTGGCAATAAGAATGACCAGTAATGTAATCGAAATAAAGACCTTGTTAAGCTGGGTCAGGATTGATTTGCGAGCCATAGCCATATTTGTAGAATATTGAATGGCTTAAGTGTAGCAAAGGATATTTAAAATGAAATAAAATAAACACAAAAAAAAGGTATAACACATACTGTTGTTATACCCAAAGTGGAGTATGGAGGTGAGGTGGAATCAGAGGTTATTTCATCAAACAGTGTTTAGGTTATTCTAGTAAACGGGCTGCCGATAAAATCAACTCTGGTGCGGGGCGCACCTTGTAATTTGGATTGGCATACATAAATTGAATAAGTCCTGTTTTGTCGCTCATATAAATAGCAGGTACAGGTAACACCAATCGCGCTTCCCCCGTAGGCAGGTTAAATAAGGTGTTAGAAACCCCTAACTTTGCCTGATACATTTTTGTGACCTTATCACTAGTATAGAATGCTAAGCCAAATGATTGAGCTGCCTGCATTTTTTCATCGGACAACAATAGATAATTGAGTTTATTTTTGGTAATTGAAGCTTTGAGTTTTTCTGGAGAGTCAGGAGAAATACCCACTAACTGGATATTCATTGCCAACAACTTAGATTCAATGGCTTGCAGTTGTCCCATTTGAACGTTGCAAAACGGACACCAGCCGCCACGGTAAAAAAACAATACGGTATTTTTATGGCTAACTAACTCTTTTAAATTAACATCTTCACCTTCAACGGTTTGCAAGCTGATGTTTGGGATCTCATGACCGTTTAGCAATGGGCTTATATTGTTTTCATCTATTGCAATTGGTTTGGCTATGGTGATGAAACTAGAAAGCGCTATCGCAGCAGTGATGATTAATTTAGAAAGCATACAGTGTCCTGAAAGTGTAAAAGTGTGGATTAATGCTATAGACCAGAAGATGGAATAAAAACTTTCAGCAAAAGTAAAAATTGATGATAACAAGGAGATAAAATGCGTCAAACATTAAGACAAACTGTGATAGCCGTGTGTCAGCGTAAAATCCAGCAAAAAGGTGACAATGTCGGCTTATCCTTTTATGCCTTTTTTGCCAATAAAAATGATCAACCTGAATTGTTAATGGAGGCGGCTACTTGGTGGATACAAACCCATCAACTAGACCATTTTGAAAAGGCGGTAAAGATTATGGCTTTGGTTAAAGATGGGAAATAGATTAATGAAGATAAATGATTTTTGTGGGTTAACCATTAAGGGAACATGATAGATGCCAAGCGATTATAGTGCACAGGAGTTAGCGACTATTGCACTGATAGACAAACAGTTAGATGCTTACAATGCCAGAGATATTGAAGCCTTTGTGGCTACTTATCATGATGAAATTGAAGTTTTTACTTTAGTCGGCGGGCTGCAATATCAGGGCAAGGAGATATTAAAAGCAAAATACGCTGCTAAGTTTGCAGGGCTTAAATATTTACATGCCACATCACTAACCCGGATTGTACAAGGCCAGTATTTGGTTGACCATGAGTTAGCTGAGTCTGCCAGTGAAGATGAAAATAACATTGATAGAAGTGTCAAAGTGATTGCCGCCTATGAAGTTGAACATGGTCTTATTCGGCGAGTAACTTTTATGGGCTAACCATATGCTTTTATAATAAAAAAGCGCCACCCAAAGGTCGCGCTTTATAGCTTAATTCAACCAAGATTGAAGTTACTTAATCTTTTTATATTTTACCGAATCTTTGGTTTTACCCACGGTAACACGTCGACCTTGCATACTTTTTTCTGCAATCATCTGTGCGCTAGCGCCGTCATCACGTTGCTTACTCTTTGCAAAGCTGCGGCGTTTTTGAATCTGCTTCAGTAACAACTCGCGGTTACTCACTTCATAGCCAGGTACAGTAATGCGACGAATTTTTTGACCGATGAGTTTTTCAATATCAGCTAAGGTACGTTCTTCTTCACGGCTTACAAATGAGATAGCAATACCTGATTTTCCAGCACGGCCTGTGCGACCGATACGGTGGACATAATCCTCGGCTAAGAAAGGTAGGTCGTAATTTACAACGTACTGTAAATCAGGAATGTCTAAGCCGCGAGCCGCCACCTCGGTTGAAACCAAGACGCGGATTTTACCTTCCGTAAACTCACGTAATGCACGGCGTCGACTACCTTGGGCTTTCTCGCCGTGAACCACTGAGGTAGGAATACCATCTAAATTAAGTTCAGTTACTAAGCGGTCACAGTCTTCTCGTGTGGCGCTAAAAACCATGACTTTATGCCAATTTTTGGTGCCGATAAGTTCAGATAATAACTCGCGTTTGCGACGTTGCTCGACAGGGTAAACCACCTGACTAATAGTGTCAGCGGTACTGTTTTGGTCGTTCGCCGCAATAATTTTAGGCTTGTCTAACATCTCATTCGCCAGTTTTTTAACCGCGGTAGAGAAGGTGGCAGAAAACAGTAAGTTTTGACGATTTTTATTCACGGCTTGCATAATTTTTTCAATATCGGCACTAAAGCCCATATCTAACATGCGGTCTGCTTCATCTAATACTAAAAAGTCGACATGGGATAAACTTAAGTTACACGATAAAATGTGTTCTAGTAATCGACCTGGTGTTGCCACAATCACATCGGTACCCCGTTTCATTTTAACGGCTTGGCTGTCCATTTTTACGCCGCCATAAATGGTCAATACATTGATATCCATGTATTTACCGTAGGCAGTAATGTTGTCAGCAACTTGAGCGGCTAATTCACGTGTTGGCGTTAAAATCAGTACGCGGGTGTTTGAGGCGATTCTATCTTTAGGCTTTTCCATCATTTTTTGTAAGATAGGTAAAGCAAATGCAGCGGTTTTACCTGTACCTGTTTGGGCACTGGCTAACACATCCGAACCACGGCGAATGGCTGGAATGGCTTGACGCTGAATAGGGGTCATTGTCTGATAACCGCATTCAGCGATCGCGCGGAGTAGTTCAGGTGCGAAGCTAAAAGATTCAAATTTCATGGTTTCAGTTCCTAATTAAGCAGCAAGCCGACTGTCTATTCGGCGGGGATGTTGGCATTTTTGTGTATATATCACGTCATAGCTTGGCATATTAATGCCATAACTGTTCGTTTTTGACGGGCGCGGAGTATACCAAACTTTTGGATAGAGTTTGTATAGTTCTTGCGCTTTATCAAATAAAAACGGCGATCTGATGAGGATCGCCGTGGTGTGTTGATAAATTTTATCGACTTAAATTGCCGCGGTTACTTTATTTAACCATTTTAAATCATCACCTTGCATAAATGGTGTTAAGGTTTCACGTACTTTGGCGTGATATTGATTAAACCAGTTGATTTCAGCTGTAGTGAGTAATGACTTGTCAATCAAACGGGCGTCTATTGGGATCAATGTAATTGCATCAAACTCATACATTTCACGCTCGCTACCAGTTAACGCCGCGCAGTGTTGTACTATCACCAAGTTTTCTATACGAATACCAAAGCCATTTGTACGGTAGTAACCAGGCTCGTTCGATAACACCATGCCAGGTACTAAAGCGACATTGTTGACGTTTTTACCGATACGCTGTGGGCCTTCATGTACACTTAAAAAGTGACCAACACCGTGCCCAGTGCCATGATCATAATCAAAACCATGTTGCCATAAGTGTTGGCGTGCAAAGGCATCAAGCTGTTGACCTGAAGTGCCTTTAGGGAAGCGGGCTAAATCTAATGCAATATGGCCTTTTAACACCAAGGTGACCATTTTTCGTTGTTCGTCGCTGACATCGCCAATGGCAATTGTGCGGGTAACATCCGTAGTGCCATCTAAATATTGCGCACCAGAATCCACTAGATAGATACTGTTCATTGTCATGGTGCTAGGCGTGCCATTATTATGATTGTAATGGCACATCGCAGCGTTTGGACCAGTAGCTGAAATCGTGTCGAAGCTTGGCTCGCGGTAAAGTGAATCTTGTAAACGATAACTCTCTAATTGCGCGGCTAATACGGCCTCATCATGCATAATGCCTTGTTCAACTTGGTTATCTAGCCAAGCTAAAAAGCGTGAAACGGCAACGCCATCACGCACATGACAAGCTCTCATTCCCGCTAGCTCAGCAGCATTTTTTTGTGCTTTGGGTAACGCAACAGGATCAAGTCCGGCAATCAGTTTTGCGCCAGCAGCCTGAGCTTGCAGCTGTGAAAATGCGTTGGCTGAATGCGGGTCGGCAAGTAATTTTACGCCTGTTAATGCGGCTAATGCAGTTGCCAGTTCGGCTTCATCTTTTACCGTTACGCCTTGACCTACGTGTTCAGTAAAACCACTAGGCACTTTGCTTAGGTCGGTAAATAAGGTCATGTCGCCATTGGTTGCGAGTAATGCGCTACCTAAAATCACCGGCAAGCGAGGGACATCGTTGCCACGAATATTAAGTAACCAGCAAAAAGAATCTAGTGCAGCAATAAGCGCGACATCAGCACCTTGTTTTTTAACTAAAGCGCCTATTTGCTGACGCTTATCTAGGCTGTTTCTTCCTGCTCCCTCATGGCTGAAAAGTGTGAAAGGAGAGGTTGGCAGTTGTGGACGATCTTGCCAGTGCACATCAATCGGGTTTTGCTTTACATCGACTAACTCAATGTCAGCTTTATCAAATTGCGCTTTAGCTTGTTGGTACCAGGCTAAGGTATGTAAACGGCTATCAATACCCACTTTGCTTCCCGCGCCTAATGTGTCAACTAGCCACTCAATCTGAGGGTCATCAGTTAGGCTTAAATACTGGAACAAAGTACCGTCAACTTGCTGTGGAACCTGAACGGTATAACGGCCATCAGTAAAGATGGCAGCTGTGTCTTTTAACACAATGGCCATGCCTGCAGAGCCTGTAAAACCTGTGGCCCAACGAAGTCGTTCATTTCTCACTGGAACGTATTCACCGAGATATTCATCAGCGCGGGGAATAATGAAAGCATCGATATTTTCGAGGGTAAATTGCTGGCGAATAGCGCTTAAACGTTCTGCAATAACAGCTGATTGGGACATAAAGAGTTGGCTCCAGTGGTAGGATTGAGCAAGAAAGTAACGTGGCCTGATTATCTCAAGCTCGGATGTTATGTTGCAAGTTAACTGTATTTTAACTTGACCTAATTAATTGTAACTTTATATTGTATACAATTTCAATCGAACAACACATAGTATTATTATCCCCCCATCAAACACCTGTATATGGTAGTTTGAATAGAGGATATCAGTTACTTATTCACTTAATATTGGAGTAAAAATGACAATAGGTATTGGCGGCGTTAGCCCACAACAAGCCCTTGATGGCTTAAAGAATATGACTCAAGGTGTTGCACCTATTGCCTTATCAGAGTTTGAGGCGCGTATCGCCAAAGCGCAGCTTATTATGCAGCAACAAGGTATTGATGCTGTTTACTTAAATGCCGGTACTAATCTTTATTACTTTACCGGAACCCGTTGGTACGCCAGCGAGCGCTTAGTGGGTGCCATTTTACCGGCTACTGGAAAGGTGCAATATATTGCTCCAGCTTTTGAGCTTGATACATTGCAGGGCTTCATGGTGGTAAAAGGCGAGGTGAATACCTGGCATGAAGATGAAAGTCCTTATGTGTTAGTTGCGACGACGCTTAATCAGATGGGGTTTGATGTTACTCGGGCAAAATTAGCCATCGATGAGTCAACATCCTATTTTATCAGTAATGGTATTGCTAAAGCCGCGCCGCAATTAACCCTGGTAGATGCTAAAACGGTTACGGCAGGTTGTCGGATGATTAAATCATCGACAGAGCTAGCGTTGATTCAACAGGCGATGAATATGACCCTTGAGGTGCATAAAGCAGCGGCCAGTATTTTACACGAAGGCATTACAACTGATGAAGTGACAGCCTTTATCGATGCGGCGCACCGAAAAGTGGGGGCGAGTCGTGGTTCTTATTTTTGCATTGTGTTGTTTGGCGAAGATACCGCATATCCACATGGCGTTAAGTCGCCTAAAGCTTTATCCAAAAATGATACGGTGCTAATTGATACAGGTTGCCAGTTAGAAGGCTATAACTCAGATATCACCCGTACTTATGTGTTTGGTGAACCCAGTGCCCGTCAACGTGAATTATGGCAATTAGAACAACAAGCTCAGCTTGCGGCGTTTAATATCGCTAAAGTTGATTTACCCTGTGGTGATGTTGATACGGCGGCAAGACAAGTATTAGAAAAAGCAGGCTTTGGCCCTGGCTATGCCGTACCAGGATTACCGCATCGTACTGGCCATGGTATAGGTTTAGATATTCATGAGTGGCCATATTTGGTGAAAAGCGATCGCACGCCATTAGCCGCGGGGATGTGTTTTAGTAATGAACCTATGTTATGCGTACCAGGGGAATTTGGTATTCGTCATGAAGATCATTTTTACATGACTGCAGATGGGGCTAAGTGGTTTACCTTACCCGCCAAATCGATTGATGATCCTTTTTACCTTGGATAACTAACGCGAGTAAATTGGCAATATATAAGCCTCCATCAGCCTAAGTTGATGGAGGCTTTTTATCTGGTGCGTTGTTTAGTTACGTCTAATAAAAGATTCAATATAAGCTGCGGAGCGAGCATTCAATATCGGATCAGCCGACGGCGCTATGCCTTTAGGCAATTGTAGTGGGTTAAAAATACCTTTATCACACTCAAGCGTGGCTTTTGCATCGTCATGCTGACCGTTAATAATCACTTGGCCGATTAATAGTCGTGGTCTAGAGGTTGGCCAAACTATGGTGGGATCATTGACGTTATCTTGTTTTTCTGCAAGTTGAACAAACAGATCCCAGGTTGCCGGTGTCGTGCTAATACGCTCAATCAATTCCTTGTGTAAAAAGTTATCTGGCTTTTGAGCTAGCTCATCGGCTGATGCGGTTATCACGCCATTAGCTGGCTCAAAAATCCATCTTCCGGCAACTGGTTCACCATTTTTTGAGGTGAACATAAAGCTATTGACGCCAAAATAGCGATTGTCTGCATAACTGATCGTCGGCGGCAGCTTTTTTATATAATCAAAAAAAGCCTTAGCATCGGGTTTATTGTCAATCAACCATTGTTTGCCTTCATTACCTTGTTTTACTTTGGTTTGAAATGTAAAAAAATCCTCAAGATTACTGGCAAAAAACACCTCGGCATTTGAGGTGACAAACTGTAGGCTTTCAGTATCACCATTTAGCTTTAGTGACATGAAGCGACCTGCAGTTTTATCTGATGATTGGGGATTGGTGCCACCTAATGAAAAACGGGCAACGATATCAATATTGGCTTGCGTGAAAAACTCAATCGCGAATGTATCAGTGATTTGAGGATTGGGCTTAAACACACCAGAAGTACAAAATCCGTTGGCATGATTGCGTAATTTCACTTTTTTACCCGCATCGCGACTGAGGTCATCAGGGGTTCCGTTTACGGCATCAACTAATTCAGAGATTGTTCTTTCTGTGGCTGCAGCAGGTAACATCAACATGGGAATGGCAGTAAACAGACTTGCTTTGATTAGCATTGATAGTGTGCGAGTTTGCATAGTAATCCTTTTGCATAGTTTTTCTGGGTACAGGATAAAGAAAGGCTTAAGGTGATATTTGTTTCACCATTACAAAAATAAAATGCTTGATGACAAACAATCTAAACTTACCATGATAAGAAATGTTGGTTTGTTATATTTTTTATGTTTGGCTGAGCAGTGTGAGCAGTGTGAGCAGTGTGAGCAGTTTTGGTTTAGTGTCTAGCTGCGTTGGAATTGGTTATGCCCCACTTTTTGTTTGGAATATGGCCTACGGCCACTAACGTCGTGGCGCTTCGCCCACACCAGACTAAAGGGGCAAAACGCACGCTTTTTTACAAAAGAAGCCCTTTGGAAACCCTCAGCGCCCCAGACGAAAAATGCTGAAAAGCGCATAATTTTCGATGGGGATCGATCCAGCTTTAAACCTCATCTGTAATCGGCTTCGGCCATTTTCACCTAATATAAAAAATATCCTAACGCTTCTGATGGGCCGTCCATGGCCCAACGAAAGCTAGCGTGGCATCCATGCCAAGCTCACAGCCTTTTTTCGATGACCTCAATTCAAACCGAACATCCAAGCTTTTCTTATGGAATTGTTACGAATGAAGTTACATCGAAGATGTGAAAATTTCGGGTGCAGATGAGCCAGCGAGTATCCAAAACATGGATGTTTTGGTTAAGCCCACATGGATGCGCTTGCGGCGTCTCGCTGGATTATCTGCACATAAGGTCACTCTTTCACATCCATGTGACCGCGACATTCCGTTCATCCTGAACATCCCAGCGGCAGGCAATTGGTTAGATTGACGCTATGGTCTTCCATAATTGAGCAGAGATAAATGAATTAGACTGTGGGTGTCTGTAACTCACTTTTGCCCCATTCCTTGTTTCGGCACCGTTTGCAAGAAGATTCTGTGACATGGTTGTTGGCCAAATTTTAGTAATGCTACATAGTGACTGTAATTACGGTGGCGATTCATCTTCATAAAGCTTAAAGTGTTAACTTAACTATTATTTTATGCTTGCTAGCGAAGGGATTTGGCATGTCGGTTATTCGTCATATTGATATACAAAACTTTAGAACAATTAAAATCTTTCTTGGAATCCAAAGCTTGGGCTTAACTGTCTAATCGGGCCAGGGGATTCTGGTAGGTCAACAATTTTAGATGCCATTGATTTGGCTCTAGGTGCAGGATGCTCTTACTCATTCAACGATGCAGATTTTTACCAATTAGATACTTCATCTCCATTGACTATCACAGTGACAATTGGCCAGCTTCATGATGAGTTAAAAATGTTGAACGATATGGTTTTTTCTTCGAGGCTTTAATTTTGAGACCAAAGAAATCTTTGACGAGCCACCTAATCGAAAAATTTAGTTGAAAGCTCACTTTGGCTAGATAAAAGTCTAAGTGGCTAAACTCGCCCAAAGCTATACCCTGTAGTTTTTCTATACGTTGTTTTGATAGAGTTTTTCAGTCGCATTCTTAAGTTTAGCGTGCGGGATGAACTGATCTGCGATGGTTAAAATGGCGTGAATATTATTCGTCAATTTTTCGACTTCCAATTCGCCCGGTTTTATAGCGGTTTGCAGCAGATGAATTGCCATGTCAGCAAGCAGTATTCTTTGTTTTTCGAGCCACTGCTCATCGTCTTTTTTTGCTGTATTGCTCAAGTAACTACTTTCAACAATATTGTGCAGTTTGCCACTTTCTTCGATCAATTCTTTACGTTCAAAGTCGTTCATATAGTATTCTTCTTAAGTGTTATGGAGCCTATAAAATCGCGACAATTTTCTACACATTGCGTGCTATTCAAGCCTCTCGATTAAATAGTTAAATACCGCTTAACTGTTTTCTTACTTGTTCATACTTCGTTCTTCCGACAGGAACTTCCTCTCCTGAATTGAGCAATAGTGTGTACTTACTTCCTTCTTGGATTCTAACAGACTTAACTTTTCGCATATCGACCAGATATGAGCGGTGAACGCGCATAAAGCTTTCGGGAAGTAGTTGCTCAATTTTCTCAATGTTTTTACTGTGCAGCACTTTTGTTGGCATGACTTCATCCGAAGAGGAGAGATTAAGCCAAGTGTAGTGACCGTCTGCTTGAATATAATTAATGTCTTCGAGGGATATTAGCTGGAGCTCTCCGGCTTTTTTTACGCTTAAATATTTACAGCTACGGTATTCGCTTTTTCGGTTGTTTAACAGTCTCTCAAAAGCCTGGATAAGCCGTTCTTTGGTAAAGGGTTTGGCGATAAAATCTAAGACGCCATACTCAAAAGCTTCAATTGCTTTTTCTGCATAAGCCGAAATAATAATGGTATGAAATGCCGCTGCAAGTTTACTTTTTAATAGTGTGAAGCCATCACGGCCCATTAAATTCAAGTCAAGCAGTAAGACATCAATGGTATTTTCGCTAAGGAACGATTCGGCATTATCGATATCATCAAAGCAGATTATTTTAGGGGCTTTTGCAATCAAGATCTCTGCAGTAAGACGTTGGATACGTTGCTGTATGAGTGGTTCATCTTCAACAATGACAATTACCATATCGTTCTCGTTATTAATTTGCTGTTGTGTTGATGTTTAAGTAGCTGATCTGTGATATCCAGTTGTCACCAGACTCATAGCTGGCAAACTCGGCTTCTTTTTGATTCAACTCGGCTAGTTTAGCATGAATAAAATGGTTTCCACTGCCTGTACCTTGGTGGTTGGTGTTGTTTTCGATCGGTGTTATCAAGGTCAAATTTACCTGTCTACCTGCTTGAGTTACCTTAAGTTCGAAGGTTCTATCACTGGATATTTTGTTATGGGTAAAACAGTTCTCTACCAAACTATGCAATATAGCAGAGGGGACCCAAATCCCTTCCACTTCGCCAACTACCGCTAATTGATAATCTTTCTGATAGCGGATTGACATGATTTGTATATGGTTTTTGCATAAGGCAATCTCGTCGAATAGCGGGACATAGTCTTGCTCGTTATGCTGAGTCAGTTGCCGGAATTCCTGACTTAAAGCAGAAATCAAGACAAGGGCATCCTGTGGTTTGGTTTCGATCAGTTCCATTAACTGAGTTAAACAATTCATCAAAAAGTGTGGCTGCATGTTACGTCTAAGCAGTTCAGTTTTGATGCGCTCCGCTTTTAATGAACGTGCTTTGTGCTGTCTCATTTCTTTGATTAGTGCCACCAACATGGTGATAACAATAGCGATAAAAAACATCGCAAAACCAAACTCTACAAAATATTCGGGGTAGAAAATAATGAAGCCGATACCAATGAGGATAAGCACAGAAACGGCTTTACCTTGTCCACTTTTTCTTATTTGCAGCAGGTTAATAACAAGCGACCAGAATAAAGCAGCAAAGAAAAGAACCACACTGGTGGTGTCATAACTAAGATCCAGTAAGGAAATAATGATCAAGCTTATTAGGCTGGATGTTACCCATATTTTGACCTGCTTAAGTCTAAAGTATGCGACGTAAAACATAGGTAGCAAGAAACTTGTAATGAAGGTAAGCACAAGGATGACAGACAGCCGCAGTGCATGCCAATTGTAGGGATAATCTAACCAGAACTTTGCTTGTTCTACGCTTAATAGAAGCGCGGCGAATAAGCATAGAACACTGAACATTTGATAGGATTTTTCTGCTTGATACAGCCAATTTACCAGTTGAAAGATAACAAACAGAATCACTAAGACACCGATGAAAAAAGCACTCAACATGCTCACCAATAAAACCATATTAGCTAACTTTTGTTCATCGACTATGGCCAATACATAGCCGATAGAATCGAGCTCTTTGCCAACCTTGAAAGTCGATATGGTTGCACTCAACATGTGCTCCCCATCGTTCAATAAGTCATCTGATAGTCTTACCAAGGTTTTTATTGTCCCAGGATCTTCATCAATAAACGACCGTGCAGGTAAGCCATTTGAAATCAGCGGTTTATTGTCCCATCTAAAATCTGTGGAACCTAACATACCAACTAATAACGAAGGGTTGCTCGATAGTGTTTCCCGCTGAATATTGATCTTTGCTCGCAGACAAAAAAACTGGTTTTGAGGCAGTTCACTGAAGCTAATATGTTGCCAGTCACTTTGGTCTACTCCGGAGGCGTGACATTGAATACTTGTGCTGGATTCATTGCTTTTTATGGGCCTTATTTGAATCTGAGTAAATACATTGTTCGGCATGCTTGGGCGATATTCAGTATCTGCCGAGTTGTTGTTTTGTGACCACGCCGGTAATGCAGAGAAAAAAATAAGCGCAACATGCAAAAGAAAGATGATTGGTTTGTATTTGCCCATGTTTCGATCCGGTTTTTATTTATACCGTGCATTCTACGTTAATTAACCCGAAGTGAAATGTCGTTGGTGATGTTCACGAGCAGTTGAAGCATTTCTGTCACCAAACTAACCACCTGAAGCTTATTGTGATGACCAGTCAAAAATGAATATCGGTTTTTGTGAGCCGAACAACATAGCGAGACACTGTCATGATGAATTTTGTTAAATGGGTATCGGTCGTTCTGGGTGTGATGAGCCTCTGGGTTTTACTTAATGTTGTATCAACCACCCAAGGCTGGTTTAAAGAACCCATTGCTCCGACCAATGATAACGCCTCTTTTATGGCTGAAGCGGTTAAATCAATCAAAACAGAAGCCAAGGGAAACGGTATTTTTGTCTTAATCAATGAGGGAAAAGTATTCGATGAGTTTTCCTATTCTAAAGGCGAAACAGTGACAACAGACACAATATTTGGTGTTGCTTCATTGGGCAAGTGGGTCGCGGCTTATGGTGTTATGAAACTTGTCGAGCAAGGTAAGCTTGATTTAGATGCGCCTGTAGCAAATTATCTCACGCGTTGGCAATTGCCGCCTAGTCAGTTTGATAACGAACAAGTCACCATACGCCGTTTGTTAAGCCATACCGCGGGGATAACCGATGGCTTAGGTCACAATGGTTTTTCAAGCGCAGAACAAGTACAAGCACTTGAACAGCATTTAACCCAAGCCTTAGACGCCGATGAGGGAGTTAACGGCCAAGTATTGGTAGGTATTGAGCCTGGTACTCAATTTAAGTATTCGGGTGGGAGTTACAATTTACTGCAACTGATTGTTGAAGAAGTTAGCGGTATGTCCTTTAGTGCTTACATGCATCGTGCAGTGTTTGAGCCACTGAATATGACAAAGACCAGTTATGACAAAGACCAGTTTGGTGGCAATTTAGCGCAATACTTCGACGATAAAGGCACCGTTAGGCAGTATCCTTATTACACTTCATTGGCTGCAACGGGCTTGTATACCAGCGCGAATGATCTGGTCAAATTCTTAAACCACAACATTACGCTTGCAGAAATGGAAAGTAACACTCCCGATTTACTTTCTGCATCGACGCTTAAACAGATGCGAACCCCAAACGCGACTAGCATGGGAATAGATATTTGGGGCTTAGGCGTCATGCTGTTTGCCAGTAATAATGCTGGCGATTTTATAATTGGGCATGGTGGGCAATCACCTTCTTTGAATGCAAGCTTGCGTGTAAATCCTAGCACAGGCAACGGCATCATTATGTTAACGACTGGTAACAGTGCGCTGGCCGCTGATACTGCTACACAATGGACGTTGTGGGAAACCGGTAACCCAGATATGTACATGCTGCGTCACATGATCCCTAAAATGTTAAAAACAGCAGCTATTGGATGTTTGGTCATTTTTGTTCTGAGCCTGCTGTACATCCTAATGGCTCGACGCAAAGCAAAAAAATTGGCTACTCGAAAGCATTAATCACTGCAAAACAAAACAACGTTATTTAAGAAAGGTAAATTAAAATGAATAAAATCTCAGAATTGGTAGCTGTAGGGTTGGTGTTTTTCTTATCAGGGTGCGCCGTACCGGTAATTGTCTATGAAATTACTACTGAAGTTTTGGATGGAAATCGAATCGATAGGGAAACTAGACGGTCTATTGCCGAAACCTAGAATGACATTGCACAATTGAAAGATAAAACCTCAGGTACTGTCAACACAGTGGGGGTCAGGCCTTAAAAATCACATAATGTCAAATGTAAGGCCTGACCCCATAACCTTATAAAACCACAACTTAAAAACTGCCGCTGAACTCGGCGTTAAGCGAAAAGTCATCAATGGAGTTAGTATGAATATTGATCATCGAATCTTGTATGTTTTGTCATTATTGGTAGTACTACATACAGGTTTAGCCAACGCAGAAGGCGTAACAGCGCAAAATGATTTACGAAAGAACAAAAAATAATTGAGACATCCAAGATTGTTGGCTGATTTTAAAAAATAATTGATACATCCAAGGCTAAATAATTGAGATACCCAAGATTGTTGGCTAAATATTAAGCGCTGAACTACGCTTTATTTACGCTTTTAAAATGGTAAATAAAGATGGCCAGACCAAGACAAACTATCGTTAGCCTAGATGATACGCCTTACTATCACTGTTGTTCGCGTGTGGTACGTAAGGCGTTTTTGTGCGGCTTTGATAAATCAACGGGTGAGAATTTTGAGCATCGGCGCGAGTGGGTTGATTCACGCATTCTAGAGTTAGCGACCGTCTTTGCTATTGATATCTGTGCTTATGCCGTGATGAGTAATCACTTACATGTGGTTATAAAAGTCGATGCTGACAAAGCAAAAAAGTGGTCAGATAAAGAAGTGCTAATTCAATGGCACAAGGGCTTTAAAGGTACGTTACTCACGCACAAATACCTTAAAGAGGAAGACCTTAACCAGTTTGAACTTCAAACGGTTAACGAATGCATTACCGAATACCGTAATCGCTTAATTGATATCAGTTGGTTTATGCGCTCACTCAGTGAGCCTATAGCCAGAATGGCTAACAAAGAAGATAAATGTACCGGAAGATTCTGGGAAGGCAGATTTAAATCTCAGGCTTTGCTTGATGAAGCCGCAGTTTTAGCCTGTATGGCTTATGTCGATTTAAACCCAATTCGTGCTCAAATGGCCGCAACCCCTGAAAAATCAGATTACACCAGTATTCAGCGCCGTATCAATTCAGCAATGAAAGGCGAGCAACCACCAGAGCTATTACCGTTTGTGGGTAATGAGCGACTTAATATGCCTAACGGGCTTATGTTCAGCGTGAAAGACTACATCGTCTTAGTTGAAGATACCGGTCGGATAATTCGAGAAGATAAGCGTGGTGCCATTAGCTCAAGTAGCCAGGACATACTGAATAGACTCAACATCCCCGCAGAGAATTGGCTTAAAATCACTACTGAATTTGGTGCATTATTTAAAGGAGCTGTCGGAGCATTACCCGCATTAACTGAATATTGTGAGCATTTAGAGCGAAAGCGACGACAAGGCGCTGCAAATTGTCAGCGCTGGCTGTGCGCTTAAGTCATCATCCCCAATCAAATTACAATTCTTTTAACACTTGATGGTTAACAAGTTTTTCTGATGTGCTAAATTTCTTAGATGACCATAAATCACTCATTTAAGGATAATATTTTAGCCATATCGATAAAAATTGATGAGTTGAACACATCGATCGTAACCCTCGCCAAAGCCATGAAAACGAGTTATGTTCTTTGTTCAAAAAATGGGTGGCATTTTTGTGTTGGTACGTAAGGCGTTTTTGTGCGGCTTTGATAAATCAACGGGTGAGAATTTTGAGCATCGGCGCGAGTGGGTTGATTCACGCATTCTAGAGTTAGCGACCGTCTTTGCTATTGTTCAAAAAATGGGTGGCATTTTTGTGCCTGGCTGTTAAACCGAATTGTTCGGATTGAATTTGACTCCAAATAAACCGTCAACCCTTTACGAGACCCTAGCAGGGGATTATTTATGCTTGTGCTGATCTGGTTTATAGTATTAATTCCCTATCCAAGCAGTCGGTGAACGGCATGAACCATTGGCTACAACCCCCTCAATCCTCTCGCATTGCCAAATATGTTGAATGCTACTGGTTGATCGAAAAACTCCATGATTCAGAGTGCTTTCAGTATCCAAAGCTCAACCCTGATCCTTCGGCGCATTTGATTATTTCGCCTCATAGCCAAGCCTACCTTTATGATCTCAACCCCGGTACTGTTATGGGAGTTGGAAGTCATTGGCTTTATCCTCATCAACAAACCTTCGAGTTAGACCACTCTAAGGCCTTTGTTCATCTTGGGATAAAGTTCCAAGTAGGCGCTCTATATTGCTTACCTGAATTTTCTGAAAACCCACTGGCACTTGATAAGGTTGAGCTAGCTAAAGACTCAATGCTGTTCAAGCAGTTGGGCGTGGATGAAAACGCTTTAATTGAATTAGCTCAAACCAATCCACAGCAATGTGTTGACCAGTTAGATACTGTACTCGGCCCTTGGCTAGAACAATGCGTTGAGGATCAGCACAGCAAGATCACCCGTAAGGCGCTGCAACATCTCGATCAAAGTACCATTTCCGGTTTGGGTGAGATGCTTTACTGCTCGCAGCGGACATTAGAAAGAAGCTTTCAGCGCACAACTGGGCTAACCCTCAAACAGTGCCAATCCATGAATCGCCTAGAGGCGATGCTAGCATACCTCTATCAACGGGATTCTACTGAGCTAGATTGGGTTGAGGTTGCGTTCATGTTTGGCTTTAGCGATCAACCTCATTTGATCCGCTACCTAAAAAAGACGTTAGGCTTTACCCCCAAAACCTATGAGAAACAGCGAGGGCTGACAATTGATGCTTATGGTGGCGTTAGCTCATAGTCAGATTAAGGTTGTCGGAAATATTCAATCATCACAGACAAGGACACTCTATGATGAGTGAAATCATTAAACGTGAGAGTACAACGCATGAGTAGTCAAATCCCAACATTTCAACAACTTGGGTGGAAACCTTTTTTTCAGCAGCAACTTAGTCTAGAAGATTTGACAGATTATAGTGTGGCTCGAGTGATTGAGCATCATCGTGACCGTGTTGTGGTTATCTCGGAACAAGGCCAGCAAAGCCTAACTTTTACAGTTAATGATGAAAAAATTTGTGTTGGTGATTGGCTGCTATTTGATGACCAACTAAGAGTACATCGAAGCCTAGAGCGTCAATCACTGTTTGAACGCAAAGCGCCGGGTTCAAAGGTCTCTACCCAGCTAATCGCCTCCAATATTGATACGGTGATGATCGTCTCTTCACTCAATCATGACTTTAGCCTGAGCAGAATTGAGCGCTACCTAACGCTAGCTCGTGAAGCGATGGTAGAGCCGGTGATCCTCTTAACTAAAGCAGATCTGTGTGAAGACGCTGACAGTAAGCGAGAGCAAGTGCAGGAGCTAGACTCCATGCTAGAAGTGCACACTCTTAATGCGCTAGATGAGCAGGATATTAAGTCACTTGAACCTTATTGTCGTAATGGAAAAACTATCGCCTTTATGGGCTCATCAGGCGTTGGCAAATCAACCCTCGTGAATAACTTGTTGGGCTTTGAATCTCAGCAGACGAGCGGTATTCGAGAAGATGACAGTAAGGGTCGCCACACCACCACTCACAGAGCGTTAAAAGTAATGTCAAACGGCGGCATTCTAATGGATACCCCCGGAATGCGTGAGTTACAGTTAGGTAGTAGTGAACAAGGGGTTAGCGAGACCTTTGCAGAGATAACAGAGCTCGCACAGCAATGTCGTTTTTCAGACTGCTCGCATGGCAGTGAACCGGGATGCGCTGTTCAACGAGCAATAAAAGCGGGTGAACTAGCAGAAAGGCGTCTGCATAGTTATCAAAAATTGCTCAAAGAGCAAGCGCTAAACGGAGCGACTCTGGCTGAAAAACGCTCTAAAGATAAAGCCCTCGGAAAGCTAATCAATAGCACTCAGAATGCCTCAAAGCAATTTAAGAAAGGTTATTGAACCGCGCTTACTTAAATGATTAATCCTGCATTTTTCCAATTGTTGTGTGTATGGAGGTATGGTTAATTAGGCATGCAGTTTATAGGTTTTGCCATACCTTAGATAATCCGTTAAATGCTGATTTAGCAAAATCGCTGACTCACAATTGTCCATTTTTGAGTCAGCGAAGATGTCGCTGACTCACTTATGCCCCAAAACGAGTTTTGATTATGGCCTTTGGCCCTAAACGTCGTGGTGCTTCGCCCACACCAGACCAAAGGGGCAAAACGCTTGCGCCCCTTTAGAAACCCTCAGCGCCCCAGACGAAAAATACTGAAAAGCGCATAATTTTCGATGGGGATCGATCCAGCTTTAAACTTCATCTGTATCCAGCGTCGGCCATTGTCACCTAATATAAAAAATATCCTAACGCTTCCGATGGGCCGTCCCTGGCCCAACGAAAGCTAGCGTGGCATCCATGCCAAGCTCACGGGTTCTCGGAATAAAGAGTCTCGATGACCTCAATTCAAAATGGACATCCCAGCTTTTCTTATGGAATTGTTACAAATGAAGTTGAATCGAAGAAGCGAAAATATCATCTGCATAAGAACCTGCGGCAGGCAATAGATTAGATTAAAGTCACGGACGGACTTAATCTAACTAATTTAACTTCTATTAAAACATTGAATTAAAGCCATAAAGTAGATTAAAGTATCAAACTTAAGGACAAAGTTGGGTAACCTCGAACACAATCATCGAGCGCACCATTTAGGGAAGAAAAAGCCATTCAATAGCATGTGCCCATCAGCTCCCTTTTTAAAGTTTACTCTGACCCTGACGAATCCCCACAAAAGAATGAATAAAAATAATGAGATAGGTTAAAAACTGAGGAACATTCATGGCATTTGGTGATCAAATTTATCGCCAAACAAATATTACCACGAATAAATGCCATGAATGCAAAACACGTTTTATCAAAATGCCTATCCCTTGTCACCCCGTTAATGCACAAAACTCGCCGA
>NZ_JAPJEE010000004.1:0-10472 GCF_030731885.1 Shewanella sp. ULN5
TAGAGAAATCGAAAGGGATAACAAAAATAAATACAGTCTTTTCAAAATAACCTCCTATGTTAATTTGGGTATAACGCTGCAAATCACCGGCGAGCGTCGCGAGTCCGAGTGAATTTGCTTTGTTATGTCTTTCTTCCATCAATAAATCACTACGTATTTTGACGTATCGCTACAAGCTTCGTGAAACCCTTTCAGCACAGGTCCATATTTTGCCTTAATTTTTCTCGTTTCTGGGTTTTTCGACTCTACCAGACACTCGAACATGCTCATATCGCCAACAAACAGATTCATGAATATAGTTTTGATTTTGCTGTTACTTGAAAAGCCACACCCTACTGGCGGCAGATACCAAGCCTTATGTACAGAATTAGAAATATCCCACTCCATTGATTCGATACAAGCCTCGTATGACTGAAAACTTACAAACCACCATTCCAGCTTCCCACTTTCCTTGTTCTTAGAAAATCCCTGCCATGGTTTCTCGGCAGTGTCATCATCCCAAACGCATCCTGACAATAAGAATATTGTGACTATGAGTAATACCGTATTCAGAGAGAATTTTTTTATGTGAAACATGGGTCGACCTTCAGACATAACGCCGCGCTAAGCGGACAAAAATAGTTGGTTAAAATTGTTGAGGCACGAAACATAACCAACTGTTTTTGTTCCGTTTAAGCGCCTTGTTATATGACTTACTCAGTAACGTGCCAGTCTTCCGCTAGTATATCGTGAATTGAAAATACATAAGGAAAATCACCGCCTTCAGCTTTCAAAAACATTGATTTTAATTTGTATTTTTTAGCTAGAAAACATGTGGTTAATTGAGGAATAAGCAAAAATACCGACTCAGCCCCTTGAGCTAATTTCATATTATTATCGGGCCGAAAGTTAGCATCATGAACAACTTTGTGTCTAATGGCGAAAGCTTCATTAAATATACTTTTCCAATCTGGAAACATATTGCTGACACATACAGATTGAAATACTTTGCCATTAAAACCACAAGGGTTTATTGACGTATTACAAATAGTATCTAAGAAATTAGCCCCCCAAAGTTGATAAAATGCATTTTCAAGGTCATTAACGTTTTGAAAATTGAAGCTCTTACTAAGCACTTCAATTGACGAAAGTTCCTCTGAATTATGAAACTTATCGATATTTTTAAATTTCTCTATGAGTTTATTCATTAACTCAGCGTCTATGGAGTGAACGTAAATAAATAAATCTCTGAAGAATGTTTCTAGTGAACTAATTAAGAATACAAAATATTGCCTATAAGCGACAGATTTAACTAATGAACTTCCTTTTAATGAGAAATGAGTTAATTTAGCATTTTCACTAAAATTGTTGAGATAATTAAAGCAAAGATCATCAATGCTTCCTCGACTATTTTTCAATGCTAAAAGTTCATCTCTTAATTTATCTGTAACTTTACGAGGCTTCATGGAACTCACTTGTCATATAACGCCGCGCTCTGCGGAAATTTAGGAGCGCCAGCGAGTAAATTTTCCGTAGCAGCGCCTTGTTAAGTGCTGCTATTTCCAAGTGTAAGATCTATCACTAGGTGCCTCTGATTTTTTACGATGATATTCGTCTGGGAATTTATCTAAGGCATGTTTAATTTTGCTTTGCTCAAATGGAACAGATACAAAATATGCATTGTTTTTTAATATTGGAGGAGTTCTTTCTGTGGAGGAATTACTTTTACACAAGTTTACAGCAATAATGGGGATGTCCATGCTCATTGCTACTTCAATTTCCCAACGGACGAACTTATACAGATTTTTTGTATTTTCACCAACAAGCAATATAGCCTGCTTAGTACTATTTAGGCGCTCTCTAAGCTTTCTCTTAATCGTTTCTTCTGATGCAGTTTTTCTTAAGTTGTTTAAATCATGAGCATCGTGAAAATTAAAGTCTATTTTGTCATTAGCTTTCCATGCGGTCATTAACCGATACATACGGATATCTGTATCCGCATCAAACATTACATATGTTTTATTCTTGTAGCTCATTTGTTTTCCTTCCCTGCATGATTCGGTATTGAGTTAGTGATGATTACTGTAAAAAATAGAAATGTATTTATTAGCTCACTCATAAAAACCATTCTAATTTCTTGAGTAAGCGGAGAAAAACCGCCATAAGTTAAAGTAAATGCATTGGCCACACTAAGGAATATTGCATTTGTTGTATCGATCAAATCATCAGGCCAGGCTATCATTTGGCTGTAATGAATTTCATATAAATAGGCGTAACACAACAAATAGTATGAGATGGCTAAAAGAGAATTAAGGAACTTTCTGTTTAGCGTATCGCGGTCAACTCTTTGGCCATATTTACTACCCCAAACATGATAATAAAAATAGGTGAATAGGTTAGAGAATAGAAGGTAGTATATGACCAGCTTGGGAAACACTCCGCTAGCCTCACAAACCCAAAGTGAAAATAGAAGGCCGAACTTAAATGCTTGATATATATCGATTGCGATATTGCAGCTTCGAATTATCTCTTGGGTTGATAGCTCTCCACCGCTACGCTTATGTAAAACACCAGTGCATAATTTTGCCAGAAACTTAAAAAATTCGACCAAGTTGCAATAGTACATGACCCTTACTAACGCATCGAAAAATGGGTAAATAAAACCGTTATTCATATTTTTTGTGGTACCTAGTTTAAAGCTGGCAAAGAATCAGAGCACTTAACAGCTTATTGAACGGCGCATCATTCAATGTCGGCCATTCAAGTTATTGATTAATAACATCCTAAATTTGCTATCTTATTGATGTAAAGCACTTTTTATTTCAAAAATCGCAAAACAAAGCGTGCAAAATGTTTTTCAATATTATTTTTCGACTTGCTTGCTGAAAAAACATTAAAAAATTAACATCTTATAAAACCATCACTTCAATAACATCTACTACTTATGAATGATTTTTGACCTTATATTTCGTCAATTTGCCGAAAATCATTACAACTGTATAAATGTACAGGTATAAATGAAAGCGGGCGAATTTATCAAACATAGAAATTAGTGGGGTTGAGTAAACATTAAAAAGGGAGTCGAGCGGTTCAAGTTATTGAATGGCTTCTTCTTCCCTAAATGGCGTGCTCGATGATTATGTTCGAGATTACCCAACTCTGTCCTTAATTTTTATAATTTAACCTATTTTATATTTTAAATTCAATATTTTACTTTGATTTTTGTTGATTAAGTCACAGTAGGCCATAACGGTAATCCAAACAATTGCCTGCCCTAGGCTGACCAGTAGCTGATATTTTGTCTTTTCGATTTTGCATCATTAGTCGTCTGTATTTAAAGATGGGTTGCTTAATTTGAATTGAGGCCATCGAGAAAAGATCGTGAGCTTGGCATGGATGCCACGCTAGCTTTCGTTGGGCCATGGACGGCCCATAGGAAGCGTTAGGATATTTTTTATATTAGGTGACAATGGCCGAAGCGGACTACATTTGAGGTTAAAAGCTGGATCGATCCCCATCGAAAATTATGCGCTTTTCAGCATTTTTCGTCTGGGGCGGCAGGGTGATCCAAGAGGGTATTGCTATTGATACACTCTTGGTCTGGTGTGGGTGAAATGCCACGACGTTAGTGGCCTTAGGCCATATTCCAAACAAACCTTGGGGCCAAACCAAGTCACAAAATAACTATTTTTATGCTGCCATGAAAAAAACCTATATTTTCAGGTCGTAGAAAACAAAAAACCTGCATTTAGCAGGCTTTTGTCATTACATCGACTAACGATTTAACTTAAGGATGACACTCATTGTGCATTTCTAAGTTAGTGCCGATATCTTTATTACGATTCGCTTTAGCATCATCATTACGCAATTGCATGATGTGGTCTAAATACGCTTGGTCTACATCGTTGGTGATGTAATGCCCATCAAATACCGATGTTTCGAAACGTTTAATTTCTGGATTTTCCATTCTAACCGCTTCAATTAAGTCGGTTAAATCTTGGAAAATAATGCCATCTGCACCAATGATTTTTGCAATTTCATCTGCATCACGACCATGGGCAATAAGCTCGTTAGTCGTTGGCATATCAATTCCATACACATTAGGAAAGCGAATTTCTGGTGCTGCTGAAGCAAAATACACTTTCTTAGCGCCGGCATCACGGGCCATTTCAATAATCTGTTCTGAGGTTGTACCACGTACAATAGAATCATCAACCAGTAATACATTCTTGCCTTTGAACTCGGCATTGATAGCATTCAGTTTACGACGCACTGACTTCTTACGCTCTTGTTGACCAGGCATAATGAAGGTACGGCCAATATAGCGGTTTTTAACAAAACCTTGGCGATATGGTAAGTCCATAGAACGAGCAATTTCGAGTGCAACGTCACAAGAGGTTTCAGGAATAGGAATAACTACGTCAATATCGTGTTCATCCCATTCTTTTTTGATTTTTTCACCTAACTTAGTGCCCATGTTTACGCGGCTGCCGTATACCGAAATATTATCGATAGTCGAATCTGGACGGGCAAAGTAAACAAATTCAAAAATACAAGGAGAATAACTTGGGTTAACGGCACATTGGCGAGTAAATAATTGGCCATCAAGTGTCACGTAAATCGCTTCACCTGGAGCCACATCACGCATTACCTCAAAGCCCACCGCATCTAAAGCAACACTTTCAGATGCCACCATATATTCAGTGCCAGATGCTGTTTCGTGCTTACCCAATACTAATGGGCGAATACCAAACGGATCGCGAAATGCCACCAAACCTTGACCAATAATCATAGCCGTAACAGCATAAGCACCACGCGTTTGAGCATGTACTTTACTGACAGCATCAAACACTTCGTCAGCTGATAAAGTTAAGCTACGAGTCTCTTGTAGTTCATCGGCCAATAGGTTCAATAAAATTTCAGAATCTGAAGTGGTATTGATATGGCGACGCTTGCTTAACAAGCTTGCGGCTAATTCAGTAGTATTGGTTAAATTGCCATTGTGAGCCAATGAAATACCAAACGGTGAGTTAACGTAAAACGGTTGAGCCTCCGAAGCACTTGAGCTACCTGCTGTTGGGTAACGAACATGACCTATGCCAGCATTACCTTGCAAACGTTGCATGTGCTTTGGTTCAAATACATCTTTAACCAAGCCATTTGCTTTACGTAAACGAAACGCATTTACGTCAACGGTAACAATACCCGCAGCATCTTGACCACGATGTTGCAGTACGGTCAATGAATCATAAATGGTTTGATTAACTGAAGACTTGCCTACTATTCCGACGATACCACACATGGGTAAGGTTCCTCACTGTAAGGTGTTTTATAGTTTTAGATTTTGGGTACAAAGCTTGATGTGTTTTCCAAGTAGTCAAAAAACCACTGAATAACCACACCAAATTCGGGTACGAGTACCGATTCCTTCCACCAACTGGTTGAGGGAAAACCGGTAAATGCATCCATGAAAAATAGTAACGCGCTGACGATTAACGCCCCGCGAATAGCACCAAAACACACACCAAGTACTCTATCTGTACCTGACAAACCGGTTTTAGCAACGAGTTGACCAAGAAGGTAATTAACTAAGGCACCAATAATGAGCGTTGCGATAAAAAGAATAGCAATAGCAACGCCGTTGCGCACCATTTCATCTTGCATTTGCGATAAATGAACGGCGAGGTCGAGATAAAACTGACTGGCGATAAAAAAAGCCGCAAACCATACCACTAATGACATGGCTTCTTTAGCAAACCCACGGACTAAACTAATCAGGGTAGATAAGCTAATAACAATAATAATTGCGTAATCAATCCAAACCATTGGGATGGGGATCCGGGTAACCTTTAAGACGGCGCGATTCTAACAGAGGTGAAGATTTTTCTCACCCCTATAGACCAAATTAATCATACATGAATGAGAACAATCAATTTGCACTATAAACAAATTAGCGCTAGGGCTGATAAAACGTTACAAAATCAGCCTCTAATGCCGACAACACTTACTTGTCCATCGGATCATAAACAACAATTTTGCCTTTCAACCCGGTTAATTTGGTAATTGCACCTTGGCGAGATTCCAGTTTTTGTTTTGATACTTCAGGGCCGACAAACACACGTGTCAATTTACCTTCGACGGGTTTTGTGGGTAGTGTATATGCGGTATAACCAGATAATCGTAATTGGGCGATTAGGGCTTCGACATTTTTGGCATTATTAAAGCCACCAAGTTGCAGTGTATAGCCTGACTTAATGATATTTTTTTGAGTTTGAGGTTTGTCGATAACCGTTTTTGCCGGTTCTTTAACTGCTGGAGTTTTAGCAACCACAACCTCTTTTGTCGTATCACTTTTTGTAGCAGGCTTAGCAGCTGGCTTGCTAACTGTGGCAGCATTAATGTTACCTAACGGAACCACATCATCATTGACGGCTTTATCAGCAAGCAAGGTTTGTTCTGCTTCATTTGGTTCAATATCGACACTGGCAACTTCAAGTACTTCAAACTCTTGTGGCGCCGCATTATTATTTTGATACTGATTGGTGGGACGTAAAGGAATTTCAGTAAACTCTTCTACTACTTTAGCTTTTTTACCATCCAAAAGATCAGGCAAAAAAATCACTCCAAGAGCGACAAGGACTATGGTGCCAACTAAGCGGTTTTGAAATTGACGTTTCAAGATAATTTCCCAGTGTTACAGTTTTGATTTAAAAGCAGCGACAGTATAAAAAGAGCCAAATACAATTACCACATCATCGGGTTGAATAGTAGTGCTAATCGATTGCCAAGCGGCATCAATATCATCAAAGGAGTTGATGTTTAATTTATTTTCAGATGTAGCTTGTGCTGGTTCAACAGTTAACAAATGGTGTTGCAATTGCATTGAGGTTGCACCTCGCTCAGTAGATAAGGTGACTAAATTCCATTGGTCAACCACCGCTATCAGCTCAGCAAAAACACCCGCAATATCTTTGTCTTTTAGCATGCCGCATAGTGCAATAACCTTACCTGATAGATTCGCTTTTTGCGCCAGCTTTTGACGTAATTGCACTGCTAAATATTTTGCTGCATGAGGGTTATGGGCAACATCTAACAACACCAGCGGAGCTTGACTCACGCATTCGAGCCGACCGGGTAATGTGGCTAATGCCAATCCGCGGTTGATATCTGCAATGCTAATTTGTGGCCAAATTTGATTAATTAAAGCGACTACGCAAGCAGCATTCGCTAAAGGCAGTGAAGGTACTGTTAAAGACGTCAATTGCTGCGCTTGAGTCGAGAATGACCAGCTGTCACCATTGAGTTGATATTCAAACTCATGGCCCACTCTTAACAACTGACACGCTATTTTCTGTGCATACTCAGTCACTGAGTGCGGCAAATTGGGTTCGCCAACTATACTGATACAGTGACTGCGGCATACGCCAGCTTTTTCCCGGCCAACTAATTCACGTGTATTGCCTAAATATTCTTGATGGTCTAAATCAATTGAAGTGATAATGGTTGCGGTAGAGTCAATCATATTCGTGGCATCTAAACGCCCCCCAAGACCGACTTCTAAAATGATCACATCTAATATAGCTTGTTTAAATAAGTATAAACCTGCCAGAGTCGCGTATTCAAAAAAGGTTAATGAGATATCAGTTCTGGCTTGCTCAATGGCCATAAAAGCTTCAATAAACTGTTCGTCAAGACAATCTTTTTGGTTGATACGCACGCGTTCGTTATAGCGTAATAAGTGCGGTGAACTGTAAACCCCCACTGTTTTTCCGCTTTGAATTAATACAGACTCAAGCATGGCGCAGGTTGTACCTTTACCGTTGGTTCCTGCAACCGTAATGACCTGCGCAGGCGCTAAATCCATTAGTCCTAAACGCCCAGCAACCTCAGAAACTCTGGCAAGTCCCATATCAATTTCACTTGGGTGAATGGCTAATAAATAATGCAGCCACTCATCTAAATTTGCTTGGAGATCGGGTATATCGATTTTGTTTGTATCCATCAGAAGTGGTTGCCTTAAAGTATTAATCCAGCATAAACAAAGGCCCTAGGGCCAGCTTTGGCAAATCATATTGCTCAGGATAGGTCACATCAACTAAATATAAGCCATTGGGTTTTGCGGTTGCGGCGGCTTGGTTTCGGTCTTTAGCGATTAATAATTGGCCTAACCAATCTATCGGTTGATTACCTAATCCGACCTCGATTAACGAGCCGACAATATTGCGCACCATATGATGTAAGAATGCATTGGCCTTAATATCAACCATAATATACATACCTTGGCGCGAGACGCGCACATGATGCACATTGCGAAATGGCGTATTGGACTGGCATTGTACAGCCCTGAAACTGGTAAAATCATGTTCGCCAAGTAACAGTTGCGCCGCCTGATGCATACGTGACTCATCAATATCACCATGATAATGACTCACGCCTTGGCGTAATATCCCAGGACGTAAAGCATGGTTGTAAATGATATAGCGATAGCGTCTAGCTGTGGCGCTAAAGCGCGCATGAAAGCTGTCATCGACTTCTTTTGCCCAGCGCACGGCTATAGAGTCCGGCAGCTGTGTATTGACCCCAAATGTCCATGCTGACATAGGACGCACGACATCGGTTTCAAAATGAACCACCTGACCCGTACCATGTACACCGGAGTCCGTGCGGCCCGCACACAGAACTTCCACTGGTTTATTTGCAATATACGAAAGCGCTTTTTCTAATTGTGCCTGAACAGAATCGACTTCAGCTTGGCGCTGCCAACCAAAATAATTACTGCCATCATATTCGACACCTAAAGCTATCCGCATAACTTGACCCTTTCACTTTAAAATGGCGCATATTTTAGCACAAAAAAAACGACGCATGTCTAAGCGTCGTTTTAAAAAAGTGCCCTAAACTCAGGTTAATTTTTTCAATAAAGAGTTTGCTTCAGCTTGTTGACGAGTATTACCATCATTTTGCACTTCTTTTAACAGTGCTTTGGCGCTATCTTCATCTTCAATTTCAATATAGGCGCGGGCTAAATCTAACTTGGCATTAACTGAGTTTTCTTCATCGTCGACATCGATCATATTAGTATTACCCAACAATGATCCAACCCCGCCCATATCAACATCAACATCTTTGTAATTATCTAATACCGGACCATCACCTTCGTCAGCATCATTAAGCAATTTATTAATATCAATAAAACCATTTTCTCGTTCAAAATTGCTCAGTTCTGCTTCAGTAATCTTTAGTGAATGAGCATCGCCTTCTTCTTTATCGAGTGCGGCAAGCGCTTCATCAACAGTAAGAGTATCATCGTCTAATATAAATTCGTCATCGGTAGAAAAGTCGTCTGAGAGGATAAATTCGGTTAAATCATCGTCGCTAAAATCTACGTCATCGTTAGTCTGTAGATTTGGAATGGTCTCTTTCTGAGATGAAGACAACTTAGATGCACTATTAAAGATATCCGTTTCCCAATCCAACATATTTTCTTGAGGCTTTTTAGCCGCTTTCAAATCATTGAAAAAACCTGAATCTTTTTCTACTTTAACATTTGTCTCTTTATTCTCACTGACAGCATCCGCATCTAACTCTGATGCTGAATCAGTTTCAAAGGTAAGTGGGTCAAAATCTACAGCAACGTCGTCCTGCAATGAAGACAAATCATCTGCTTCTGTGCCCATATTCGCTAATAGCGCATCAAGTTCACTTTCAGCATCAGATAAAATTGAATCATCAATATCATCAACCAATACACTGCCTGCATCTTTAACATCACCAGCTTTCAGCAGCTCAGATTCTAAGGTGTTTAAATCAAGATCGTCATCGGTTACTGTCGGTGCTTGAGCTTGTTCTAACTCTGAAATTAAACCCGTTAAATCATCGCTTTCATCATCAGCAATTATGTCTAATGACAAGCTATCATCGGCTTCATCTTCCATGCTAGCCAACTCTAAATCGGCAAGTAATGAATCTAAGCGCTGATCATTTTCAGGGACTTCTTCAAAATCTAATATTTCATCTGTCAAATCATCTGTTTGCGTATCAGTCTCATCCGAGTCGAAACTGGCTAACAAGGTATCAAGATCGCCATCACCTTCAAGTGGAGGTTCAGAACCTTGCTCATCAACAGACTCTCGTTCAGCCGTAATAGCCTCACTTAAATCTTCGCTATTATCGGTAATGTTATCTTCTTCTAAGCTATCCGCTGCGCTTGCTGCATCTTGTGTTTCGTTAGCATCTTGAGCATCAAAGCTGGCTAGCAGCGCATCGATATCATCATCTTCTGCAACATCTTTGTTAACAAGATCATCGTCTGATTCTAGTTCAGCGGCGATGGCATCGGCGAGATCTTCGTTATCATCGCCTGAGCTATCAATGGCTTGGCTATCATCGGCAGCGCTATATTCTGAGTCAGATGCAGCGCTTGCTGCATCTTGTGTTTCGTTAGCATCTTGAGCATCAAAGCTGGCTAGCAGCGCATCGATATCATCATCTTC
>NZ_JAPJEE010000004.1:10683-120251 GCF_030731885.1 Shewanella sp. ULN5
ATCTTGTGTTTCGTTAGCATCTTGAGCATCAAAGCTGGCTAGCAGCGCATCGATATCATCATCTTCTGCAACATCAACGTCTTTGTTAGCAAGATCATCGTCTGACTCTAGTTCAGCGGCGATAGCATCGGCTAGGTCTTCGTTATAATCCTCTGAGGTATCCGCAATGCTTGGTGTATCTTGTGTTTCGTTAGCATCTTGAGCATCAAAGCTGGCTAGCAGCGCATCGATATCATCATCTTCTGCAACATCAACGTCTTTGTTAGCAAGATCATCGTCTGACTCTAGTTCAGCGGCGATAGCATCGGCTAGGTCTTCGTTATAATCCTCTGAGGTATCCGCAATGCTTGGTGTATCTTGTGTTTCGTTAGCATCTTGAGCATCAAAGCTGGCTAGCAGCGCATCGATATCATCATCTTCAGCAACATTAATGTCTTTGTGAGTAAGATCATCGTCTGACTCTAGTTCAGCGGCGATGGCATCGGCGAGATCTTCGTTATCATCGTCTGAGTTATCATCGGCAGTGCTTGGCGCATCTTGTGTTTCGTTGTCATCTTGAGCATCAAAGCTGGCTAGTAGCGCGTCGATATCATCATTTTCTGCAACATTAACGTCTTTGTTAGCAAGATCATCGTCTGACTCTAGTTCAGCGGCGATGGCATCGGCGAGATCTTCGTTATCATCCTCAGAGCTATCTTCAGTGCTTGGCGCATCTTGTGTTTCGTTAGCATCTTGAGCATTAAAGCTGGCTAGCAGCGCATCGATATCATCATCTTCTGCAACATCAACGTCTTTGTTAGCAAGATCATCGTCTAACTCTAGTTCAGCTGCGATGGCGTCGGCTAGGTCTTCGTTAGCATCGTCTGAGTTATGTTCGGCAGTGCTTGGCGCATCTTGTGTTTCGTTGTCATCTTGAGCATCAAAGCTGGCTAATAGTGCATCGATATCATCATCTTCTGGTTCTTCAGAAGTCTTTTGCGTTTCAAAGCTGGCTAACAACGCGTCGATATCATCATCGGCTTCAGTATCGGCAGGAATATTGGCTATCGACTCATCGTTTTCTGATGATTTAGAAACAGCCTCACTGTCATCAACATCAAATCCAGCTAACAGAGAGTCGATATCGTCTTCATTGACATTGTTACTATCTGGATTGTCGCTCAGCGTTTCAGGCTCATCAACATCATCGGCTGACATCTCAAAACCAGCCAAAAGGTCATCGATATTATCTTGTTCACTTGATACTGATGAGGATTTTACTTCATCAATGATGTCTGCCGGTTGTTCGTTATCAATATTAGCCAATAATGCATCTAAATCATCTTCCGGAGCAGCAGATACTGCGGGCTCATCCAGATCATCGTCATCTAACCCTGCAAGTAAATTATCCAGATCTTCATCGGTTTCTAAAGGGTCAAGTTCAGAGTCTTGCTCCTCCATAGCTTCAGCCCAAAGATCATCTAATGAAGTGACGTCATCATCCTCTTCAGCAACAGGCTCTTGCGCTGTATCAGGCTCCTCAATGAACATAGCCGCAGCCATGTCCATCTGTTCATCATCAATGTGCAGCTCGGTTTCAGGCTGCATATCTAAACTGTCTAAATCGAGAAGATCATCAATAGACTCTTCATCATCGCTATCAAGATGAACGGCTAGGTCTTCTAAATCGTTATCATTGTTTGCATCAGAAGCCGCTGCTTTAGGTTCTGAAACCGTTTCAGGGGCTGATTTGGGATCATCTTTTGCGTTAGCACGACGACGTAATATTAAAAATATTACCCCAAAAAGCAGTAAAATAGGTAACGCCGCAGCTGCAATCAACAAGCCGGTATTATTTGTCAGATTACGCCAAAAGTCAGTGGGTTGTTCAATAGCAGGTTTGTTAGCTTCTTCCAATTCAGTGGCTAACATTTCATTTTTATTGACTAAAAGTTGATGCTTTTCAAGTTGAAATTGAACATCCTCTTCCAGGTTACTGATGATCTGAGTCAGCTCTTCAACTTTTTGTTTTAAAACTTGATTATCACTACGGGTTGCCATCAGCTGATCTTGTGCTCTTGCAAGCTCATCGGTCAGCATTAAGGTTTTATTGTTAGCCTTGTCGAGTTCGTTATTTAATTCCGCCATTTCATTCTTCTTAGCTGCGCTAAGGGGCTCAACATTTGCAACAACAGGTTGCTGTGGGGTGATCTGTAATGGCTTTTCTGGAGTAACGGGTTTTGCTTGGACTTGCTTCACCACATTGGTGTTGACCGAAGGTTTTGGTGTTACTGCAGGCTTAGCTGTTCTGGCTAATCTGTCATCACGTTCAGCACGTAATTTAGCCTGCGCTTTTGGTATCGCCGCCATCACTTCAGCTGAAGGTATGGCTAAAATCATACCTTTTTCTAACGAGTTATAATTATTGTCACTGAATGCATGCGGATTGGCATCAAATAATGCCGACATCACCTGATAAATCGTAATTCTATCGTTGGGGCGGACTTTTTGAGCGATGCTCCAGAAAGTATCAGAAGGGGTAGTCGGACCATACTGCCGTGCTTGTTTAACCTCGCCATTGGGCCCGGTAATTTTAAGCGTATCGGCTTGAGCCGAAAGCAAAAGTTGGCTTGCGGAGATTGCTGTGGTGGCAGATAAAAGTAAACCCACCCAATATGAAGTACGAGATGTCATTCAGTCCTTCCCTTTTAGCGCGAAATATTTGTCATCATGACAACTGGCTTTAGGTCATTTTTTCGTTTGTTATATGCTTATAAATTTCGTTAGTTGTTATTGATTAATGAAATTTTGGCATTTTTACGACTATAAACTAAGTTTGTCAGCCCTGCTACATCGAGACAAGCCTAAAACTAAAAAAGCCCACAATATGCGGGCTTTTTACACTAAATCACTCTATTACCTGAGGTAATAGTTAATTCATCGGTTACTTAGTAGTAATCACGAATGAGAATTTCAGCAATTTGTACACTGTTTAACGCCGCACCCTTACGAATGTTATCGGCCGTTACCCATAAATTTATACCATGAGAATGAGAAATATCTTTTCTGATACGTCCAACAAAAACAGGATCATGCCCAGCAGAGTCTGTTACTGCTGTCGGATAATCATCATCATTTTCAAAAAGTACTACACCTGGAGCATCACGAAGTACAGATTTTATCGCTTCAGCATCAACAGGCTCACGGGTTTCAAGGTGAACCGCTTCAGAGTGGCCATAAAACACTGGCACACGAACCGCTGTTGGGTTAACCACGATTTCGCTATCAGCAAATATTTTTTGTGTTTCCCACACCATTTTCATTTCTTCTTTGGTGTAGCCGTTTTCCATAAACTTATCGATTTGCGGTAACACGTTAAAAGCGATCTGTTTTGGATAAACACTTGGTTCTGCAGGTAAACCTTGTAATAATTTAGCACATTGTCCGGCTAATTCATCGATAGCTTTTTTGCCTGTTCCCGATACCGATTGATAAGTTGCCACGTTAATACGTGTAATACCAAAGGCATCATAGATTGGCTTTAATGCAACCAACATTTGAATGGTTGAGCAATTCGGATTGGCAATAATATTGCGGTTACGAAAATCGGCAATGGCTTCAGGGTTAACCTCTGGCACTACTAATGGGATATCGATGTCATATCTAAAGTGAGAAGTATTATCAATCACAACACAGCCCGCTTCAGCAGCAATGGGAGCCCATTTTTCAGACACATCACCACCAGCCGAAAAGAACCCGATTTGCGCCTGAGTCCAGTCGAATTTTTCTACATCAAGAATTTCAACTTGCTTACCATGAAAACTAACGGTTTCACCAGCACTGCGACTACTCGCTAAAGGAAATAACTTAGCAACCGGAAAATTACGCTCTTCAAGGATCTCAATCATTGTTTGACCCACTGCGCCCGATGCACCTAAAACGACAACATTAAATTCTTGAGACATATTAACGTCCGACTCCTAATAATCTTATTGAACTGACAATCTACCTAGTTTATTGAGCTTATGCTAGGGTTGAATAGTGAAAAATGTCGCGATTTAGCTGATTTTTTCTCAACTGACTACACTTGTAGCAAAATAGGTAAAGAATACCTAATAAATAGCAATTATTACTGTGAATACCCCAATGACCATAACATTTTTATGCAATCTGAACTTGCAGAAAATGCATTGTCAATGCAAGAGTTGACGGCTAATGCACTAAATTCACGTCGATGAGTATGTTGCTTTCTCAGTAAATCAAAACCTGCAGAGGTATGAAATGATTGCCTGAATAACGCATCGTCATCACGAAGATCAAATACCAAACGACACATTTTGAGTAAGTGACTTTCATCTAAACTTGCGGTATTGAGTGACTGCTGAAACTCAAATGGAGGCAATAAGTCCACAAGCGATTTAGTCGCTTGTTGTTGTAATATTCGGCACAGGGTTTGATATAACATAAAAGTGCCTCTTGCCTTACCTTCTAGGCTGTAGCCCGCAATGTGAGGGGTAGCGAACTCGACTAAGGGAACCAGATCTGCAATAGGATTTGGTTCACCCTCCCACACATCAAGTATGACTTTTATATCATTTCGCGCTTGTTTCATTTTGATAAGGGCGTGATTATCGATCACTTCACCTCGACAGCAATTAATCAACCAGGTGTTTGGTTTTAATGTATTAAGTCTTGCTTCATCAAATAAGTACCATGTTTTATGTGGGCCCACTTTAGTGATAGGCACGTGCAACGAGACAACATCAGCTTTTGCAATTAATTCATCAAGCGCCACAAATAGACGGCTATCACCCTCGGCTTGTTTAATCGGGTCACACAATAAAACCTGCAAACCATAAGCTTCGAAACACTTAGCAGCGGCAGTACCTGTATTACCTGCGCCAACAATACCAACTATTTTTCCTTTTAATTGAGTACCTAATCGCTTAGCAAGCTCTAACAATGCGATAAAAGCAAATTCACCTACTGCAGTTGCATTACACCCAGGCGCATTTGAGAACTCGATACCTCTTTGTTGCAAGTAATCGACATCAATGTGGTCGGTTCCAATGGTGGCACTGCCAACAAAAATGAGCTTGGTAGCCTGATCGATTAAAGCCTGATTCACCTTAGTCACAGAACGAACTAATAAGACATCGGCGTCTTTCACTTGCTCTGCGGTTAAGGTGCGGCCGTTTACAAATTCAATTTGGCCAAATTCAGCAAATAATTCCTCAACATAAGGCATGTTTTCATCAGCAACTATTTTCATCGATTTTCCACACGGTTAAATAACAAAAAAGGCGCACAATGCGCCTTAATTACATAAGATGATTTAAGCGAATGAATCTCTTAACGGAACAGTTAAGTTAAACACTAAGTGCTCTGCACTTGAGTCTTTACTGTCAGCACAGAAATATCCTTCACGCTCAAACTGATAAGCTTTTTCAGCAGGAGCTGAAACTAAACTCGGCTCAACTAAACCATTTAATACCACTAATGAATTAGGGTTAATCACTTCATCCACCGTATCGAACGCCGCTGGATTGGCATCGGTAAATAAACGATCGTATAAGCGGAATTCAGCAGGTTTAGCAGATGATGCTTCCACCCAATGGATCACGCCTTTTACTTTGCGACCATCAGCAGGATTCTTACCTAATGTTTCATCATCGTAGCTGCAGTAAACCGTCGTTACGTTACCTTCGGCATCTTTCTCACAACGCTCAGCTTTTATGACATAAGCATTACGTAAACGCACTTCTTTGCCTAAAACTAAACGTTTAAAGTGTTTATTTGCTTCTTCTTTAAAATCTTCAGCATCGATAAACAACTCACGTCCGAAAAATAGCTCGCGAGTGCCCATGGCTTCATTCGATGGATGCGCCGCAGCTTGAATACTTTCAGGTTCAGCATGTGGATAATTTTCAATAACCACTTTAATGGGACGCAGTACGGCCATCGCACGTGGTGCATGTTCGTTTAACTCTTCACGAATACAGGCATCTAACATACCTACTTCCACTAAGTTATCTTGTTTAGTCACGCCAATGCGTTGACAAAACTCACGAATAGCACCAGGCGTATAACCTCTACGACGTAAGCCCGCAATCGTCGGCATACGAGGGTCATCCCAACCACTAACCAGATTACGAGTAACCAAGTCATTCAACTTACGCTTAGACATTAAGGTATATTCAAGGTTTAAGCGTGAAAACTCATATTGACGAGTACGGTTAGGCGCCTGAAAATCATCTAAATGGTCTAACACCCAGTCGTACAAACGTCGGTTGTCCTGAAACTCTAGTGTACAAATCGAATGGGTGATGTTCTCCATCGCATCAGAGATACAGTGGGTAAAATCATACATGGGATAAATGCACCATTCATCACCCGTTTGATGATGATGTGCAAAACGAATACGATAGATAATCGGATCACGCATACACATAAAAGGTGATGCCATATCAATCTTTGCGCGCAGTGCACATTCGCCTTCTTTGAATTCACCCTTACGCATTTTTTCAAATAACGTGAGGTTTTCTTCAACAGAAGTATCGCGATATGGACTATTTTTGCCAGGCTCTTTCAATGTGCCGCGATATTCACGGGTTTGTTCGCCGTTTAAGAAACAAACGTAAGCTAATCCTTTGGTGATTAACTCAACGGCATATTGATGCAATTGGTCAAAATAATTTGATGAATAACGAATATCGCCAGACCACTCAAATCCCAACCAGCGCACATCTTCCTGGATAGATTTAACGTAGTTAATATCTTCTTTTTCAGGATTAGTATCATCAAAACGTAAATTACATTGTCCCTGGTAATCTTTAGCGATACCAAAGTTCAAACAAATTGATTTTGCGTGACCTATATGCAGAAAGCCATTAGGCTCAGGCGGGAAACGGGTGTGCACTTGGTTGTGCTTACCACTTTTTAGGTCTTCATCAATGATATTACGAATGAAGTTACTTGGACGTACTTCGGTGTCCACTTGACTCATGAAAATCCTCTTGGCACACGATGGCAATATTGTCAAAAAATAGATGATCCTACAGATCTCTAACAGTTACAACTATTGCACAAAAAAAATAGCGAAAAAAACAATAAACCCAGCAAAATCTGGGTTTATTGGTCAAAATTTATCTATTAATTAGCTAGCCGGTAATAATTTTAATACCAGGGATAATTTGCTGAGCTTTCTGGCCTTTCTTCTTTAACCAGATGAAGAAAATCACTAACGCCAGCATGAAGAAACCAATCCAGGCGGTTGATTGCATAGGATGCTTAGCAAATGTTGCCCCTTGGTAAACGACTGTTGCAGTGCCATATGCTAAAGCAAAGGTCCACAAAGCAGCAAAACGTGCCCATTTCATGCCAAACTCATTGACCAAAGCCCCCATAGCAGCAACACATGGGGTATAAAGCAAAATGAACAGCAAGTATGAAAACGCGGCAACTTGACCGCTAAAACCTGACTGTAATGCACTAAACGTTGATTTATCTACCGCTAACTCTTCTGCTGCAGTATCAATATCCGCCACACTTCCTACATCAATTGAAAGCGGGTCCTCTGGCGCTATCCCCAATAAGTTTTCCGGAATGGTTCTTAATGCTTCATTAAAGGTATCACTCAACGGCGCTAATGCTTCATCTCCAGAATCTGCTGAGCTATACAGACTGTTTAATGTGCCGACAACTGCTTCTTTAGCAAAAATACCGGTAATAATGCCAACTGTTGCAGGCCAATTATCTTGTTCTATTCCCATAGGAGCAAACAAAGGTGTCACTTGCTGACTGGCAACACTGAGTAGTGACTCTTGGCTATCTTCATGACCAAAGCTGCCATCAACGCCAATCGCATTGATAAAGTTGAGTAACGTAACAACAATAACAATGGTTTTACCCGCACCCATTATAAAACTTTTGGTGCGTTTGATTGTACGAGAAAATACCGCTTTAGCTCTTGGCATTTCATAGCTAGGCAGCTCCATTACCACTGCACTGCTAGTGCCAGGTAGTACGGTATGACGCAGAAGCAAGCCCGTGCCAATCGCCGCTAAAATACCAATAATATACAACAGGAAAACTAAGTTTTGGCCAGACTCTGGAAAGAAGGCCGCGGCAAATAATGCATAGACAGGTAAACGAGCACCGCAAGACATAAACGGTGCCATCATTCCAGTGACAATACGCTCACGCTCACTGCCTAATGTTCGGGTTGCCATGATCGCAGGTACAGAACAACCAAAGCCAACAATCATTGGCACAAATGCTTTACCTGGAAGACCGATGCGGCGCATTAAGCCATCGACAACAAAGGCGGCTCTGGCCATATAACCTGAAGCCTCAAGCACAGATAGCGCCAAGAATAATGCCGCAATAACCGGAATAAAGGTTGCAACAGTTTGAATGCCTTGCCCTACACCGCCAGCAAGAATCGTCACTAACCACTCAGGCGAGCCTATCGAACTAAGCATGGCACCAAAATGATCAACAAAAATCGCACCAGCAGTGATATCAAAGAAGTCAATAAATGAGCTGCCGACGTTGATACTGAACATAAACATCAGATACATCACAAATAAAAACACTGGGATGCCGAGAAAAGGATGAAGTACAAATTTGTCGAGTCGATCGGTCATGCTGAGATGTTGACCCACATTAACCGAAGCTTTAAAAATATGTTCGACAAAGTCATAGCGCGTAGCGGCAACCATCACTTCAATATCTTCACCACTGGCTTCAGCTTTTAATGTGCAAGCGCTAACAACATCTTTTAGCTGACTACTGTCACAACTACCGCACCCATTACCATTACCTAACATGGCCAGTGCACGCCCCCGACTTAGGGATGGCAATTGATGTAACTCAGACTGTTGTTGCAAGGTGATAACACTTTGTTCAATCTCTGGGTGATATTTAAGTTGTAGTGCTTTTTCTTCAACATCGCCATTCACAATAGCTAAAACACTCGCTTTCACCGATTCAACATCGCCTGAATCACGCGAACAAACACAAATTACCGGACAACCTAATGCGTTAATCATGGCTTCAATATCAATATCTATTTGAAGTTTTTTAGCCGCATCAATTTTGTTCAGCACCACAACCATCGGAATACCAAGTTCACGCAATTGCACTGTTAGGTACAAATGACGCTCAATATTGGTCGCATCGACAAGGTTGATTATGGCGTCCACTTTTTGCTCAGCGAGATATTGCTGGGCGATTTGTTCATCTAACGAGCAGTCGCAACTGTTGCCCGCTGGTAACAAGTCATAAATACCGGGTAAGTCCGTTAAAAACACCTCAGTATCAGCAAGTGAGAATTGGCCAGTTTTCTTTTCTACCGTTACGCCAGACCAGTTACCGACTTGCTGGTTAGAACCCGTTAAGGCATTAAAAAGTGTTGATTTGCCAGCATTTGGATTACCTACGGTGACACAATGAAATTGTTTAGTCATGCTGTACTACCACCTCAATTACATCCGCTAAGTCTTTGCGCATACAAATATGACTACCTCGAAGATTTAACTCAACACCTGAGCCCATTGGCGCTCGACGCACTAGACTAAAATGAGTATTTGGGGTGATCCCCATAGAAAGCAATTTACGCTTTACCGTTTGCGGAAGAGATAAATGTCCAATTTGACAAATGGTCGCTTTATCACCTGGACTTAGCTCACTAAGTTTCATTCAAGGTCACCTTATACAACATTAATTACCAGCCAATTCTAAACAAGCTTGCACAATGAAAACTTTACCTAGATCAAAGTTCCAGTGTTAACGAGAATTATTTTCAATTGTATTTGGTATTATGTGATAAAGCTCTTAGGAAAAGAAGCAATATTGATTGGAATTTACAGTGAAAACTTTTTCTATTTACAATTAGATAGCATCTGCAGCCAAATAGTGACAAAAGCAAGTTATCTGCGGGAATAAATGTATTAATGCTCGCTTAACATCCCAAAAAACAGCATCTTGAATATGTTTGCAAATTAGTAATGCCTATTGGGACGATAAATTAGCCATAATGGTGCGCTCAGCTGTACTAGCTCAGCCATAGAAACCTGGTGTGCCCAAGCATTTTTAATCGAGGATAAGGCCAAATTGAAAATCATCAACCCATTTGCCATGTAGGTAGGTGTGTTGTAACAACTTTCCTTCTAATATAAAGCCTAAATTTGTTAAGACCTTTTGAGAAGCTAAATTACCACGCTCACACACTGCGACGTATTTATGAATATCAAATTGCAATCGCCCCCAATCAATAACCGCCTGTAAGCTTTCGGTGGCATATCCATTACCTTGCATATTAGGTGCAATTAAATAACCGACTTCGACTCTTTTTGAATACAGATCTTGACAATAAAACCCCGTCAGCCCGACAAATTGATTATCGAGAGTTTCAACAACTAATGTGAGCCATTGCCCTGTTTCTAGAGACCATGAAGTTAATCTTTTCTGGAAGGTTAATTTAATTTCCGTCTCAACAGCCAATTCACGAATATACTGATTAACTTCGATATTTTGGTGCATCATCAGGAAGTTAGGCCAATCCTTATGTTGCAAGTTTCTGACTATCAATCTGTCACTATAAAGTGCAATATCCATTAACTTCCTCTCCAACAATAAAGGCAGCATAAGCCGCCTTTATTCCTTTAATGCCGGCTTCAATCAAGCCTAATACATTAACACCTAACCTCGGCTAGTCACTTCTAATAAATGATAACCAAACTGAGTTTTCACAGGACCTTGAACAGTATTAAGAGGTGCACTAAAAACCACTTCGTCGAACTCTTTAACCATCATTCCTGGCCCAAAAGAACCTAAATCGCCACCTTGAGAACCAGATGGGCATGAAGAATAAGACTTCGCTATATCAGCAAATTCAGCGCCATTTTCGATTTGTTGCTTTAATTCGTTACATTGCTCTTCAGTGCTGACTAACAAATGTCTTGCTGTTGCTTGTACCATTCTTACTCCTACATATTTTAGATAAAGATTTAATGTGCCACATACCTTAACATAAATCAGATAAGTGACACACTCGATGCTATCAGTGTTTTGCTAATTCAGACTCAACCCAATCTGCTACTTTTGTTTCCATCACTGCCATTGGCAATGAACCCGTAGTCAAAATTTGGTCATGGAACCCCTTAATGTCAAACTTGTTACCTAACTTAGCTTCGGCTTCTGCTCGTAACTTAAGAATGGTTAATTGACCAACCTTATATGATAAAGCTTGCCCAGGAATAGCCATATAACGTTCCACTTCGGCGACAATATCCGACTCAGCCATAGGTGAGTTGTCTTTCATATATTGAATCGCTTGTTCACGGCTCCAGCCTTTTGCATGCAAACCAGTATCCACCACTAAACGCATGGCTCGTAACATTTCATCTGATAGTTTGCCAAAATATTGATAAGGATCTGAGAAAAGTCCCATTTCAATGCCTAAGTATTCAGCATATAAAGCCCAACCTTCTTCAAATGCAGTATAACCTTGGAAACGTTGAAACTCTGGTACGCCGGTTAACTCCTGCTTAATCGCTATTTGAAAGTGATGGCCTGGTGCAGCTTCGTGTAAAGATAAGGTGGTCATGCCCCACTTAGGTTGTGCTTTTAAGTTAAAAGTATTGATATAGAACACACCAGGTCGAGAACCATCAACCGCTGGTGATTCATAAGATGCGCCAGCGGCGGATTGCTCACGGAAAGCTTCAACCGGTTTTACAACATAATCCGCTTTCGGCATAACATTAAAGTAATTAGGTAGTACTTGATTGATTGAATCTTTCAACACCATATAACCATCAATCAAATCTTGTTTGTCAGTGAAAAAATATTGCGGCTCTGAAGAAAGAGAAGCAAAGAAAGCTGTCAAATCGCCCTCAAATTTAACCTGCTCACGTACTTTATCCATTTCAGCTAATATACGTTTCACTTCAGATAAACCGATTTGATGGATTTCATCAACAGGCATTTTTGTTGTTGTATGGCTATTTGCCAAGTGCTGGTACCACACTTTACCGTTAGGTAATCCCCACCAACCATCCGACGATCTTGCATTTGGTAAGTAAGAGTTTTGAACATAATCACGAAGCTCAGTCAGTGCCGGAATTAATTTAACTGACAGGAAAGTTTTATAATCTTGATCTAACAGACTTTTCTGCTCATCAGTAAAAGAATCCGGCAATAATTTGATAGGCGAATAGAATAAACTGTCTTCTGGGTTGCTAACAACTTGAGCAGCGAGCTGAGGGAGCATTCTATCAACAAGTACTTTTGGCAAGACAACCTTGCTATTGATGCCCTCTTCCATACGAACTTGGGCTAATTGCAGCCAAGTGACAAACCCATTTAAACGGGACAGCCAGTTTTGATAATCTTCAACGGTATTAAATGGCTGAGCACTCTCACCAGACCCCAATTGCACCATGGTAAATACCGTATTATAAAACTGGTTCATTGGAAGAAAATGTTCTGGGTATGTCTCACTCATCAATGCCATATCTCGGTCATAGATAAACATGCTGTAACTCAGCTTTAAATCTGACGGCAACGCATCCACATCAATCTTTTTAGCTTCGGAAAAATACTTAGCATTAAGATCATGGCGAGCTTTGAGATAGTCTTCAGATAATGAATCACCAAACTGGTCGTTATATTGATTTACACCAACAAAAGTCGCGTAAATAGGTTCTAGCTTTAGTTGCTCCTGAAAAAAATTCTCAACCATAGTTAAATATGATTGTTTCGCAGAAATACTCGCTTTTTCTGCCTCTGCCGTTACAGCTTCTGCAGGACTTGTTGTGTTAGCGACTTGTTGAGAGCTTTTGTCGCCACAACCTTGAATCGCAAATAATAACGATATGCTGGCCGCAAGAAAGGTTTTCTTCATTTTTATTAGTCCTTTTACACATGAATCAAAAATCATATCTATAATTAAATAAGAATATTCAATGGAGTTACTCAATGATCTATTCTTTTCGCAATTCAAGCTTCCGAGATCCTGAAACTGGTGTTTACAATCAAATATATTTTATGGAAGTGTTTAATCGTGAATGGCATCGACATTTACGAGAAAAACAAAGCTTAGCGCTATTGTATCTTTGCCCGCACATTCATGAAACAGTAAAACAACCTCATTTACTGGAATTATTTACCAATCAGGTACAAGAGGCACTTTTACGCGCAACTGACTTAATTGCTAGGTTAGATACTAATCACTTTGCGCTGGGATTATTTAATGTTGATGAACAAGGGACTCAAGTCGTGTTAGCTCGCATTGAAGCCCAAATAAATGAATTTAAGGAAAAATACGGTAAAGACCATAATTTTAGTATTGACTACAAACTTGCAGGTGGGATTTGTATCCCAAGTGATGATAAAAATATTGAAGGATTGTTTGTTCAGGTAGAGTCATTATCAAGCCAACTTGAACTGGACCACGATCAACATCAAGCACTGATAAACATCCACTAAAATGTAGTATTTGATTGAATGTTGGAATACGAAAAACAGTGTGAATCTATAAAGCTTTGAAACCTTAATGTCCGTTTGCCATTGGGACAGATTCTTGTGATTAACCAGTCATAATAATGAGTTGTCTAATATTTGAAAGGGGGCTTTCTAAAACGAGAATAAACATTACATCAAAAGCCTGCTGTTGAATCAATTGACATAAAAAAAGCCCCTTGCGGGGCTTTTTTAACGGAAGAACAAGTTATAGAGCAACGTTATGAATACGTGCTTTTTCTTTGATATAAGAAATATAACTATTTGCACTTCTTGCTGTCTTCTTATCTTTCGATGCTTGAACTGCACGATTATAAGCTGACTTATATTGCTTTAGACTTAAGTGAACAAGCGCTAACTCGAATTGAGCTTCACCTGGATTGTCTATCCCAGAATCAAGCGCTTTTTCAAGTACAGGAATCGCTTCTTTGAATTTTTGATCAAGAGACAAAATACGTCCTTGCTTCAAATACAACTCACCATCGTTACTTAAGGCTGCTGCTTTACCATAGTAACTTGCAGCTTCTTTCAACTCTTTAGCATTATGGTAAAAACCAGCAAGAATATTAAGTGTCTTCTCGTTTTCTGGAATTAAACCTGATTTCATGTGTTTTTCATAAACTTTAGCCGCTTTATAAGGCGAACCTTTTTGCGCTAAAAGTTGTGCTAAACGAGTGATGTTGCCATCAGTCTCCAAGAAACCATTTTTATAAGCTAAGTCATAAGTTGCTAAAGAACGATCATAGTCTTCAGTCATCAAATAGAATTGCGCTAACTGTACCCAGAGACGCTTATCGTCTTGGAATAAAGGCACCATAGTCTCAAGGACTTTTACAGCTTCTTTATACTTTTTCTGGTTAAAGAAAGCGGTTAACTTCATTTGATATAAGTTTTTATCAGGTGCTTCAGCTAACGCTAAACCTTTATCTGCAACTTCAAGTACCTTATTCCACTCTTTTAATTCAGAGTAGGCGATACCTATACGGCGATACATTTGAGAATCAGCCTTACAGGTAAACTCCATCCACTTATAATAGTATGGAATAGCTTCTTTAAACTTACGCTCTTGAAGTAACAAATCGGCATACAAACGCATTGTTGCAGCGTGATCTGTTCCACCAAGAATGTTAGCTTGTACAGCTGTCTTTAAATACTTGATAGCGGTAGACATCTGGCCTTTTTCTGCATAGAAGTTACCTAACATACGATCGACATACGCTTTGTCGAAATCGTTTTTAGCATTCGCTTCTAATAATATAGAAATAGCCTGATCTAAATTACCTTCAGTATAAGCTTCAAAAGATTTTTGAACTTTTTTAGCCGCACTTTCACCAACAGCACGAGATTGACGTTTATCAATTTCACACTTTTCAGCTGCAATTGCGGTACTGGCCAACATAGTACTTCCACAGACAGAAAGTAGTAGTGCGGTTGCTATAGTTGTAACGTTACGCATTATTGACCTCCCTTATCTAATGAAAAGTCAAGTTGAACAGTCATACCTGTTTGTTTTAATGGCTTACCATCAACAATTTTAGGCTTGTATTTCCACTTCTTTAATGCACGAATTGCTTCGCGATCAAATAAGCGCTTTGGTTCAGCCTTGATAACAGAAACGTCATCAACACCGCCTAATTCGTTAATGGTAAATGACAGTTGTACCCAACCTTCTTTACCATCACGAGCTGCTGCAATAGGATATTGAGGCTCGATACGAACAATAGGTGTAGCATCACCATCACGAGTCATCATGTTACCAAGCTTAAAGCCTGTAGATGCTGACCCAGCTTCAACACCACCCATATTGAACGACATATTCGTATCAATATTATTTGAAGCATCTGGCGGAGTTGTATCCGGCTTCGGTGGTTGCTCTGGTGGTGGTGGTGGCTTAGGAGTCACCCTTGGTTTCTTCTGTGCCTTCGAATCCTGCTTATCCATCGTAATTTCAATAACAGGGGTCTCAGTCGACTCATCGTTGCGTTGTGCACCGCCGCCGACCAAGAATGCCATGAAGGCGAACAGACCAAAAGTCACTGCGGCACCAATGATGATTGATACGAGTGCTCTTAGCATATTACTCATTCCCCGCTGATACAGAAATTTTGTCGATACCGGCAGCTTTAACGTTATCAAGCACTTTAACCACTAAGCCATGCTGAGTGTCTTTGTCTGCTTGAATAAGAACTGCTGCCTCTGGTGCTTCAGCTAACATACGCTCAACGTTAGCTGTTACACGCTCGATATCAACCTGACGGTTTTCCATCATAATCACACCAGTTTTACTGATGCCAATAAAGATGTTTGCCGAAGGTTTAGACGTAGCCTGTGACGCTTTAGGCTTGTTGTAGTCTAAGCCTGATGGCTTAACAAACGATGTTGTTACAATGAAGAAGATCAGCATGATAAACACGATGTCTAGCATCGGGGTCATATCAATTTGAGCTTCCTCTTCCATACTGGAATGCTTCTTACGTGCCATGTTCAATCTCTCTCTAGTGGTGAGGCATGCTGTCTTTTAGCTTTTCTAAACTGATTCTCATTTTTGAGTCTAAACGGGTGCTAAAGAAAACACCTGAAAGAGCTGCTACCATTCCTGCCATTGTAGGCATTGTGGCCATTGAGATACCAGCTGCCATTAAACGAGCATTACTCGTCCCCTGAACTGCCATCACATCGAATACTGAAATCATACCGGTTACGGTACCTAATAAACCAATCATTGGACAAATGGCTACTAGGGTTTTGATTAACAGCATACGTGCATTCAAATCTTGCTTCGCTTGGGACACCCAAGCTTCACGGATACGGTGTGCATGCCAAGAAGTTGTTTCGTCTCTTGATTCCCATGATGCAATAATAGCTTGATGTTGCTTTGGTGATATCCAATTCAGATACCAGTAACGCTCAAGCATTAAAACCCACATTAGGAAAAGCACAGCTGCTACCAACCAGAGGACGTCGCCTCCGGAGGCCATGAAGCCCCTGACGGAATCCCATATGTCCATCAGGATTAGCATCATTAGTCAGCCCTCTTCTCAGCGTGCTCTGCAATGATTCCGGCGCTTTGTTCTTCAAGAACTTGAACGATAGACTTGCTACGTGCAACAACTACAGCGTGTAATAACATTAACGGTAATGCAGCGATTAGACCTTGAACCGTCGTGATAAGTGCCATAGAAATACCGCCTGCCATCAATTTAGGGTCACCAGTACCGAATAATTGAATAGATTGGAAGGTTGCAATCATACCGGTTACTGTACCTAAAAGACCCATCATAGGTGCGATAGCAGCAATAACTTTAATGATAGAAATACGCGCTTCTAAAGCAGGTGTTTCTTTTAGGATAGCTTCGTCAAGTTTTAACTCTAGAGTTTCAACATCAACATCTTTGTTTGATTGATAAACTTTTAAGATACGACCTAATGCGTTGTTACCAGGGTTATCGATGTTTTTACGTTGACTGTTCACTTTACCACCAACAATAGTAAGAGTGATTAAACGTTCAACTGCAATCAACATACCTAATGCTAGTAAAGCAAGAATGATATAACCAATTGTTCCACCCGCTTCTAAACGGTCTTCTAAGCTTGCTTTGTTAGTGAAGATATTCAGTAACACACCGCGAGCAGGATCGATATAGAAAGGCGCTGTACCAGAAGTGGTGTTTTCCCACGAACCTACAGCACTTACTTGGTAACCTTCTGGTTGCTGTGATAATTGTTGAATTAAACCTAATTCAGGTTTGAAAACAACATATTTACCTTCAGCAGTTAAGTTGAAAGGACCAACACGGTGAATTGAAGTATTAACAACGTTACCGTCGATAGCCGTTACAGCACCATCAAACTTAACAACTTTACCAGATTCAACCATTTCGAATAATTGAGCTTCCCAGAATTGCTCTAGTTCTTCAATTTTTGGCAATGATTTACGCGCACCTAGATCAGCGACGAATGCATCACGACCAGGGAACTGTGCACTGATGTTTGATGCAGCCAGTTTACCAGCGAAATCGCCAGCTTCACCTTTAACAACACCGAACATTTCACCCAAGTCACCTTGAGCTGTTTTTAAATCTTCTTCTAGCTGAGCAAGCTTACGCTCGTTATCTAAAAACGCTTGGTTAAGATCTTTACCACGTTGCTTTTCAGCGGCTAACGCGTCTTTTTCACGTTTAAGTAGAGATGCTTTATCGCCACGTTCAGCTTGGAATTCTCTTTCACGTTTAGCGTTTGTTTTGCCTTCGTTAGCACGGTCAACTTTCACTTGTTGTAACAGTTGGTCAATAGTTTTTGGTGCATCTGCAGCAGAAACCATACCGGCTGTTAAAGAGAAAGTTGCAGCTACTAGCGCTGATGTAATTAACTTCTTCATTATTGTGCAGTCTCCGCAGCTGGAATTGGTAATGCGAATAGGTCTAGAGCGCCTTGCTTACGAGCAATACGAATACCTTTGGTGATGTCGCGTAAATAGCTGTCTTCTAACTTGTTCCAAGTTTTAGCATCAGCGTCATACATCCAAGCTGTTTTTTGGTCTAAACTTTGCGCATACAAAGCAACACGGCCTAAGTTAAAGAAATCAACTAATACTTCTTTACCATCAAGGTTTAGCTTACCAGTGTTAACTGCAACGAAGTTACCGTATTCACGTTCAATGCTGTATGCATCTAGGATTAGACGGTATTTTTCAGCTAATGTAACTTCAGCTGTATTAAGAATATTTTTTAAATTTTCAACACGCTCTTTACGAACTTCAGTGTTGAATGGTAAATCCAATTGAACAAACTGTTCTAAGGCTTCAACCATTTTGAACATTAATGGCACAACACCTTGACGTAAACGGTCAACACCGTTGATATCAGTTTGAATTGCATCCATTGAATTTTGTTGATCAGCTACCAAACCAGCTACGTAGTCATTATAAGACTTCAGCGATTCGCGCTCATCAGCAACACTGCCATACTCAAACAACATGTCTTGAGCTTGGTCAAAATATTTATCAACTTTTTGTTGTGATGCTGCAGATTCTGCGTGAATTTTGCTGTCCGCCTTTTGCACATCGGCAAGAGGATTTGCAACTACCAAGTTGCTACTAGCTAATGCCAGTGCGCCAACAAGTGCAGTAGCGATTTTTGTTCTATTGCTTACCTTGGACATAGTTCCCAACCAATTTGAAGTGAATTAAAAAAGTGTAGAAAGTACAATTGTAAATGCCTGATAACAATGTTAATAAAGCGTTAACAACTGTAAGTCTATCTTTCTCTTGTGATTGTTAGTTTTTCTTCCCTTTTCTATACCCGCTAAGGTATAGACCCGCTGGCATCATTTCACAAAATGTTGACCTGTGTCAACATTTGGGAACATCTAAAAGAACTGGAAAGATGTGTTAGTCTGTCTTTTTTATTTGAAAGTTTATTTTCTATACATTAAGTGCGTATTTTTTAGTAAACACTGCCTTTTTCTAGGCATTTTTATCAGCATTATCTTTTTTAAGGCACAATTTATAAGCAATAGGTTCTTCACCTTCTACAACCATTTCGGATTTAAGCACAACAAGATTGAGCTTCCTAGCTTCACATAAAATACTATCCAATTTTTGTGTATCAACAGCAGCCTTTAAAAGTTCAGAAAGTCTTTCTTTTGATGATGATATTTCTTGTTCAATAAAATGGATAAATTCAACTTTTCGGCTAACAGGCCAAAACATGCCTTGAGTGAAAAATTGGCCTAAGTACATCATCAACTCACTTTCTTTTGCCGTTGATTCATCAGTTTGCACAAGGGATTTTATATCTTTATTGATTTGATGCCTTAGCGCTTCACACTCTTTATCTTGCTTTATTTTAATAACATCCTCATGGGTTCGAACCTCGCCCATTGCCACAACAAGCTTGCTCATGTTACGTAATAAACTATCCAAATAAGCTTGATTGATAAGTTGATAAATGTTGCGGTTTGTTTTTAAAACTCTGGAGTCTATGTGGTGAAGAACGACAAGACATTGTCCTTTTTCTTTTAAAACCCGAGCTATTTCAGACAATGTTTGTAATATAGAAGAATATTCTATTCCAAATTGTGATATACAAAAATCAAATGCTTCAGATTCAAAAGGTAAAGCTTCGCAATTGACTTCAGATATCAATTCAATGGCGATATTGCCATTTGTATGCCTGGTTTTATCAAGTTTAACCTTGGCCAGATCTACAGCAACAATTTGAATATGCTTACCTATTTGGTGCTGTCTGCCCCGCAACGGGAGAAACAGAAGCTTTGGTCACCCCCTTTGTTAATAGAGCCGCTATTTGGTAACACTTGAAGCAAATTTCAGAAGCTACCCACTCGGATAGATATGCTCTTGTTATCATTGATGGCGTAGGGTGGCATACGGATGATATAGATAAAGACTTTAATAATTTATCAGTCCTTAAATTGCCACCTTATTCTCCAGAACTAAACCCAATAGAGCAGGTATGGCAATGGTTAAGGCAGAACTGTTTGGCTACTAGGTAGTTTTGAAAGTTATAACGATATTGTTGAGCAGTGTTGCAATGCCTGGAATACTTTTATTCAGTGCAATGACAGGGTAAAAGTTTATGCGCTCGAAACTGGACCAATCTAAGCAAAGTCTAATGCGGTTTGGTATTAGTAATTTTTAAACGCAATGCTAAGGGTCTACAAGTAAAGTGGCAACATCTGATTAAGCGAGACTGAGTAAACAGTCACGTGCAAGTCTAACTGGCAGCAGGAATTTGAACACTTCAATCGTTAACCAAGGATCAACAAGCATCTTATTAAATTCGTGGGGATACCTCAACATCTGAGGTGACTTAGTAGCTTCAACTATAGTTCGATATAAAAAATGGCATTGAGAGATCATAAATTCATATTTTAACTTTGTACTACACTATCAACAGGGAATCATTGTAACGGCAATAGCGTGTATTTGTATTGAGTTAAACTCAGCAATATGTTGATAAAAAATGAGTTGTCAATCTGTTATCATAACTCAGAAATTTTATTAGGAATATGCAATCGTGTAAAACTCACTTTTCTTTGTAGAAAAATGCCGCCCATTTAAATTGGGCGGCATTGGAACAGTTTATTATAAATTAGAATCTAAGTCTTACACCACCATAATATCTAGTACCAATGGCATCATAAGTTCCGGCATCAGTTTCCGCACCAGTAGAGTTACCAGGTAAACCAGTAATAATTGCTGGAGGGTCCTGGTCAAAGATATTGTTAACTCCAACATAGAACTCAGCAACATCCCATGGACGGTATGAAACATTAAGATCATGATAAGTAACAGAACCAACACCTACAGATTCAGGTGCTAAATCATAGCCAGAAAGAAAGCTATCATCTAAGAAGGATTCACCGATAAAGGTAGTATTCCAAGCAACAGTAACATCTTCCCATGTGTAACCCAGTGATAAGTACCACTTGTTTTCTGGTGAACCTATTTCTCCGTTAAAGTTATCATCAGCTGAATTAGGTAAAGGTGTTGTGTATCCATCTATAACATGAGTGTATGAAACTCGAGCATTAAGTTGGCCAGTAAGCGAGTAGTCCTGTAAATCTTTAGCATAACTTACAACTAAATCAATACCCTCGGTAGCGAATCCACCACTGTTAGTCACTGCAGAGTCAATGTACTCAAGTGAACCTGCGCTATTTGCGCCTGCAGCTTGCGGACGACGAGTCACAAAAGAACATAGTGAAGGATCACCACCATAACATTCATCAAGAATAAACTGGCGAGGTGTTGATACAATTGCATCTTCAATTGTAATATCAAAATAATCAACATTGAAATCAAAATCTTCTACAACAGGAATTCCTTCTGGTGAAATCGTTACACCAAATGTCCAAGATTTACCTTTTTCAGGTCCTAGTTGAGTATTACCACGATTGAACCCACTAATACCTTGTAAATCTGATTGATTTAGGGTAAATGCACCATTAGCATTAATGTTATCTAATACACCTGCATCTGCTCTACAGGCAGCATCTGCTGCACCAGAAGAAGTATTAGTTACACCTAAACAAGGGTCAGTTAATCCTGAAGGGAAAGTTTGACTTGGAGGAGAATACAGTTCATTAATATTTGGTGCTCGAGTTGATTGTGCTCTAATAGCTCTGAATCTAACCTCATCTATTGGAGCCCAATCTAAAGCTACGTTCCAGCTGTCAGTATTACCCACAGTTGAATAATCAGACCAACGATAAGCGCCTCGAAGATTTAATTGTTCAGCCATAAACACACCATCTAATATCGGTACATTTAACTCTGCAAAATATTCGGTGACATCAAACTCACCCTCAGTACGAGGAATAGCATTACCACCATTCAAACCTGATTGTTGTAATGCATCAAACTCACTACGAGAGTACTCTTTACGGTACTCAGTACCAACAGCCAAACCAAGTGCACCAGCAGGAAGTTCAACAATATCACCAGAAATATTTAAACCAGCGGTTTCTTGGCTAGTTAGTGTGGCTAATAAACCTGGAGCCTGGATATAATGAGCACCAGCAGCTGATATTGACCCTGCACCGAAAACACTTACAGGAACACAACCTTGTGCTCTAGCTGTTGCATCACGACAAACTACATTGCCATCAGCATCTGTAACTGCTTCGAGTGCTGAACGGAAGTTCAAAGAGTTAAACTGACCACTTGACACTTGTGACTCTTTAGTTTGACCATAACCGTAGAAAGCATCTAGATACCAACCATCAGTAATCTCACCATCTACGCCTGCAACTATTCTAAATGTGTCTCGATCAGCAACGTTACCACGAGCGGCAACATCAGCTAGGCGTCGTGTAAAGAAAATATCCTTAAGTCCATCGCCATTGGTATCAGTTGCAGAGTTATACATCGCATCAGGAATAAAAGCATTTCGAACTACTGTACGCTCATATTCACCAGGGTTAGTCATACTCTCGATAAATGATTCATACTCAATAGGCATTTGTCCACCTGAAGCAGAAAAAATATCATCTGAGGACATTGGGAATGGTTCTAATTTGGTTTTTGTTGATGTTGCTGCATATGTACCTTCAAGGAAAGCATTCCACCCATCAACAAATTCATATTTACCAGTACCGGCTAATAGGTATCTCTCAGTAGGAATAGCAATCGTTCGATATTCACTACGATTGAAACCATTAGCCTCAGCAGTATCTGAACCATTAGTGGACCAGCCTTTAACTAACTCGCCCTTGCTATTGTATGTATATTGATCTGCGCCAGCAAAAAAACGACCTTGCGGAGCATAGCTTGAATAAAAAGGTCTTTGCGGAGTAAACATATCTTCCGGTAAACCTGTAAAGAATGCTCCTGATGATGCTTGGTCAACAGCTGAACGCTCTCTGTCTTTTGAAAAAACAGCTCCCTGCTGTGTGTAAGCACCATGTAGCATTATATTGCCTTTACCATCAGCTGAAGAAGTACCCATTGTAAACTGAAGTTGAGTTTCATCAGAGTCACCCTCAGAGCTTTGTCCTCTTTGGAAATCGAATTCAATACCTTCAAATTCTTTTTTGTAAATAATATTTACAACACCAGCGACTGCATCAGAACCATAAACAGCAGATGCGCCACCAGTCATAATCTCAACTCGTTCAATAAACTGAGTTGGTATAGAGTTTAAATCTACTGAGCTTTCACCAGGTACACCTGCCACAAATCTGCGGCCATTGACAAGAACCAAAGTTCGTGAAGAACCAAGATTACGAAGATCTACTGTTGCAGCACCAGCGCTTGCTGTAGAAAAGTTTGAATTTGTACGACTAATACCTGGTGAACCAAATGCAGGGTTTTTAAGTAAAAGTTCTTGTATGTTAGCCACACTAGACATGTCAATGTCTTTTGAATCTAGAACTTGGACTGGTGAAAAACCCTGCATATCTGTTGAGCGTAATCTTGAACCAGTAATTTCAATTCGCTCTACTTTATCAAGACCTTCTGAAGTTTCTTCCTCAGCAGCAAATACTGCTGGGGCACTAAATGCAGCAGCTGCAGCACCGCCGAGTAGTGCTACACGCACTGAATTAGCTAATACGTTCTTAAGCATTGTCTATCTCCCTGGACATATTTGTCTTTCTTATAATTCCAACAGTTCATTAATTAACATGCTGGTTAATGACGACCTGTAACAATTGCGACTACAAAATCACATTTACAGCGCAATAAAATCACATTTGAAACAAGTAATCAACAATTGACGCACTGTAAGCGCAAAAGTTAATCAAACTATCAACTTAAAGCTGTTAACTTTTATGAACATCCAGCAAGGGTAGTTAATATTTTAACTTTAAAATCAATATCATAATAAAGGCAGGTAAAATAAATGCAAAAAAGTGAACCATTCAACAAAAGAACAACAGATGTATTTATACAGATAGCTATTTTAATTAGTTAAGCAATAGCAAATGTTAGTTTTTCAGTATAAAAACTTACTATTGACTTTTTTAAACTGAAAATTGCTGAAGAATGTCAACACCACCATTAGCAAACTGTTCACACCCTCATTCCAGTCGAGAATTTAACCAGCAGGATGTAAATCGATTAAACAATCTTCACTGTTAACTATGCTATGGCGCACTGGACATCCTAAAGTTGCATCAAAACAACCAAGATAAAATATTTTTAAATTTTATTTAATAAAAAGCTTGAACAATAAATCTATTATCAAATGGTTTGTTCATTGGACATTGTCTTGCCACTTTTAGAAGCAGTGGACTGTTTACTTGTAACTGACAGGGAAATGCGCAAATTAATCTGCATTATCACTGCGAAATTTGCTGAAAAGAATAAATTAATCTAATTGAATGTTAACGATTAAAAAATAACGTTTAACTGACAGACGTCATTAATAAAACACTATTTAAACTGATTTTTTCAATTAGCTTTGAGGCTTTAGGGCTTTAGGGCTTTAGGGGTTTAGGGGTTTAGGGGTTTGGGGTTTGGGGTTTACATTAAATCAATAACATTTGCCCATTACAAAAGTCATCATAACTCAACCCTAAAAGGGAAAGTATCGGTTCAGCAATGGGTTTTATTTGCTTTTCGATATAATAATCATAATCTAATAACCAGATTTTATCGCAAACAGGCTGTACTCCGGCTGTCGTCATCACATACTCAATAACCGCACCCCTTTTTAACCAATTGTTATCTTGCTGATATTCAGCCATAAGCTTAGCGGCTTTAACATGAGGTGTAGATTTAGCTGTGTAATCTTCAACATTTCGTTTTAAGCGCTTTTTTAATACTAATTCAGCATCAAAAGCTCCTTGCTTTAACAATGCGACCTGAGATTGTAAAAACTCACTGACATCTTGCTGATTAAAAAAACGTTGATATAACTGATATTGAATACGTTTTGAAAGCGGAGTCCAGTCGCTTCTTACCTGTTCCATGCCTTTAAACACCATTTCAGGCTGATGATGTTTATCTATTTTTAACCCTACATAGCGTTTTTTACTGCCAAGCTCACTGCCTCTTAAAGTGGGCATAATAAACTGATTAAAATGGCTCTCAAACTCTAACTCAAGAAAGCTAGTTAAATTATATTCAGTATCACACCATACCGCCCATTTTTGAGTAATTGCTTCTGCCATTTGACGACCAATTACATCCGCACTAATTTGCAGCTCATCGCCCAGCCAAACGAAAGTAGAGTCGGTGTCGCCATAAATCACTTGGTAGCCCATCTCTTCAACCCAAGATTTTGTGAGCTTCATAATTTGATGACCACGCATGGTGATTGAACTAGCAAGTTTAGCGTCATGAAAAATACACCCCTTTGACCCAAGCACGCCATAAAGCGAGTTCATGATAATTTTAATGGCTTGCGACAAAGGTTGATTATGACTTTTTTTAGCCAACTCTCTTTGCTCAGCTAAACTGGCAATCAGTTTGGGAAGAATGGGATTATTACGATGAAATTTTGCCCCTAAAAACCCCGCCACAATAGCATCAGAATCAACATCAGACTCAGCAATTTTTAATCCTTCAACTAGCCCTTTAGGATCAATTAAAAAAGTGCGAATGATTGAGGGGTACAAACTTTTAAAATCCAGTACCAAGACATTTTTATAATGTCCAGGGATAGAATCCATAACATAGCCACCAGGACTTTCTAATCCATTACTGGCTGGCATTTGCGGTGCAACAAAGCCACTACGATGCAAATAAGGTAAATATAAATGATAAAATGCGGCGATAGATGCGCCTACTCGACCGAATTCTAGCCCCGTAAGCTTGGCTCGTTCAATTGCAAAAGGCAGTAATTGCGTTTTTTCAAAGATATCCCACACCAATCTACAATCAGTAAGATTGTAATGGGCTAGTTTTGGCTTATCTGTAACGAACATGTCACTAATCTCACCACCACGATTTTCAACATGTTCAATCGCTTTCCCCTCGTTGAGTAAGGCTCGTGAGACAAACTCAAGTGAAAAACTATCAAACTTATAAAACGCAGCTTTGAGCCAATCAATGCCGTCTAACACAACTCGACCGGGCAAATTTAATGTTTCTGGTCGATATTTGTCCTCAACTTTCCAAGATAACGCCGTTTCACCTCGGCCAATCAACAGAGGAATATGATGGTATTTGCATCGTTTAAATAACAAAGCGAGATCGAATACAATGACAGCCCAACCGATAATAATATCGGGATCAAACGCTACAAACCATGCAATTAACGCATGCAATAAAGCCCGTTCATCGGCAACCCAAATGATGTAGTCTTCGGCATTGGGATAATCATCTGCGGCACCAATCATGATGACACGTTTATAACTTGCCCCATACAAGCCTACAGAATAAAGCTCACCTTGCATGCTGCATTCTACATCCAGTGAAATAACTTTGAGATTAAAGTTTTGCTCTAAGGCATCAGTAACAACCGCTTGATTATGATTCAAAAGTTCAGTCGGTATTACCCTTCTGGCTCTTGAAGCATCTAACCTGAGTAGATTTGTTGAACTTTCAGCCCAAACGCCTTCGCACTGAATATCAAATGCAATAAAGCGTTCGATTAAATAACGTTGCTCAGCGCGTATATCTGTTTCATATAAAGCGATGCCAATATCATTTGCCACGCGTTGAAGTTGCTTTAAAGCAGCACTGGTTTTAAGGTAAATACCACAAACACTTTGATGCTGAAAGTTAGACATTGCCAAAGACGCCACTCTTGCCTGAGTCAAAAAAGGCATTAACTTATCAATGTCAATTTGACGACAAAAGCACACTAACTCTTCATTATGTAATTCAACTAACACTGGGCCACTAAGCGTTTTGACATAATATTGCAGCACTAACTGTCCCTGACGATAGCTCGCGTGGCGTGTTAATACCTGTCCCTCAATTCGAGTTAATGGTTTATTTGATGACAAGAGTTTTGAGTTCAATTTGATTATCTGTTTTAAGCATTAAGATTCACTGTTATTATGTACAGCATAAATCAGTCACAGCAGAATACATACTACTCATGCTAACCGATAAGGTAAAAACGCAAATTCGCACCATCTATAAAGACATTGCATCTGCAATGCCGCAGTTTCGTTCGCGACGAGAACAAAACTATATGGTGGCAGAAATTTCTAAAACCTTAGCGGGTGAATATGACAAACAGCGTCGTATTATTGTGGTTGAAGCCGGCACAGGTATTGGTAAATCGTTATCTTATATATTGGGAGCAATCCCTTTGGGGATCGCCAGTAAAAAGAAAATATGCATAGCGACAGCAACGGTTGCACTGCAAGAGCAATTATTACATAAAGATTTGCCCTTTTTTTTACAGCATTCAGGCTTGGACTTTAAGTTTGGTTTAGTCAAAGGCCGTCAACGCTATGTATGTTTGGCCAAATTAGAAGCTATGATGGGCTCGCAAGATGGCTCTCAAATGGCGATGTGGCAAACAAAACCCGATCAAAGCCAGGTAGAACAACTGCAAAAGTTACATCAAGATTATCATCAGAAAAAATGGAACGGTGAACTTGATAGCTTAAAAGATCCCATTCCTGACTTTTTGTGGCAACAAATATGCTGTGACAAGCACAGTTGCCATCGTCAGGTTTCGGCTCATCATAATTGTCCATTTCATAAAGCCCGTGAAGACGTCGACACCTGGGATGTATTGATTGCCAATCACAGTTTATTGTTCGCTGATTTAGAATTAGGTGGTGGCGTGATTTTACCCGAGCCTGAAGACATGTTTTATATTATTGATGAAGCACATCACCTGCCTATTGTCGCGCGTGACTTCTCTAGTGGTCAGGCAACGCTTAGAGGGGCATGTGATTGGTTGGATAAAGCCAGTAAAACTTGTAGCAAATTACAAAACCAGCTCAAAACCAATAATATTATTGCGCCTGTTCAAGCCATGCTTGATCACATTACCGATATCATTAGCTTACTGAATCAAGTGGCCCATTTTTGCGACACTCAACCACAATTTTTTGCTAACCCAGAAACACGATGGCGTTTTGAACACGGCCAACTGCCGCAATCATTAACTATTCAATCAGAAAACTTGGCAACAGCCACTGGCAGCGGACTCAAGCAATTTAATAAAGTCGTTGCTGTGTTATCTGAAGCAATCAAAGACGGCGAAGTGCCAAAGCATCAATCTGAAGGATTGCTATCTGAAACTGGGTTTATTCTGCAGCGCATAGAAAACCTCCATAAAGTGTGGAAAATGATTGCCAAAGAAGACAGTAAAAAAGGTGCGCCAACCGCAAGATGGATTGAACTCATTACGGGTAAACAACAGGATTATCTCGTTAGCGCCTCCCCTATTGAAGTAGGCTTTATGCTTGAATCAATGCTATGGCAAAAGGCCGCTGGGGTTGTGCTATGCAGTGCCACATTAAGGGCATTGAATAACTTTAATCACTTTGCTCATCAAGTGGGTTTAAGCACCAATGATGGAAGCCGCTTCTTAGCACTGCAATCGCCATTTGATTATGAAAATAATGCCACATTATTCATTCCACAAATGGATAATGAGCCAACTGATGAAGATTACACCGCTGAATTAGCAACACAAATCATCGCCTTAATTGATGGTGAAATGGCTTCATTAGTATTATTTGCGTCTTATTGGCAAATGGAAAAAGTCGCCGAACTGGTCGAAGGAAAAATCCCCGCCTCACAACTGTTTATTCAAGGTACTATGCCTAGGCAACAAATTTTAAGCCAACATAAGCAACGTTGCGATGATGGTGAACCCAGTATTATTTTTGGCACGGGCAGCTTTTCTGAAGGGTTAGATTTACCCGGCGACTACCTTACCAACCTAATTATTACAAAATTACCTTTTGCCGTCCCAACATCGCCCGTTGAACAAGCTCATGCTGAATATGTAAAAGTGAAAGGGGGCAATCCTTTTTTACAGTTAACCATTCCAGATGCTTCACGTAAGTTAGTACAAAGTTGTGGTAGATTACTGCGTAAAGAACAAGATTATGGCAGGGTAACCATTTTGGATCGCCGTTTAGTGACTAAACGTTATGGTAAATCGTTAATTGATGCATTGCCGCCTTTTAGACGCGTGATTGAGTAGGTATTTTTTTGGAATTATTGTTAGACCCAAGCCATCTTGCTATTTTGGCTATTATTGGAATTGTTGCTGGTTTTATTGACGCCATTGTTGGCGGCGGCGGACTATTATCCATTCCAGCATTACTCGCCGTTGGGATCCCTCCGCATATGGCTTTAGGCACCAATAAACTGGCGGCCTGCTTTGGCTCAACAATCTCAAGCTACACGTATTATAAACAGCAATTATTTACCCCCGTTTTTTGGAAAACCTGTGCAATAGCTACGTTTATTGGCGCTATTTTAGGCTGCGGACTGGTTTTTTTAATCAATGCTTCATGGCTTGAAAAGCTATTACCATTGCTGATTATCAGTATTGCTATTTATACTTTATTCAGCCCTAAAGCCATGGGGGGGAAACACTGTGTTTCTCCCCAGAAAGCCCCGTCAAACACTCGTCAGGGGATACAGGGGCTAATATTAGGTGGATATGATGGTTTTGCAGGCCCCGGGATAGGTGCATTTTGGACTGTTTCATCTATATCACTGCATAAGTTACCACTGCTAGAAAGCTGCGCATTAGCACGAATTATGACGCTAATTAGTAACATTACTGCCTTAGTGATATTTGCCTTTTGGGGTCAAGTTGATTGGTTGTTAGGATTATGGATGGGAATTTGTATGATGGCAGGATCTTTTATGGGAGCTCGAAGTGCAATTCGATTCGGCATTCCATTTATCAAGCCACTGTTTATTATTTCCGTGGTTTGTATCGCGACACATTTGGCTTGGAGCGCTTGGGCATGAACACCCAACAGTTAATTCAAACATTGAAGCAGCAACTTGACCATATCGAACAAGAAGTACTTCAACATGATCAACAGCTCGCTCCCCAACAGAAAAAAACACTCGAACACGTTGAACGGTTTAACCATAATCTATTTGTCCAACAAGGCGCGCAATTACTGCCATGCGTGCAACAGCTGCGCAAAGATGTCACCCAATTAGAAAAACAGTTAACACTAAAGCTAGCCAAAAGCACTATTGAATTGAGTTGCCAACGCATTCAAGATAGGTTCACCGCACTAAGACGAGCATTGTTGACAACAGGTTTGAACTTAAAGTCGGCCGAACAGAAAAAAGCCAGTAATCGCGCTCGATATGCCAAAAGACAGAAGCAAACAATGCAAAACAGTGAATTTGGTTGGATTGCAAATAATGTCATGTATAACAGTCATCAGCTTTATGAAGAATTGAACAAACATGTAAATTGGGCTAAAAAGTTTGAATATAAAATTCAACAAATGGAATCAAATCTAGAGTTATGTCATGCTGCTGAAAAAATTAGATTGCAAAATGACATCCTTTTAATGCATCGTCGTTTAGGTAAATGCCGCCAAGCTATTAGTTATATTGAAGAGCGGATACAACACTTTGAGCGTCCTCGCCAAAGTTTTAATCGTTAAGGAGCAACAATGAAATCATTCGTCACCACCGGTGCTATCATGGCATTGCTATCATCGACTTCGTTGATGGCAGCTAACCTCACTATTCCCATGTCTTTTGAATATTTGGCGCTGGATGGCAAACAGATTGAAACAAACATGTTTAGCCACAAATCTGATTTAACACTAGACAATGGCAGTCATAAAATCGCAATTAGATATCATGATATGGTCCAAGATGATTTCACCGACAGTCAAAGCTTTATCAAGTCAGCTCCGTTTATTGTGACATTAAATGTTGATGGCGATGTAAATTACACGCTATCGGCTGCCGATGGTGAAGTGGTTAAACGCCCAAAATCCTTTGCGAAAGACCCAAAGATTATTATTACCCGAGAAGATAAAGGTGCTGTTAATTACTCAGTTGAACAAACTAATTTTGAAGAAAAGTCATTTTTTGCCAACATTTTTAGTAGCAACAAAGGTGATAACGTTGATGCCTTAGCTGTCAATGCCACAGGTAATGGAGTCACCCCAGCCGTAGCAGTGCAATCAGCAAAACCTGCAGTAGCAGCAACTGCGGCATCTGCCACTGTAGCGGCAACAGCGGTTACCACAAGCGAAGTAAAAACGGCTCAACCGATTAAAGTTGATAACCCAGCACAAGCTGAGCAAATGCTGCAATATTGGTGGTTACAAGCTGACGAAAAAACCCGTAAAGAGTTTATGGGTTGGGCTATAAAGCAATTGTAATGGAATAATGAAATTTCCTTTTGTTTATCACGCCAGCTATTCACAGCTGGCGTTACCTCCTCTGCATCGCTTCCCAACAGCTAAGTACCAGCAATTGTTTAACTACGCCATTGAAAACGGCTTAGTTTGTTCAAGTCGGCATTATCAAGCTGAAAAAATAGATCTGGAACTTATCAAAGCGGTGCATGATCCAGATTATGTAAATGCCTTTATCAATGGCACCATCGATGCTAAAGCAATAAGAAGGATAGGTTTTCCTTGGAGTCAGCGTTTAGTTGATAGAACCTTACATGCGATAAATGGTACTCTACTTACTTGCACACTTGCACTGGAACATCAGATAGCAGTGCATTTTACCGGCGGATATCACCATGCACATCGCGATTTTGGCAGCGGTTTCTGCATCTTTAATGACTTAGTCATTGCTGCTAACCATCTTATTGAAACCGAAAAACTGGATACTGTACTGATATTTGATTGCGATGTTCATCAAGGTGACGGCACTGCCACCTTGTGTCAAACCCAACCAAACATTATAAGTTGCTCGGTACATTGCAAACAAAACTTCCCTTCCAGAAAACCACAATCAGATTATGATATTGAGCTGGATAAGGGATGTGATGATAATGAGTACCTTGCTCACATTGGCAGCATCTTAAAATATTTAACCCAGTTACATCGACCGGATCTAATCATTTATGATGCCGGAGTTGATATTCATGAAGATGATGATTTAGGTTACTTAAATATCACAACTCAAGGCATTCTTGAAAGAGATAAGCTAGTATTGTCTATAGCAAAACAACAAAGTATTCCGATTGCCGCAGTAATTGGTGGTGGTTATAGTCGTCAAGTTGAAGCATTAACCCTAAGACACAGCCAATTGTTGATTGCAGCAAATCAGATTTGGGTGTAAAAATAAAACAATGAACAACTTAACCAGCCTTTAAAAGACTGCAATTGCAGAATAAAAACATTTCAATGGAGTAACACCATGCATTTAGAGTTCCGTAATTATTATGAAGTCTTACTGTTGGAAATCTTGCGCGATGAAGGCTTAATGGAAGAGTTACCTGAGGACTACCTGGCAGATCTTTGCTGTGTTACGTTAAACCAATTACCGGTTCGGTATATTAGACACTTAGTTGATACTTATTTTTTCGAAGATTATAACGAACTCAAGCAAATGAAAACGGAAATAAGTACGGCACTAGAACGTTCAAGAGCATTTTTGAAAGCCAATCTACAAAAAAGATTAAAAGAAGAACAAGAGAACCAACAGCCACAACAACCGGTAATGCAGTTAAAACACACTGAATAATACCGCAAAGGGGTGTTTTAAATAGTAAATGGGGGGAGTTTGGAGGCTCCCCTAGAGCCGACACCCCGGCACACGAGTCGCTTGCTGCGGTTGCTCCCTTCCGGGCCTGGCCGAGTTCACAAGTTATCGTTGCGGGGGGACCCTAGGGTCACCATAATCTTCTAGAAAAACGAAAATCTTATCTAGAACGCGGCGATTATCCCTTAACCCATCAGTGCAATCAACCCCTAAAGCCTGCCTTTTTTCGTTTTAGACACCAGTTGCACAATCATTGCCCAATTCCAAAATTTCAAAGCACGCTCGATAACATCTTCTATACTTTTAGTTACTCCAAAATTCCGATTCAAGTACTTAGCCATTTATTCATACCTCACTGTTAGAAGGAGAATGTTAATGAGCCGCATTTTACTTATCACATTTTTCTTATGTTCAATGCTTGGTATTAATCAACCCAGTAAGGCTGGTGAATTTGAGAGCAATACATATATTGAGTTAACAGAGCATTTTATGACCAATAATCAAGCCAACCAAAGTGCTGGCGCTGACACAATGAACTTCCCTGGGTCAGTAACCCTCTTAAGTAATAGCGAATCATATGACAACTATGAGCATTCATCTTGGTTGACAATACCTAAGGCTCAAATTGGCATAAACTCACAATGGCAACTATCTACACAATTCAGTATTAATAGTTTTATTAAATATCAGCAACATATAACTTATCCATTGGAATACACATCAAATCACGCCGCCACAGAAATGCTGCAAGAAAATACCGCGAGTCATAATGAATATACCGTGTTAGGCAGCGAAGTCATCCTGCAGCAATTGTTCAATAACAAACTTATTCTTGGCGTGAATTATCAAATGAACCTACCTCTATTTGCACAGCTGAACTCATCAAATCAACAGTTCAGAACCTATGCAAATTACCAACTCATAGAGAATTTGAATTTACATTTAGATTGGATGATATCTGCAAGCCCTTCATCTTCTTCGCAAAACCTTATTACTCAGGGTAAATTATTCAACCCCAAAAACGCTAATGAGATTTATTCTCAATTCATATTGTTTTCAGTGAGTTACAAAATGTGACCAAACTCACACATCTCAGCTTTCATCACAAAATCTAACATTTCTTTCAATCATAATCCCCCCAGATTTGCTAATGTTATTGTTGAGAAAAAGTTTCGAAGAAAACTGATATCTTTACAAATAAACAGTTTAGTTAAGTAAAAAATTAACATGAAACATCAACATCATAGTTAAAGCGCTACTACTAAAGGAATAGATGGACATAGTTCACAACTCTCGCGTCCTCTCGCTGAACAAGAGTAAGAGGTTAGTTAAACTGTCTATGGGTTAAAACCAAACACTTTTGGATGAACTACAACTTAAAGTGATTATTATATTGCAGGGAAATATGATGAAACGATTCAATTTTAATACGACAGCAAAAGCTGTATTTAGTGCAGGGATTTTATCTTTTGCACTAGCTGGGTGTGGTAGCGATGGTAAAGATGGCGAAGATGGTCCTGATGGCCCAATTAGTCTTTCGGTCGGAAAAGCATCAAGTTTACACGTTACAATTAACAATACAGATATCACCGATGGCGTAATAAAAGTTAACTTTACACTCGAAGATGCGAATGGTGTAGCGATTACCGACCTTGATACTTACCCTGGAGTCGACACCTTGGGTTTAGGTATTGCTAAACTTGTCCCACAAAAAGGCAAAGGCTACAAAACGCCACAATGGGTAAACTACAACAACAAGGTCGTTGTTCCAGTTCAAGCTGAAATTCCACCAGGATATGAAGATAAAGCAGGCACTAAGATTCAAGCAACAATTGAGTCAAGCTGTAAACAAGACTGTTTAACGAGTGAAGCACCTGGACAATATTCTTATACGTTCAACCTTAACTTAAATAACTTAGAGCCAATCGAAGGTTTAGATCTTACTTACGATGAAACCTTAACACACCGTGTAACGATGGAATTAAGAGCAGATCAAAACACTAACAAACTAGTCAATACTCACTTTGATTTTGCCCCAACGACGGGTGAAGCTGTTAGTGAAGAAGAAAGCCGAATTGTTAACTCTCTTGAACAATCATGCTTACGTTGTCACAGCGATGATTATGATCATGCTTGGGCACCAAAACTAATTCTTCATGGCGATAAGCGATTTGCATTAGAAAATTGTCAAGTATGCCACACTAGCTATTCAGCTGACCCAGAAACTGGCAGCCCAATTGACTTTGCTTACATGGCGCACAAAATCCATAAAAGCGATTATCTGATAGCTGGATATAAAGGTAGTGTGCATGATTATTCTAAAGTGACCTTCCCTGCCGATCTATATGATTGTCAAGCGTGTCACCAAGATACTGAGCAAAGCCCACCAGATACCGATAACTTTAAGCACCATACAGCATTAGCATGTGGATCATGCCACTCTGGCTCAACTGATCCTGCACAAATCAAAAGTGACATGCATGAAAAGTATATGGGAGCAACTGATTGTTCGACATGTCATGCTGATCAAGGTACTCCTGGTGCAGCCCACCACTTTACAGATGCAGTAGCCAAACAAAATGCACAAGATAGTTACAGCGCAAGTTTAGTCGCGAAGAGTGTCAGCTACGATATGGCTAAACAAGAGCTAAGCTTTGACATTAAGGTTATAGACACTAACGAAAAAAGTGTCACGAGCCCTGATTTAGATGCAAGACTATCGCAAAGTAATTTAATGCTTGGTTTCGGTAATAATGATGATTTTGAATTGGGTTACAAAAAAGTTGAGTTACTAAAACAAACTCCAACCAGCTCGAATGAAGGTTTATTCAGTTATGTTGTTTCAGGAATGGATTTAACAGCTGACGCCACTCTTCCTTCAACTGCAGTGATTACCACTAAAATGTGTGTAGACCGAGATACCTTACAAGGTGTTGTTTGCGGTTCAGGCACTGACGAAGCAAGAAGTCCAGCTACTATTGTTGGTGAAATAGTACCATTTGACTTATCTGGAACAGAAAATGTAACTGCACGTCGTCAAGTTGTCAGCAACGAGACATGTGCAAACTGTCATGATGGCAAGTACTTATCTAAGTTTGGCGGAACCAAAATTAAACATGATGGTTCTTACACAAACTTTGAGGGTGAATGTCAAATGTGTCATAACGCGACTTACTCTAGAGGCAGTAGCAAAACAATAGTCGAACATATTGATTTTAAAGTTCGCATTCATGCCTTACACGCAAATAAGCGTGACGGCCAAGAAGCTGGTGGCGAAGATAGAATCACCTTCCCTTCTCACTATGGTAATTGTGCTACGTGCCATGATAAAGGCCAATTAAGCATGAAAAATCTTGGTGAAGTTCCAGCAACTCAAACTACAGACCCAGAGTTAGGCCGAGTAGAATTCTCGCCTACTGCAGCAACTTGTGTCAGCTGTCATGGTGTCAAAGAGTCCATTGTTGCGCATATTCGCTCTGAAGGTGGTGCTGCAAATGATCCTGTAGGTACTTATGTCCCTGGCTCAGAAACCTGTGCGACTTGTCACGCTGAAGGCAAAGCCTTTGGTGTAGATAAAGTTCACCCTGTTATTTTTAAATAACAGTTTACTAGAGAGGAGACATTGTCTCCTCTCTAGCATTTCTAAGTACCCCTTTAGGAATAGTTAGAACAGAGTCACACATTCACCGTAGGGTTAAAGATTTTTTAACTCAGGTGCAGTAACCTTATTGATAGGAATACATTTTCCAACATTGACTTAGCTGAATAATAAGCTCCATTTAGGTGCACCTTGCAGAGGAAACTGCCAGTTAAGATAATGTTTTACCTTTGCAGGGAAAATATGATGAATACAAAATACTCAAAAATTGCGCTGTTATTAGCAACAGCCACCTCTATGACGCTTGCCGGTTGTGGTGGTGATGATGGTAAACCGGGTAACCCTGGCAATCCAGGTGGTGAACCCGCTGAAGCTATTCAAGTACTAAATCTTGATGTTACCAATGTAACTTATGACAACGGTATGCCAACTGTAACCGTTTTCGCAACCAATGAAGAAGACATTCCTGTTATTGGTTTACAGGATTTAGGCATTGTTGCAGCTCAACTTACCCCAATGGGCGCCACGGGTGCTGGTAATAGTGCGCAGTGGACAAGAACAGCAAGGGCTTCTGGTACAAGTAGCTATACCGACAATAAAAATGGTGAATACACTTTTACCCTTAAACTTGACTATTATAACCAAGAATTAACCCAAAGATTTAATGTATATGCGGGTGGTATCGGGTCAACTCTTGTTGATGGTGTTACAGCAGTTCCCCGTCGTGAAATTGTTAAAGACTTTGATGGTGAAGGCTATGAAGCCATTTATACCAAAAATATTGTCTCTCACGAAACCTGTACAGCTTGTCACGCAGAAGACAAACCATTAACAAGAAGACACAGTAGCTATTACACACAAGAAACTTGTGCAACCTGTCATAGCAGCTCAATGGATACCGAGAAACAGTGGAACCACTTAGTTCACAATATTCACAACGCTTCTAAATCATTTGAAAGTAAGGGTGAATTATATGATGGCGTCGCTGCTGAAAAGTTAATTCAAAACAACTGTCAAACTTGTCACGTTGAATCTGAAGAGTTAACTGAATGGGGTAACTGGACACGTATTCCAACCATGGAAACCTGTACAAGTTGTCACACTAATATCGACTTTAAAGCCGGTAAAGGTCACTCTCAACAATTAGATAACTCAAACTGTATCGCATGTCATAACGCCTCTTGGACAGAAGAACTTCATACTGGTGATTTTGTTCAGAAGAAAGCGCTTATTAATGCATATGACATCAGTGTTGAGTCAAACATTGATTCAACAACCAAAGCGGCAACAATTTCAGTCCAAGCTGTCGATGCCAATGGTGTTAAGATTGATTTAGAAACACTATTGCCAATGATTCAACGTTTTGAAATTGTAACGAACGTGGGGCCAAACAATGTGACTTTGGGATATTATGGAAAAGACTCCCAAGAGCCAATTAAAAATGGTTCATTCATTGAGGGCAGCACTGCTGCATTTGACAACGGTAAGTTAGTTTATACCACGAGCAAAGATCTTAAACTGGGTGCAGAAGGAAGCGACAACGAAACGGCATTTAGCTTTGTTGGCTGGTCATTGTGTTCTGAAAATGGCGAGTTTGTCGAATGCTCTAAAGTTGTTAAAGATGAGAATATGGATACCTCATATGATGGTAAGAAATTCTTAAATGCTAATTTCTACACCGCAATGAAATCTGACTTAGCCTTCGCCACACTATCTGGCCAAGCTCCTTCTATGCGTCATATAGATTCCGTTAACTTTAGCGCATGTGCAACTTGCCATACTCCAGAGTTTGAAATCCACAAGGGCCAGCAACACGCAGGTTTTGTGATGACAGATCTACTTTCTCACACGAACGATGCAGATGGCCAACCTATTATTGGTGTTGATGCTTGTGTTGCTTGTCACACCCCTGATGGCACTTATGCGTCTGGCGCAAATCAAGGTGCTTTCGAAATGAAGCTTCATAGTGTTCATGGCGAGCAAGGAATCATTAAAGATTGTACTCAGTGTCATAATGACTTCAATCTTGATGCTTTCAAAGTAAAAGGGGCGTTAGCCACTGCCGGTGGTGGCGATAGTTACACCACCCCTATCACAGCAACCTGTGCTTCTTGTCATGGTTTTGATGAAATCAAAGCTCACGCAGAAGGACAAGGCGGGGTAGTTAACGGCTCAAAAGCTGCCGCCAACGATGCAGCACAGCTAGAAACTTGTTTCTTCTGTCACGCACCGACCATTGAAAATCACACCAAAATAAAAATGTAATTTGCCCATAGGGAGAAGTCCAAAGCTTCTCCCTGTTTCTTGGCAACGCGCTTTTTAGATACACAAAGCGCTTTTATGGACAAATTAGGAAGTCTACTAATGAAGACAAAAAACAGAACCAATTCAATATTTGCAGGATTAATGTCAGCCGCCGTGTTAATGGTCGGTTTGGCAATGCCTGCACATGCTGCTAAATGGGATGAAAAAATGTCGCCTGCGGAAGTAGAAGCGACATTAGACACCAAGTTTGCAGAAGGCAAATACTCACCTAAAGGTGCTGACTCTTGTTTAATGTGTCACAAACGTTCAGAAAAGGTCATGGATCTATTCAAAGGCGTGCATGGGGCAATTGATTCAAGTAAAAGCCCAATGGCTGGCTTACAATGTGAAGCCTGTCATGGTCCTCAAGGTTCACACAACAAAGGTGGTAAAGAGCCGATGATCGCCTTCGGCCCTAACTCTACCCTGCCAGCAGACAAGCAAAATAGTGTTTGTATGAGTTGTCACCTAGATGACAAACGTATGTCTTGGAACACCAGCCATCATGACAATGCTGATGTGGCCTGTGCTTCTTGTCACAGTGTTCATACCGCTAAAGATCCGGTGCTGTCTAAGCAAACGGAAATGGAAGTGTGTACAAGCTGTCATACTAAGCAAAAAACCGATATGAATAAGCGTTCTAGTCATCCAATGAAGTGGAATCAAATGACCTGTAGTGATTGTCATAACCCACACGGAAGCCTAGCTGATGCTGATTTAATTAAACCTAGCGTAAATGAAACCTGTTACGAATGTCATACTGAAAAACGTGGCCCTAAACTGTGGGAGCACGCGCCAGTAACAGAAAATTGTGTTAGCTGCCATAACCCACACGGTAGTGTGAATGATGGCATGTTAAAAACACGTGCGCCGCAGCTGTGTCAGCAATGTCATGCCAGCGATGGCCATGCTAGCAATGCCTATTTAGGCAACACTGGTATGGGCTCGAATGTTGGAGACAACGCATTTACCGGTGGCCGCAGTTGTTTAAACTGTCATAGCCAAGTGCATGGTTCAAACCATCCATCAGGTAAGCTATTACAGCGCTAGGGAGTTAACACTATGAAATATAAATTAAACTTAATCACCCTAGCCCTACTTGCCCCTGCCAGTTTTATGGCTACGGCTGGCGGATATGGGTTAGCCAACGCTAATACTGAAAATGTGAAATTTTCAGCCTGGTCTTGTAAAGGCTGTGCGGTAGAGTCTGGCACAACGGGCAGTGTTGGCATTGGTGTAGGTTACAACAGCGAAGACGATATCAAGTCGGCTAATGCTTTTAAAACGGCAAATGAAGTTGCTGGAAAATTCGATGCTGATATTCAATATCGTGGCGACAATGGTTATAGAGCAAATATAGAAGCTACTGATATTGGCATGGATAATGGTCGTGCTGATATTAATGTAGGCAAGTTAGGAACTTATAACCTTAACTTTAACTATCGCTCCATTGCCAGCTATACATCTAATACTGCTCTAACACCTTATCAAGGTGTTGGTGGTAATGATTTAACCTTACCTGATAACTGGGTCACTGCGGGCGCTAGCTCTCAAATGCCCATGTTGTATTCAAGTTTGAATCCATTTGAATTGTCACTTAACCGTGAAAGAGCGGGTTTAGGAATTGAATATCAAACTGAATCGATTTTCACCACGTTTGTTAATTTTCAACGTGAAGAGAAAACCGGAGTTAAGCAAGCGTCGGGTAGCTTCTTTAACCAGTCAATGATGCTTGCTGAACCGGTAGATTACACAACCGATACGCTTGAAGCCGGCATTAAATTAAAAGGTGACAATTGGTTTACTAGCTTAAATTACAATGGTTCATCATTTAAAAATGACAATAATCAACTGAGTTACGACAACGCGTTTAACCCAACATTTGGTGCTCAAACCCGCGGTTATATGGCACTTGATCCTGATAATGAAGCGCACACAGTGTCATTGATGGGACAATTCAATGACTCAGTTACTGCTGTTTCTGGCCGATTAATGGTAGGTAAAATGACCCAAGACCAAGAGTTTGTTACATCTGGTTATGGTTACCAACTGCCAACTGAATCATTAGATGCAAGCGTTGATCTAACAGGGATGAACTTAAAGGCTGTAACTAAAATCAGCCGCAGCTTTAGAGTGAATGGCAGTTACGATTACAGCGATCGCCAGAACAACACTCAAGTTGAAGAATGGACCCAAATCAGCATCAACAATGTCAATGGTCAGGTGGCTTATAACACGCCATATGATCACACATCGCATAGAGCGAAACTTGGCGCTGATTACCGTATCAATTACGGTTTAAAGTTAGACGGCGGTTACGAGTTTAAACGTGATGAACGTAGTTACCAAGACCGCGAAATCACTGATGAGAACAACCTTTGGGCTCGAATTCGTGTCAACAGTTTTGAAAACTGGGACATGTGGGTTAAAGGCAGTTATGGTCAACGTGACGGTTCTGACTATGATGTCTCTGAATGGACATCTAAAGAGCAAAATCAATTATTGCGTAAATACTACCTTGCTGACAGAGACAGAAGTCAAGTTGAAGCGCGTGTAAGTCATACCCCAATTGATGAGCTAACTATCGACGTAGGTGTGCGCTATGCACTTGATGACTACAAAAATACCGAAATCGGCTTAACTGAATCTAAAGACACTAGTTATGATGCAAATCTAAGCTATATGTTTTCTGCAGATGTTATGTTGAATGCTTTCTACAATCATCAAACAATCAATTCAGATCAATCAGGCAGCAGCAATTTTGCCACTGCGACATGGCAAGCTGAAATTGAAGATAAGATTGATGTCATGGGCGCTGGGTTAAGTTACAACAACTTAATGGATAGTCGTTTACGTTTAGGCTTAGATTATACTTACTCTAAATCTGACAGTAATACCCAGGTAAGACAGGGCATTACCGGTGATTACGGTGATTATTTTGCCAAAGTGCATAATGTTAACCTGTATGCACAATATCAAGCTACTGACAAAATGGGTCTACGTTTAGACTACAAAATTGAAAAGTATTTAGATAACGATGCCGCTAACGATATCGCCCCAGATGGTATATGGAATGTGGTTGGTTTTGGCAGCAATAGCCATGACTATACAGCACACATGATCATGCTAAGCATGAGTTACAAACTCTAACTCATAGGCTTAACCCCTATCAAGCCGGTATCTTTGTTAAAAAGATACCGGCTTTTTTGTAAAGCTCTTGCATTACACCACCAGTTAACACTATATTAACAAATGAATTATCTTGTGATTGAAAATTGGGCACAGGGAACTTGCCCAGTTTTATTTTCAAGCCTTATTATTTCTACCTTCTAGATTAAAAGTGCCCCAATGAGTCATTAATTCGTCCGCCAATGGTGCTTGACCAGCATAGGCTAATAACAAGCCAACGCATTCTGCTGTACACAGTCCGCCGTCGATTTGGTTTCTACGTAGCCGAAAGCTAGACTTGATTGAATGGGATAAATTAACCTTTGTCAGTGAGTGCAAATAAGCACTGCGATTGTATATTTTGCGGGCTTCCTGCCATGTTGCATCAATAATGACTAAGTGTTCAAATTCAGCCAATGCCGCTTTATTATTCTCTCCAATACAAACCTGTCTAGGCTGGCCGCCCTCCCCTTTTTCACTAGACTCTAACTCAGGAAATAACAAACCAACTTTCGCTTGTTGAATCAAGCTTAATAACGCCCCATCAGGGTTCACTCTATCCCATATGATTCGACTTGCCGCAAATCCCAACACATCAATAACCAGCTGGCCTGTATTGGACTTTCTATCAAGTTCCCGTTGATGTGTCAGTAAAATAATCTTCATTCAATCCTAGCTGAGCATTTTTTCGAAATGAGTTGTGCAGACGCTTGTCGCCAGTGGCTTCAAAGCGAGGCTTAAAATATATCGTTATTCTACATCAACAAGTGATAACGCAGAACAATGCCGCGACATATGCAGAGCGATAAATGTTTCAAGAAATAGCACAAACGTTGAATTGTTGTGACATTGGCATTGCCAGCCGAATGAAGTTGTAAAGATAGCGTTAGCAATAGGCTGTGAGACGATTTTTTAATCTGGTTTATCAAATTACTTGGTTAAAATCATCAGTAGATTTTAGGTTGATATTTCAATTTTTCTCCACTTTTAAGGTGCCCATAATGCATGCCATTTCAGCTCAAGGTTCATCTGTTACTGCAAATCCACGTTTAAGTGCTTATAACCTTACTCAAAAAGTAGAACCTACAGAAAATCAACCTAACCACACTGCGCAGCCTAAGCGTTTGGTTAATACCACAACAAATACCTCAACTTCGGTATCAATTAGTCCTCAAGCTCATACTTTGCTGGCTGCAGAGCAATCTAAAGTGCAATCCACACCCTATGTTGATATGGATGCTAAGCCGACTGCTGAAAACTCAATTGAAACCACAAAACCTGCGCCAATTAAAGATAATGAAAAACTAGACAATTATGTGCAGTTCAAGAAAGCCCAAATGAAATATCAAATCTATGCTGATATGGCCAATATTTCTTCTGGCAATAGTGGCTCAATCAAGCCTGCAACTGCATATTATTTATCTAACAATGAAGATGCTAGGGCATTTACTGTAAATAGCATGACTCGCAACCATCAGGTAGCTATGCTAAATACCTATGCTGAAACAACAAAATCAGCTAAAAACCAGGCAATTAATACCAAGACATAGTCAACGACCTCTCGTCATGAGCTAACCATTTATTATCGCAATTTAACCGTTAAATCGAATTTACAACATCAAAGCTTAATTAGGAAAATTAATGAAGTTATTACCATTGGCAGGGATTGCTGTTCTATCCAGCTTTAGCGCTCAAGCAGCTTGGTGGATAGAACCAACAGACCTATCTTTACGCGCCGACATTCAACTTTTATCAGATAATGGCATCATTATTCAGCCCATCACCACCTACCCATTAATGTGGGCCGGCATTAAAAGTGACCTCGATAACTTCGACATTGCCTCGTTAACGGGTGCGCAAACTGATGCCTATCAAAGAGTCATCGCCGCTTATCAAAAAGATCACCAAGGCCTGAACATCTCTGCCGGTTTTAATGGTGCAAACGATCGTGCTCGCTTCGTCGGTTTTGGCAATGATTACCGTGACAAGGCTGAAGCTGAAGTTAAGGTGGAAGTCACCCAAGATTGGTTTAGTGGCCGACTGGCTGCTAGCTATCACCACGATTCGATTGACGGAAACACCAGTCGATTAGATGACAGCTTTGCCGCTGTAATGCTAGGTAATTGGATTGTTTCCGCTGGTGCAGTACAAAAGTATTGGGGCCCCAGTTGGGACACAGGCTTGATACAAACAAATAATGCACGACCATTACCCGGCATGACCTTTTCTAGAAACAATAGCCAAGCATTTGATACCCCTTGGTTAAGCTGGGCTGGCCCTTGGACATTTACCACCAGCTTCAGTCATATGGAAAGCGAACGTCATGTTGCTAATGCGCGCCATTGGGGTGCAAGAGGTACACTACGCCCAATATCCAAACTTGAGATTGGCGCATCTTGGACCATGCAGTGGGGGGGCGATGGCTACGGTAATAGCCTGTCAGACTGGTGGGATGGCTTATTCAATGGCGGCATGGATGAAGGTGAAATAGAGAACGGCCAAGAAAACATGTTAGCGGGTTATGACTTCAGATGGTCTGATACTGCATTTGGTATTCCCTACGGTGTATATTATGAACGTACCCATGAAGATTACCATAATGGGAAAAATAAACTGATCAATGCCGCTAACATGGGCGGTGTTGATTTTTATATCGCGCAGCTGTCAACGCGCTTTTTTCTCGAATACTCTGATACCAAGGTTGCTTGTGGGATAGACCCTCAAATATACAACTGCCTCTATGAACATGGATTTTATCAGTCTGGATATCGCTATTACGGAAGAAGTTTAGGCAGCACTTATGATAATGACTCTGAAACACTTGTCGTAGGGGCTATTACCCAACTCGATAATCAGCAAACCCTGAGCACTAAATTGCGTTGGTTAAGGTTAAATGTCGATGGTTCAGACAGCAACCCACAGGTAGGTGGAAATCCGGTTTCACCGGGAAGATATGAAAGAGTCTACCAACTCGATACCAGCTATCATCGTCCATTGTTTGCAGGAAAGCTGAAATTAGGTGGCACAGTAGGTTACAGTGAATACCCACAAACATTGGATAGTAGCCAATGGGAAACAACAGTTTATGCTGGCTGGCAACGGGATTTTTAGGCCCAAATATTAGTATTTGATCTTGCCTGCACCCCGTGCAGGCAAGCTTTAATGCTGTAACCGTTCATCAATAAAAGTGCACCAAGCGTCGGTGTTTCGCTTAGGTACGGTAAGATCGCCTCTTAAACCTAACTTAAATTCAATCACACTTTGCCACTCATCACTGCCTAAATCAGGCCCATGGCCCTGACCATCACCAGAGAGTAATTGTTTTTCAACCTGCTGATACCAAACATCAGAGCAATTAATCACTATCGGCTGCTGACTTTGTACTACAGCCACTTCAGGATGGGATTGCGAGTTATCACACCCGCTCACCAATAAAGACATTGAAAACAGCAAACCGAATGGCAAAGCCACTTTAAGCAACACACTGTTTATTTTTTGCATATTGTGCTCCCATCAACCGCATACTTGTAATCACATAAAATATGCATGATGACATTTTTAAGGATACCATCTTGATTAAAAGATAAGATTAGCAGGTTTCATTCACCACTAGGCTTATTAATGCAAGCTTTGCCTTTGTGTAGAAACCCGTTCAATTAACCTTTGCTTGCACTTTGACCGCTATAGCGACAATACGACCAAGCAGCATTAACTTTCTATGTTTACATCTTGTATTAAGCTTGTATCGTAAATCATGATTAGCAACAACTTAGCTTGACGTTAGCTCAACAAGGCTAATAGGTCGTCAGCACTGCCTTTCCATGGGCCTTGTTGCCCATCAGACAAAATCGCATCCGCTAAACCTTGTTTATGCTGCTGCATCGCCTGAATTTTCTCTTCAACAGTCCCCTCTGCAATCAGCTTATAAACGAATACAGGGTTTTGCTGACCAATACGATACGCTCGGTCAGTTGCCTGACGCTCAGCAGCAGGATTCCACCAAGGATCATAATGTATGACAGTATCTGCAGCAGTTAAGTTCAGTCCGGTGCCACCCGCCTTTAAACTAATTAAAAATACCGCATTGTCGCCCTCTTGAAAGGCATCGATTTGGTTTTGGCGCTGCTTTGTTTGTCCCGTTAACTTACTAAACGGAATATCTAACGCATTTAGCTCTTGCTCGATAAGAGTAAGCATTGAAGTAAACTGACTAAAAATCAGCACTTTTCGGCCTTCTTCTAGCATTTCAGGCAAGTTTTGCACCAACCAGTTTAACTTGGCATTGTCTGTTACCTTTTGGGCTTGCTCAAGTTTGACCAAGCGAGGATCACAACAGGCTTGGCGCAGTTTAAGCAACGCATCTAAAAACTCAATATGACTACTCGACACGCCTTTTTTAGCAAATAATTCTCGTAGTTTTTTCTCCATCACCAGACGAATGGATTCGTATAAGTTACGTTGATCTTTCTCCAGTTCAAGCGATTGGATAATTTCAGTTTTTTCGGGTAACTCAGCTACAACTTGTTTTTTAGTGCGCCTCAACATGAACGGCGAAATACGCTGATTTAACAGTATTGATTTCTCTAAATCGGCTTGCTTTTCAATCGGACCACGAAACTCTTTATTAAAGTAGGTGTGTTGCCCCAGTAAACCCGGTAAACAAAAATCCATTAGCGACTTTAATTCACCTAAATGGTTCTCTAACGGCGTGCCGGACAAACACAATCTAAAGCGCGCTTTCAAGGTTTTGATGACTTGGGTGACTTTAGCCTGAGCATTTTTAATTTGCTGGGCTTCATCTAATATAATGTGTTCAAAAACATGCTCGTGATAAATGTCTTCATCCCGCATAATCAGCGGATAGGTTGTGACTATCACATCGTATTCTTCAAGCTTTGCCAGCCACTGATGACGTTGACTGCCGTGGATCACAACAACCTTGAGGCTTGGGGTAAATTTTTCGGCTTCTTTTTGCCAGTTACCCACTAAACTTGTTGGGCAAATAATTAAACTAGGTTTGCGCTCACTAACCTGCGTTTGTTGTTTTACATACAATAAAAAAGCTAACGCCTGAATGGTTTTACCCAGCCCCATATCATCGGCCAAAATACCGCCAAGCTGATACTCTTTCAAAAAACACAGCCAATCAACGCCCTGTTTTTGGTAATCACGCAGAGTTGCATTTAAGCCGTCAGGTAAAATAATGGGGGTAATGCCATTAAAAGAAGCCAGTTTACTTGCAAGTAATCGCACCCGCTCACCATTCAGTAACCGCACTTCACTGGCACTAAGATCATTCAACAAATGAGCTCGATTACGTGGAATTTGAATCGCATCGGATGAATGACGATTAAACAACTCCTGGATCACAGAAATAAGCGGCTTAATGGACTTAGCTTTAATTTTGATAAACCGCCCGTTATCGCTAGGTAAAATGAGCTCTTGTTCATCATCGGGTTCGCCGTGTTGCTGTAACCACCGTGCGACCAATGCTAATAACGAAATACGTTGGCCATCAATATCGGCATTTAGTGACAATGAAAACCAGCCAGACTCATCTTCATCATCCAAATCCACATCAAGCTCGGCATCGATGATGTTAAGATCAAAGTCACTATCAAAACGCACTACAAATCCACGCTCGATAAGATCATCCGCACCTTCAGTAGACAATTCAGACCAAGCAATAATGGCATCGGGCAATAAGCCTTGGGTTAAAAAGAAGCGTTGTGCCTGGCTCATATCCACCAGCTCAGTTGCCACCCGAGTCAAGCCCATTTCATGCAATAATGCTAACTGTTGTACTTCAATATCGACTTGACGATGCACCTGATACTGCACATTGCCTTTTTTCAATAAACTGATGCGCTCAAACTGTTCACTGGCATCAAAACGGATATCGCCATAGCAAAACTCCACACGAATAGCGGGTTGCTTACTGATGCTATCACTGCGATTGATCAGACCAAATGTGAGGCGAGTTTCTACAGCCTGGTTTATTTCTTTAAATTCAATTTCATTAGGAATAGGCACTATTTTCGAAGGAAAATGCTTTAACAGTGCATGGCTGATGGTATCCAGTTTGGTTTTGGGTACTGGAGGCATTTTCTGTAACAGACTTAAACGCCCTACCGAAAGATCGGTATCGATCCTCCCCAGCTTTAAATAATCCAACTCGATAAATAATGGCGGCTCAGTGGCGATAAACTCCCAGTTTTCAAGCCCTGGCATAGTCATTTGCATCTGAGTATGGTTTTTATCCATATCCGCCCAAATGAACTCAGGCGCTACACCTGCGCACTCTTCTAAAGGAAAACGATTATCTTCCCAAAATGCCACTTGAGCATGCATCATTTTCATCAATGCAAGGTAGCCAATCTCACCCTCTAAATAAACTTTGTTTCCCTGCAAATTATTAGCAAACAATAGCCCAATAATTTGTTTATCTTCAGGGCCTATCCACCAGGGAAGATGCACACGCAACTCACTGATGGTTTGTTTACTGCCGCGGTTATATAAGCCTTTTTTATTCAGTTTGCTGCTTTTTAACTCAACATACACACCTTGAGGATCGCTTGATAGACAATAAATGATTCTATCCGGTACTGAGTCATCATCTTGTTTATTCTGGGTAGTATCTAATTGAGTCAGCTGGGTTAACCACTGAGAGATCCGCTGTTCTTCTACCGGCTTGTTGTCTATTAACGCTAATAACGCAGCGGCAACATGCTTACAGTCGCGCCTAACAGGGCAAGTGCAGTAAGAGCGCATAATCACTTTGTGGTTCACATTCACTAAGCTGATATCTTGGCGGTAAGGATCTTCTACCGCGCCTTGAGTGTATGCCTCAATATTATGATTATCATGGCTGGCGGTAACCTCTAACACTCGCCCCTGGATCAAGTAGTTTTGTGCTTTTTGCATTTGCGTGGCAGTAAACAACTTAGCCAATAAGTCATGAGATAGCTTGATAGGAAGGTTAAACAGTTTAGCCGACATTCATTACATCCAAGTGCGCCGCTGACAATCATCAAAATAGCAGCAAAAAAGTTAACTTATCATTTTATGGAAGAATCAAAGCAATATCTATAACTATCGCCATTTTATCCCCTAGCGGTAACAGCTTATTATGGTTAAAATCTCGCAACTTTGATAAACATCACCCACGTTGCAAGCTTTAACACTCAATTAGGCCTTATGAAACTCAGTCACCGTTTATCCCATATTGTCAAAATGATAACCCCACAATATGAGCATATTTGGGATTGCTGTTGCGACCATGGGTTATTGGGCGCACAGATACTGAATCAAAAACTCACTACCACAACCCACTTTGTGGATATCGTCCCCGAGCTGATGCAGCAAGTTGAACACAAGCTGCAATTATTTTACCCACAGCGCCCCAACACCCCAGCTCACTGGCAAGTGCATTGTATTGATGTGGCGCGATTGCCATTAGATGATTATCAAGGTCGACAATTGGTGATAATTGCGGGTGTGGGCGGGGATTTAATGATCCAAATGGTTCAACAACTGATGAACGCACACCCGTCATTAACCTTAGATTTTTTACTTTGTCCGGTACATCACGTGGCCAAACTACGCGCTATGCTCAATGCCAATCATTGCCAATTGATTGATGAACAACTTATCTGCGAAAACCGCCGCTATTATGAGGTGCTTTACGTGAGCAGGCCGGCAGCTGATCAAATAAACCTCACATCAGCGCCGTTAATCAGCTGTTTTGGCGATAAGATTTGGCAAAGTCATTGTGATGAACAATCGATTATTATCAAACGTTATCTAAACAAGGTGTTGACCCATTATAAAAAAACCGCCAACAGTAAATCGGCAGTGGATATCAGCGTGATAGCAGGCTATCAACACATTGCCGACAGCCTTGAGTAAAGGGCTAGCATTAAACGGTTAATATTTAACAGACCCTAGGGTCTGTTGATCTTTCAAGGTTGTTTTTGCAGCGAATTGTTGGCCATTTATACAAGGCAGAGGCTTTGCTGTGTAGTTATTCTACATAATACGCCGATAACGTAGTAAAAATGGCCAACAAACGCTGTCCGAAGGATTCGGCTAAAAACGAATTACGCTTTGTTGAGTGAACTTTGCTTAGATTGCTAGGCTACACTCCACTCGCCGCGCTTAATTCGTTTTTATCTCGAACAAAATTCCACCAGCAAAGATCAACAGGCCCTAGCAAATCAAACCATTAAGCCAGAGCTTGCTCTATGTCGTTAATCAAATCTTGCACATTTTCAAGACCCACTGAAATTCTTAACAAATTATCAGTGATCCCAGCGGCCAATCTGGCTTCGGGGGTATAAGGTGAATGAGTCATTGAAGCGGGATGCTGAATCAATGATTCTGCATCACCTAAACTGACGGCAATCGCAAACAGACCAAGACGATTAACAAATTTAATCGCATCTTGTTTATTGCCTTTTAATTCAAAGGCAATAACCCCACCGGCTCGTTTCATTTGATTGCCAATAAATCGATGTCCAGCATGTTTAGCAAGTCCAGGGTAAAACACCTTGCCAAAGGCCGGATGGTTATCTAAATACTCAGCCAGAACTTCAGCATTATCACAATGCCGCGTTAAGCGAACATCTAAGGTTTTTAGACCACGTAAAATAAGCCAAGCATCGTGCGGTGAAATCACGCCGCCAAAGTCTTTCAGTATTTCATATTTAAGCTTATGTAAATGCTCACTACTGCCACACACTATGCCAGCTATCACATCACCATGACCATTAAGGTATTTAGTCGCACTGTGGATCACCATATCAATCCCCATAGCCAGCGGCTGCTGCAACAAAGGCGTCATAAAGGTGTTATCGACAATCGATACCAATTGATGCTTTTTAGCGATTTGAGCCATCGCCGCTAAATCAAACACTTCTAAATGTGGATTGACTGGCGTTTCACAAAAAAGCACTTTGGTTTGTGGGGTAATCGCCGCCTCGACTGCGGCTAAATCTGCAAAATCAACCAAGGTGGCATGAATGCCCAATCGGCTTAACTGAGTGGTCATTAATGCAAAGGTACAACCATAAACGGCCTTAGAGGCCACTAAATGATCGCCCGCTTGTAAATGGGTGAGCAAAGCACTAGATACCGCCGCCATGCCAGAGGCACACGCCGCGGCATCTTCAGCGCCTTCTAGTAAGGCCATTTTTCGCTCAAGCTCAGCGGTTGTCGGATTGCCTAAACGGGTATAAATATAACCAGCTTCATCTCCTGCAAATCGGGCACCACCTTGCTCAGCATTATCAAACACAAATGTGGCACTTTGATACAAGGGCGTCACTAATGCCCCAAAGGCTTCCCGTTGATGGCCACCGTGAATGGTGAGTGTTGCTAAATCCCAATTCGCTTGTTTGTTATCTTGCATCATATTCTCCTTGCTCACTTTGTTATTGTCGTTATTGAAGTGCGAGCCAGATTTAAGATACAGAGGAATAAGATATAACCAAGAAGGATAAGGCAAATAGTCCCGCCGCAAGATGTAAATACAATGTTACAGACAGACTTCCCCCTTTGGGAAGGAAATATCACCCGAAGCATGGTGCAAGATATTTAGCCAAACATAACAATGGGATTGATGATGGAGGACATGTTATTTCTGAAAATAAATGTCATGCTATTTGTTGATTACGATATAAAGTCAGCACTAAGAACTGATAACCACCATTACACCTCCTCTTTATAAGTCGGTTTTACTTGAGCAATAAAAGCCTGTGCAGCAGCTGTTAATGGTAAATTTTTACGCCAAATAAAGGCTAACTCCCATGCCACTTTTTCATCTAACGGAATAAATTTAACATTAGCCGACGACACTCGCTTACAAATTGGCTCGGGTAAAATGGCGTACGCCATTTGTGCTTCTGCCATTGCGGCCATAAACTCCCACTGCCCGGTGTGCGACACCACATTAAGTTTATACCCTGTACCCTGGCAACTTTGACTAATCACCTTACCAATAGCGAATTGGTCGTTGTATTGTACAAATGGTCGCCCATCTAAATCTTGCCATGTTAGCTGAGTTTGGCTTGCCAGCTCATGGTCAACATGCACACAAACATGTAAAGAATAACGCTCTAATTTGAGTATGTTAAATTCATCAGCATGGTTGGTAGGCAAGGCTGTAACACCAATATCTAAACTGTCATTGAGTAAGGCTTTCTCAACCGCAAACCCTCCCACTTCAAGCACATTAACTTCTATACCAGGATATGTTGTTTGAAACCTAGCCAGCATATTAATAAACATACCGCCTGTCATTGGGCTTAAACCTAAACGTAATCGACCAATTTTTAATCCCGTCAGCGCATTCATATCTTCATACATACGGTGCCATTGACCCACAATTTGTTGAGCACTTTTGGCTAATAGTAATCCAGCTTCAGTCACTTCCACTTTCTGGTTATTTCGGATCAACAATTTTTGATCAAGTGTCTCTTCCATTTTTTTAATGGTTTTACTCAGTGTAGGCTGCGTCATATAAAGCTGTTCAGCCGCTAACGTAAAGTGGCCAACTTCAATGACAGTAAGAAAACATTGCAAATTTTTAATTGATACATTCATGCCAAAATGGAATCCACTAAGTAATATTTTATCATTTTACTTATTTATACCTGAGGAATATAGTTATTTCACACCAGCAGTTAACCGTTTAATTTAAAGGATTTTGACATGAAAGCATTCAAAAACTTATTTGCTAGCGCACTTGTACTTGCAGCGCTTCCTGAAAAAGTTGAAGCAAAAGTAAAGCAATCTGACGCTAAGAAGTCATAATCAGATTTGGTCATTAGCCTTATTTCTAATACCCTTTAACTGATACCAGACACGAATATTTTTGTTGGTGCTTCCCCCATTGGCACTGCAAATATCAACCCTGTCTGATCACACTGATATCTCCACCCCACCTATATCAGTTATAAAATGTCAGTTATAAAATGTCAGTAAAAATCCGCAGGCCAACCACCGCGGATTTTTTGCATCTAAATCAATAGCGCCAAGCCCTAGCGCTAACTTAGCGCATACTCAAATGTATCAAGCAATATTTGCACTAAAAATTGATGGCAACTTATTAAAAAGTCATCCATCTCTAACGCTGTGCATCAATACGTTTTCATCTTTTCAGCGTTTCACTTTGTCTGCATCGACTCTTATCACTGCCTGCAGATGAAAACTCCCTGTTTATGACAAATGAATGCAAAAGCACAAACATCAATAGCGCAGATTATCGCCAACCCAAGTATTCTATAATGTACTAAAATATTGATATTTAGAGGTAAATAAATTAACTGGCGATGCTAAGGGATCGATGCGGCTCATAAATCTAACTGCTCTGCACACACCTAAAAAGCGTAAGTTCTTACGCCGATATTTACACTATAAAGGTATCACTCGGGCTTATGCTTCATAATCGAGAGCACACTTGGGATAAGGACGCGGCTACGCGCGGCCTATCCTTATCTGTTAGGTGTCTGCTAGCGCATTTAGCTCATCTTTATACGCAACAATTGGAGTATAAAGCCTATGAAATGCTCTTCCTATAGCCCCAAAAAATATTACCATTTTAGGGTTATGTGCACCGCCCATTAAAATATGTCTCATTGCTATACCCGGATAAGGATCAATATAATAAATATTTTTAATACCTAGTTGATAAGCTTTTTTGGCACATAATTCACAAGGGCTAGCTGTAGTAAATAAATTTCCATCTTTAATGCCTCTGCCACCATATTTAGATATCTGTAAGAAGGCGTTCTCCTCAGCATGAAGAGAACGGGTATGTACTTGATTTGACTTCCCAGTCATTGAATTGTATTCAGACTTAAAACAGTAAGAAACGTTTCGACCTGTATCTTTTATCGGAATAAACCGAACATTTTGTTCTTTAAAGTGTTCAATAAATTTTGATTCAGTTTTTTCATATTCTGAGTAAGCAGCTTGATCTTTACCTTCAACTAAATCAAATCGATTTCTTAAATTACATGGCACTTGTCCATATGGTGCATCATTCCAACCTACAGCCTGTATTGAAAAGTTGGCATCAGTAATAATTGCACCTACTTGGCGAGAAATACATCCTGAATTTAGCTTGGCTGTATAAGCCATTTGCATACAACGTTCCAAAGCTGTAGGTGTGACTATTCCCGGTCTTTTCATCAGCGAAATAAATGTAAGCAACTGATTGGTAAGTACTTTGAATTCAGAAACCGCATTATCAGCATTAGGATTACTTACGTATAAATCAGAACGTTGAAGGCAAGCCTGTATATCTTGAGTTACAAAAGAGCTTTCTTCTTCAATATCTGTATCAACATATTCTTGTGCATCAATACCTTTGATAGCAGGATCGGTATAGCCAAGATCTCTTAACCTTTGTTTCCTTTGCTCATCTTCACAAGAAATAGCCATAAGGTAAAATGAAGAATACCTTTCTTGAAAAAAAATTGCTTCGAGAGGACTTCTTATAGCATCTATAACAATAAATGTTTTTTCGTCTTTTAATTTCTGATCTAATAACACTTTAATTATGGTGTTTATTCGTTCTGCTAGTGTGAAAAATAATCCCTGTTTTTGCGATTGGTTTAAAGGATTTCCAGATTTCCTGATGTTTTGACCAATATTTTGATACAGCTTTACGAAAGAACTTTCACCTAAAATAACTTTAATTTGTTCACACATTGAAGGAAGCTTTACAGAATAAAATACTCGTGCACTTTTATTCGAAAGTGAAAGTTCGAGTTCATCTTTAATGTTGGCAATTATACTAGCTACATTCTTTATAGACTCAGGAGTTAAAGAATATTCTGGAGAAGATAAAAACTTATTAACTTTAGCTTTATCTTGCTCAGCGACCATTAGCGTTATAACTGAACGAACTTGGATTAATATAAATGGTTGCCAACTATGCTCAAAATGCTTAACTATGATTTTTTCTTTTCTTTTACTATTATCAGCAGGACAATCACCTTTAAAAAGAGAGTGTCTTATATTCTCTTTTGGGGACGCCAATATTTTAGCTACAGTAGAACATCCACTTCCTGTACGACCAGTTAAGCCTAATAAGATGAAATCATCATCTTCCCCATATATTTTAGATATTGCTGAACTAAGGTAGTTTTCCATTTTACTTCCTGTGATTGTCGATTTAAAAGGCAGGTTAAACTCCTGACACCTAACGCCGCGCTCTGCGGCAAATTTGGAGCGCAGCGGAAAATATGTCCGACAGCAGCGCTTTGTTAGCTACCTTTTTGTTTTGGAATAGCTTTTTGAAGGCCATCCGTTAGTAACACTGCAAAGGCGCTTTGATGAGTCAATCCTGACAATACTTTGGATTGGATGCTTAAGCCTTGATAATCGCGTGATTTTAACTGATTCTCGAATGCCTGCATTTCCTCTACCATACTACCTTCTTCACTACCGATGTACATGAATACACTTGCTTTCATGGCCTTATTATTTTTTGCAAAGTCACTTTCCAGCCGAAACATCACTTTGTTGTCATACCAGAACGATGGGCTACCTAAGATGTAGTAGTCAAATAGTTCGGAATTAGTGATCAAGATGTTGGCGCCAAGCAAACCGCCATATGAGTGGCCAACAAATATTTTTTTATCCTGTCTGATTCGATATGTTTGACTAATCAGCGGTAAAACCTCGTCTGATATGAAACTAATATATTGACTGGCTTTCCCTGAATGCTTTTGAACTTCGAGCGAATGTCCCCTTTTTTCATTTGGGGCATATGTTGGTGTGTAGTCTCTTGTGCGACTAAGCAAAGGATTATGTCCTTTGGAATATGAAATCCCGACAATAATGACATCCTCAATATCCCGGCCTGCCATCAGATGCACAATGCCACTCGCCACTGCAACTGAATAACCTGTGTCATTTAATAATACCAACGGGTATTTTTTGTTATTTTCTGAGTAATCGTTTGGCAGGCGGATATAAAGTTCGTATTCCAATCCGCTTACTTCAGACTTTATTTGCAGGGTATGCGTATTTCGAATTTTAAATTCAGTACTTGCCTCGGCACTTATTGACGCAGAGAAAAAAACAACAACAGCAAAAACCAACTTAATAAACTTAAATAACATCATTTTCCTTTAATATGCGAAGGTTAAACACAGCTAACGCTCCACTTAGGGGCGAATACCGCAGACTAAAATTCAGGAGCACAGCGACTGGGAGCCTGCGAGTATTTGTCCCTGAGTGCGTAGCGCACGACTACAGTGGCTTGTTAGGTTTTTCTGCAAGTTTAAGCTGATGAAGTAAAGTCATAAACACAAAAAAAGTCATACCCTGGGCTACAGAATATGCACGTGGTACGCCAAACTCAAACAATATAGGACCTAATATCTTAAGTTGAAAGACTATCATCGGAATAAAGCCAGTTGGCGGAATTTAGAGGGTGAATGAGTCAGGGGATTTCAGTGAGATACATCGAATGAGGGGCAAAAAGGTGGTTTATACTTCCTATACTCGAATGTGAAGTTACTTTACGCCACCGCTATGACCAATGCTAACCTGCAGCAGTTTAAGCGTAACATAGAAGCAATGAAAAAGAAGATGGGTGTATAATCTCTCGCTTCCCCGCTGTAATACGCTGGGGGCGTATCTTGGGTCATTCCGCTTTGCTGTTATACATCGTCAGCCAGCCACACAGATCATCCATCGGCATTGGCTTGGCAAACATATAGCCTTGAATAATATGGCAGCCTAAGGCTTTTACTAAATCGAAATCTGCTTGGTCTTCTACCCCTTCCGCGACCGTTTTAATGGCCAATTTTTTAGCTAAATTCAAGCTTGACTCCAAAATGGCATAACTAACATGATTTTGCGTGGCGCCGTGAACAAACGATCGATCCACCTTTAACTCGTTAAAAGGGATGCGCCTGAGTTGCTCCATTGTGGAAAAACCCGTGCCGAAATCATCAATCGATAAGCCCAGCCCCTTCAAACGAAAGCGCGTCAATATGTCTAAGCTCGTGGCTAAATCGCGGCTTAATAGCGATTCGGTAACTTCAATTATCACGTATTTAGGCAATATTTCATGCGCTTTTAATGCTTTTTGAACCCGCTCAGGTACATCTAGCCAAGCTAAGCACTGTGCCGAAAAGTTCACTGATAATGTTACTTGCCAGCCTTGTTGATGCAAACTGGCCAAATCTGCAAACGCTTGCTGATAGATGATTTCAGTCAGCTCGTTGATTAGGTTGAGTTGCTCGGCAAGCGGAATAAAAATATTGGGTGGAATCAAGCCTTGGCGAGGGTGTCGCCAGCGGGCAAGGGCTTCAATTCCAACCACGGCTAAAGTATCACTGCACACTTGTGGTTGATAGAAGGGTTCAATCTCGTGGTTTTGCAGTGCCAAGCGCAATTCATTGGCGAGGTCATTGGCACCTAACTCCCGCGACTCTACCGTTTTTACTAACTCAGGGCTTTGCAGCATCTCGAGTAACTCGGGTGCCAAAATGGGTTTTTGTAATGAGCCAAGCACATCAATTTGACGCTCTTTGGCAATGCTTTCTGCGGTTTCTAAAATCCTTTTGTCTTCCCCGCTAATTAAAATGAGCGATATTTTATTAGGCAGCTCTCCGATATAGCGGATCAGTTCAATGCCATCTAATTCTGGCATGTTCAGGTCAGAAATGAGTACATCGACAGGCTTAAGCCGAGAGCTTAAGTGTTTAAGCGCCTCGGTCGCCACATCGGAACAAATAAGCTTAGTTACCCCCGCTTTTTGTAAAATACGTGTTAGCGTTTTTAAAATAAACGCGTCGTCATCGACCACCAAAATACGCATTTCTTGAAGAGTTTTAATCGGCATTGGAATCGCACCTGTAGCAAAATTGATGAAATGTCGTGATAGTTTTCTTAACTATAGCTATATTTATTTAATTTGATAACGTCTGCATGACGAAATATGAATATGAACGATTAGGTTACCTTTATGACACTGCGTAGCAACAGCTTTTTTTCTCTCAATACGATTGGCGGCAAGGTGGCAATGGGGATGTTTGCCATCAGTTTGTTAGTGATCGTCCAAGCGGGCTCGAGTTACTTTCTCAATACGCGAGTGCAGGCGGACACCACCTCCGTTAGCAGCACGGATATCCCTATCGCGCTCTCCTCGGTCAATATGCTTGATGAATTAGGGGATATGAACGCCAATATTTTGGAATATACCTTAGGCGAGCCGGAAGAGCGCGATGATTTTGAAGAAAATCGACGTGCCTTTCGTAGTTATTTTGGGCAACTTATTGCTGCCAATCAGGTTGAAGTGAAGCTGGGTGAATCGGTTAATCCGCGCATTGCTGAAATTGAATCTTTGTTTGGTGAATATCATGCGCGAGCCCGCGCCGAAGTGTTAAATGTTTATCAACCTGAACAAGAGGCGTGGGCGCGGCAACGTTTGCAGGGGCTAGTGAAATTTACTGGCGTCGAGCTGGAGGCCTTGCTTGAGCAATTAAAAGAAAGTGAGTTAGCCGATGCGGGATCGGGTGAATTAGAAAGCTATCTCGAAGTGCTTAACGATGATTTACCCGGCGTGCAATATTACCTAGAAATTCGAGATGAAGCGGGGGATATGCTCGGCAGTTTGGATGATTATGTCGATGGCAACCTCAATGCTAAGGCTGGCTTTATATCGAGCAGCCAAAATTTTGAGTACTTTTTCAATAAGCTACAGCCGTTGGAGCAAAAACCGAGAGAAATAGAAGACCTTGCTAAGTTAAAAGCGCTTTATCTGGTGTTGCGCGATGGCGGCTTTGAGATTTTTAGTCGTTATGATTCTAGCCAAAAACAAAGCGCTATCAAAGCCACGGACGTGCTTGAGCATCAGGTGTTTTCACGTTTGGAAACCATACTGGATAACTTAGCGATTGAGGCTGATTCACAGGCAAGAGCCTCCCTTATTGGCCTAAAAGATCTTACGGCATCGAATCAATATTTTTTAACCGTTTCCTTATTTTTGGTTTTAATGTGCTGTTTTACCATTATTTATTTTTCCTATCGCACCATTAGTCGCCCGATTGCCACCCTTAATCACACCATGCGCGAACTGGCAAAAGGCAACACGACGGTCGAGATCACCTATCAAGATCGCCGTGATGAAGTGGGCGACATGGCGAAGTCTTTGGAAGTGTTTAAACAAAATATTATCGAGCGCGATCGAGTAGAAGAAGAATTAGTTAATGCACGTGATAACGCAGAAGCGGCGTCAAAAGCCAAAGCGAACTTCTTAGCTACCATGAGTCATGAGATCCGCACACCGATGAATGGCATTATCGGGATGATCGATTTATTAATGACCACGCAGATGAGCCGTGAGCAGCAAGACATGGGCGTCACCATTCGTGATTCCTCTTTTTCGCTGCTCAATATCATTAATGACATTTTAGATTTCTCGAAAGTAGAAGCCGGTAAGCTTGAACTAGAAGAAATCGAATTTTGCCTCGCCGATGTACTCGATGGCGTTGTTGATACGCTAGTGCCGGGCGCGGAAGCGAAAAAAGTGACATTACAACTGTACACCGACCCTCATATTCCACGCACCATGATGGGTGATCCAGTGCGGCTACGCCAAGTGCTCTTCAACTTACTGGGTAATGCGGTTAAATTTTCCAGTGGCCCCGATCGCAAGGGTCGGGTGAATATTACTGCTAAGCTGCGGCCAACCTATGATGAGAGCCGCGTCAATGTTGATATCTCGATTAAAGACAATGGTATAGGTATTAAGCCGCAAGACATTGAGAACTTATTCCAGCCCTTTACTCAGGCCGAATCGTCCACCACTCGTCGTTTTGGCGGCACCGGCTTGGGCTTGGCTATTTGCCATAATTTGGTGCAGTTAATGCGCGGTGACATCCAAGTTGAAAGTGAGCTGGGAGAGGGCTCGACGTTCCATGTGTTATTAAGTTTTGCAGCCCATGGGCAGAGCGCAGCATTACGTTATGATTTTAACGATGTTTGTGTGTTTAGCTTTTTGAAAGATGCTTGGCTGGCGCGTTATGTGCCCGAATATTTACAGGCGACGCAAGCCGTACTTATCGACAGTGTTTACAGTGATATGGCTGCGCATTTAAGCGCCAGTAACAGTCAGTTTTATTTGGTGGTCACAGACGATTATGAAGACAGTATTCGCCGCGTTGAAAAATACGTTCCCGCCTCATTAGCTTTGCGTTTACGCTATTTAGTGCTATCAAAAACCTCTCGCGGCGCGGGTATTATCTCAGATCAAGCGTTCTCTATTTGCGTGCAGCCCCTGAAACAAAGCACGTTAATTCATGGTCTTAATGTCGCTATCGGTAAAGAAAGCCCAGTGGATACTTTCCAAGATACCAGTTTTGATATTATCACCACCGAGTTGTCGGTGGCCGATGCTGAGGCTGCGGGTCAGTTGATTTTAGTGGCGGAAGACAATCAGACTAACCAGCAAGTAATTAAAAAACAATTACGCAAAATTGGCTTTACTTGTGTGATTGCTGAAGATGGGATAGAGGCGGAGGCTTTGTATGACCAGCATCAATTTGGCTTGGTGCTGACGGATTGCCACATGCCTAACCGCGATGGTTACGAGCTGGCGCGAATTTTAAAAATTAAACAGCGTCGCGATGATAAACCCGTGCCTGTTGTCGCGATCACGGCAAATGCTTTATTAGGCGAAGCGGAGAAGTGCTTGGCTGCGGGGATGGATGATTATTTAGCAAAGCCAGTTGAGTTGGGTAAGCTGCAAAGCATGGTTTATAAATGGTTGAAAATAAGGCACGCAGATCAAGTTGCCTCAAATCAAGCCACTCCGTCAACATTAACCGAACTCAACGACATTACTGTAGATACTTTGCTAGATGATGCGGTCATTGACAATATTTTTGCGGGGGACATTGAGGACTACTGCGACTCTTTAGATGATTTTATGCAATTGAGCTTGCCGCAATTAAATGCCATGGCGCAAATGCATAAAGAGGCGTTTGACTTGGCCATGATGAAAGACTTAGCGCATAAACTAAAATCGTCTGCCATGACGTTGGGTGTGAATAAAGTAGGCGAGATATGCCAGTATATTGAGCAAGTTGCCAAACAGGGGCAACAGGCACAAGTAGTTCAAGCGTTACAGCAACTAGAGCAAGTGTTACCTAAAGTGGAAGCTGAAATCGTAAAAATATTGGCAAGTCGATCAGTTTAACGTGACAAATTTAAGTAATTGTATTTGTTGCGCTTATGTAACGATTTCTGCTCGGGTGGATTTAATAGACTCAGTTTATATAAATTAACCATTCCGCCCACCTTTAATAAATCCACATCACGCATTTTGACTTAAATACGCTGCCACACTTCCTGCTCTTTCAACACACCGTTTTCAATCCGTTTAGTGAATAGCTTGTCTTGCTTGAGGGTGTATTCAAATTTAAACGCCGCGCCTTCTGCTACCCCAAATGAATTAAGCTCTGGGGTTTCAATATAATATTTGTCGCTAAATTGATAAGTACCAGTACCAGCGGCCCAAAATTGTTTACTGCCTTGCACATCTTTAATGGTGGTGAAGCTAAAATGACTATCTGAAATGATTTTGATTGAACGTAAATTAAGATGTTGGTAATCAACCCATTGCTGCTTTTCATCAAGATATTGACCTGAGACTAGCTGCCATGTACCAATTAACGGATTAGATTGGAGGCGTTCTTGCTTGGCATAAGCCGCTTCAAGTTGCGCATTTAATGGAATTGCATGGCCTGTTTGCACTATTGCTACACTCGTTAGCAATAACATCACACTGCAATGCTTGAGTGTACTAAAACTGGTTACTGCCATTGCCTTAATATTCATTACACTATTTCCCTATAGTTTTGAGCACTCGTTTTAGCTTTGGTTTTAGCTTTGAGCGCTAGTTTTAGCTTTGAGCACAAGCATGAGTACCAAGCCAATATCCCAAATAGCCTCAGCATTGTTTAACTTGCTGTTAATATTATTGATTTATATCACTTTGGTAAAAATTTCGCGCTATCACCCAATAACAAGCTGATACTGACTTTTGCGCTGACTGTGCTGACCCAGTTTTTTGCGCTGACACAGTTTTTACACTTACGCTGATGTTAACTGCGCCATCATAACTTAAAACCTGCTTGGGTAAATTACACTAAAGTATGGATGTTTTACCGATTATAAAGATTGCTTTAGGCGTAACATGCCTTCATCGATTGATACCAATGGCTGATAACCTAAGTCTTGTTTCGCGGCACTAATATCAAAATAGTGGCTGGTTGATAACTGCTTAGCCACAAACTTTGTCATGATGGGTTCTTCGGCTTTATTTAATGCCAAATAAACCGACTCAAGCAGTGCTCCAACCCCATAAGCTAATCTTGCTGGCACACGTTTGGTTACCGGCGGTAAATCGACACAGGCTAATATTTTATTGAGCATTTGTGCCATGGTAATAGGTTGGTCATTGCTTAAAAAATATGCTTTACCTGCAGATTTAGCCACAGAGGTTAAATCAACCGCCGCAAGAATATGGGCATAGGCCGCATTATCCACATAAATGGTATCGACTAACTTATCCTGCTTACCTACCAATTTTAATCGCCCTGCTTTGGCTCGCTCAATCACCCGAGGCACCAAATGAGGATCATTCGGCCCCCAAATAAGATGTGGCCTTAAGGCGGTGGTTTTTAAACTTGGGCTGTTCGCCGCAAGCATGCTTTTTTCAGCAATCGCTTTTGACTCGCCATAATAATTCAAATACTGACCAGCATAGGGCGCTTGCTCATTGATACCATTTTCGTCTTGGCCAGCAAACGTCACACTTGGGGTGCTGGTATAAATTAAATATTGAATATTTAAACGCTGACAAGCCTTAATAATGTTATTTGCGCCGTCAACGTTAGGTGAGAAATAGCTTTGCTTACTGCCCCACACTCCGGCCTTAGAGGCGACATGAAAAACCAAATCACAACCCTGCATCGCCGCTGTGACTTGCTCAGCGTTAGCAATATCACCTTGAATAACCTGCACGCCCATTTGAGTTAATTGGGGGTAGTCACTTCTTGCAAAGCCGACTACGGCAATACCCGCTGCAATTAGTCGTTTGCAAATGGCAAACCCTAAAAACCCTCCTGCCCCAGTAACAAAAGCCTTAGTCACCTTTTGGTTAAGTTGATTGAGTGCAACTTGTTCTTCAATAGGATAATCACTCAGCATAGTGTGTTGTTCAGCCATTATTCTTTCCATTGCTTTTGAGCCCAAACGGCTAATTTTTCACGAAATATTTTAGCATTATGACGCACATCAACCGGAAATTCTGGATGAATTAAAAAGCGGCTTATCCCCTGGGTATGTGGATGGGCATTAGCAAGTTCGAGTAAGGCCTGATAAAGCACTTTTGAGGTAGAGCACACCACCCCTTTATGCAGTTCGATACACACTAAAGGCAGTACGTTGCCATCAATCGTCACTGGCACTAATGCTGAACGTTTCACTTGCTCATGGGTATTAAAGACTCGTTCACAGGGTATTGAAAAATAACGTTTTTCAAATTGCCCTTTTACATTTGCATCCACACAGTGGGCTTTGCGGCCACACATCCACAGGTGGTTATTCTCATCTAGATAACCAACATCGCCCATACGGTGGCGCATTTGCGTGCCATCTGGTATTTTTGCTCCGGCGGTGGCGCTATCGCGTTGATAGTAAGCTTGGCTGACCATCGCACCTTTAACCACAATTTCACCAATATGGTTTACAGGTAAGCTTAAATCGTCTGTCCAGTGCGCGATAGGTTGCTCAACGATATCAATTATCGCTATTTCAACCCCCTCAATGGCCTGCCCAACACAAATGCCTGCGCCTTGATCGGTTTTATCTGTGGTGGTGAATAATGCGCTACTGGCAATTTTACTGATGGGTAACGACTCGGTAGCGCCATAGGAGTTAAGCACTTCGACGTTAGGCTCAAGCATTTTACTGAAAAGTTTAATCGATGAAATGGTTGCTGGCGCGCCGGCTGAAATTACCCGCTTTACTGAAGTCAGCTTATGTTGAGTTTGCTCTCCCGCCTGCCCTAATCGCTCAAGTAGTGCAGGGTTAACAAACATATTACTGCATTGATACTGCGAGATTGCGGCAAATAAGTGTTTAGGCTCCGCGGTAATAGGTTTGCTGGCATCCATATCTGGCACAATTGACGCCATGCCTAAGGCGGGGCCAAATAACGAAAACAGCGGAAAAGTCGCTAGATCGCGCTCGCCAACATTAATGCCGTAATCGTATTTTAAAGCACTGATTTGCGCTTCAAACATTTTATGGCTGTATACCACGCCTTTGGGCGTGCCGGTACTGCCGCTGGTAAACAGTATGGCGGCCATTTGGTCTTCGGCTAATTTCACCATAGGGTAACGATTGTACTGGGTACCATTAATTTGTTTTAACGACTCAATACTAAGGCACCCCGCCAGCCAGCGTTGAATACGATTACCGCCGACATTAATGCAATACTTAACAGAACCCTTGCCCCAGCCAAGCAATCGCCTGGCAATGTGAGCTTTGGGGATGCCGATAAAGGCATCGGGTTTGGCTTCAATAAAGCATTGTTTTAAATTGCTAACTCCCATGCCTGGATCAACTAAAATGGGAATGATTCCGGCTTTAAACAGCGCAAAAGTGAGATTAAAAAAAGCGATACTAGGCGTCACCATTAATACCGCTTTCATACCTTGCTTAATACCTGCGGCATTCAGTTTATAAGCCAACTCATCAGATTGCTTATCGAGTTCGGCAAAGGTTAGCTCTTGATACTGATATTGTCCGTTATCTTTAGCCTGTTGTACTGCAACTGCTAATAAATCAGGGCTATGCAGAGCAGCATTCACGAGATGCTGACACAAATTAGCATATTCAGTTACTGCGTGGGTTTGCATGTGCTGATCAGCAGTGGGATCAGGTAAAAGTGTTGAATGAGTCATAAATAGCTAAGTTACTTAATCAAAGTGGAATAAAAATAATGCCAATTAAATCAATTTGCCGTAATAAATGGCAAAACGCCTCAGTCTTTAATAAAAAAGGCTCCGAAGAGCCTTTAGTTTTGCTTGATAAAACCTTGAATCAGCCCAATCACATCGTCACTGGCATCTTCTAAAATATAATGTCCACAGTCTGCAAACTCATGAACTTCCGCATGGGGCATACGCACTCGCCACTCTGCTAAAAAATGTTTATCAAACACAAAATCTTGTAAACCAAAACAAATCAAGGTGGGCACATCCGCAAACTTAGCTAGGCTATCACCAATGTCGGTGACTAAATCAAAGTTACGGTCACCTGGCTTTAATGGGATATCCTGCACAAAACGGATTGTAGAAATACGATTTTTCCACGAATTAAATGGCGCAACATAGGCTTCACGCACGGCTTTATCCATGGGTTTACGCTTAACACCCACGTAAGACGCCGCTGAAGAAAATGCATTTAAACCACGCACTAATAAGGTGCCTAACAAGGTTTCACGGCAAATCCATAAGGCCCAAGGAAACGGTTTAGACTTAGGTAAATGAAACGCTGCGGTATTCAAATACACTAGGCGCTTAATGCGCTCAGGGTGACGTGCAGCAAATCCTGTCCCGATCATCCCGCCCCAATCATGACATACTAAGGTGATGTTCTCAGTAATGCCTAAATTGTCTAATAGGGCTTCTAAATCATCAATACGATTGTTTAGGGTGTAATCATAATCGGGATCGTTGGGTTTGTCGGATATACCACAACCAATATGATCAGGCACAATACACTGATGGTTAACACTAAGCGCACTGACTAAATTGCGAAAGTAATAGCACCAGCTTGGGTTACCATGAACCATAACAACAGGTTCGCCCTGGCCTTCATTAATATAGTGTAACTGATGGCCATTTCTATCTAAAAAATGGCTTTCAAATGGCAGTAATGACTGTAACTGTTGTGTGTGCGACGTCATGATGTGTCCTATTGAATATGTGTTATTTTTTGTTCAATTAGTAAGGGAGTGTTACCACTTAAGCCCTAACATCATGCAGTTCAAACCACTGCCTATTCCTAAAAAGCTGACCTGATCGCCTTGACGTAAAAAGCCAACATCGTGGGCAATAGCCGCCGTTACGGGTAACGATACTGTGCCCATATTGCCAAGGGTTTGGTAGGTCGGATATTCTTTTTCTTGTGGAATATTTAACGCGCTAAGCACCTGTTTACGGTTTGACGCGCCAACCTGATGACAAATGACTTTATCAACTTGTTCCACTACCCAATCACGCTGGGCTAAAAAATGGTCCCAGGTGTGCTTGGCTAAATCAACGCCTTCTTTTAATAAAGTCACGGCATCGGTTCGCATAAATTCACGGTACAGCATATGACCGGCTTCTTGTAAGCCCCATTCACATAGGTTGTGATGCTCGGGTGCCGATAAATGGCTTGCGCCAAGAAGTTGATGTTGGCGAGTGTTTTTAAGCGATAAGCTGCCATCGGTTAAAATTACTGCGATAGCACCTGAACCACCGGTTAAGGTTGCCAATGACTGAGCAAAATTTTGCATTGTCGGTTCAGCTAACATGTGATCAATAGTTGCTTCAACAATATCGCGAGCGGATTCACATGACACCACCATGCCGGCTTTAATTTGACCAAGCTCGATACGATTAGCGATGTCTAAAATACCCGATAACACACCAAGACAAGCATTACTGATATCGTAAATCGCGGTATCTTTTGATACCCCAAGTTCAGCGGCTATTCGACACGCGGTTGCAGGTTCGTGTTGGTCTCGACACACACCTGTGTAAACCACAGCACCTAAGTCACTTACGTTAATGCCTGTTTCGTTCATCGCTTTGGTCGCCGCAGCAATAGCACCGTCTGATAAACGATATCCTTTTGGCCACCAACGACGCTCAGTGATCCCCGTTAAGGCAGCAAGTTGCCCCATAGGAATACGAAACTTTTTATATAAAGGCGCAAGACGAGATTCTAGATCTAGACTTGAGACAACTTGAGGTGCTAGCTCATAAGCTAGGCTATTGATAAACACACGAGAGTATTTCATTAAACCATTTGTTCACTTTTACTCAATACCACTCAAACTTGGATTTATTATCCAAATCAAAGGATCATTTTGACCTAAATGTCGTTACATTGACATCGCTGTTTGGCGGTTTGATTATTGTAATTCACTATTAGCCCGACATTTGAACAAGAATGGCTTAAAACTGCAATAAAAAACCGTTAAAACTCGGCGGGTTTTCGTATTTAATTATTCGATTGTTGTGCGTTTTGTTTTCACTAGATAACTGAATCAATCAGATTTTTCTAAAATAAAACAGTCTAAACAAAAGCTTAATAGTAAAATTTAAACCAAATGTATTTTCTCGGCATGGATTAAGGCATTTCTTGGGGTGATTTCACTTGCGCAAAAATCAGTCAACTTTACGTGATAGTGATGTTCAATTAAGTAGCAAACTCTGTCGAGTAATAACCATTGCTCAATTGCTTGTCTAAATAGGTGCCTGACTAGATCAATTCGTTGGGTCAGCTTTTGTCGTATTTTTCCTTGCTGAAGATAATCGTCATAAATCACATTATCAGGCAACACTAGCTGCTTTTGCGTCGCAGCCCATCGGCAAAAATCTTCAAAGCTACCACTTAATTGGCTTTGCTTTATGGTCGGTACGGGTAAGTATTCGTCGCACTGACGTATCACCCGCTGCAAACTATCAAAGCCTAAGCGCCACATGACTTCTTGTTTACGTAGGGCATTTTGCCTATCGTTAGCTATCACGCTTTGTTGTAATGGTAGTTGTAGATCATGGCGTGACAACTGAAAACGCGCCGCTTTAGCGCTCGCTGAAAGGGGTTGATATTCATGACTTTGGATCAAATGATAACAACAGGGTGAAATGGATAGTTTTTCTGTTCCCACCTCACTGGCTATACGTATTAATCGAACATGCAAATCACCACAGGCATGCAAGGCTACAGCATGTTGAGGCTGCTTAATTGGCAAAGCGTTGTGGTCTTGGGCTAAATCGGCAAAGGCATCTGCACACACAAATTTTTGGGCCAGCTGCCATTTATCAGCAAAAGTTTGACCTTGCTGACACAGCACTTGCTGCCACTCTAAACTTGTCACTTTACGATCTTGGGTTTTGGCAATCAATCTGCCTAAGTGCCCTTTGCCTGCGCACCACTCAAGTATGGGTAGCTGGCTATCATCATGGCTAAATACCTGCGCTGTAAACGCGGTAATTTGTTGCCACTTACGCCCTTTTATGTGGGCGCTAAAATGACTTAATCCAGCATCATCTAAAGATACGTCGGCTTGCGTAGCAAGACTTTGGTTCATCTTAGCGCCAAGCAGAGGTAACAAATCAGTAATGTTAGCTTGAGGTGACGCCTGCATGTCTTGCTCAAGTGATGGCAGTAATAGCGCTAACAAAGTGTCCGGGGCATTATCGAGTGCATCGATATTTTCATCGGCTATGTTAGCCACTGTATCAGCCAATAAAGGGAAGCGTTGCTGCCAGGGTAGTTGCTGACAATCAAAGGCTACAACTTGCCATAAGTCTTGAGTCGCGGTGAGTAAATTTGATAATTGCGACAAACGCTGCGCATAGGCGGCTTGGTTATGGTTATGGTGATGAGACTGAGAGTGCGGTTCTGAATCACCAGTTTGCGTTAACGCATTATATTGACTTAAAGGTGTACTGGGCGTCGTCACTCGTTTTTTTTCAGCCATGATCAAATAAAACACTTTCAATTGAATATGCGTAATTGTAACAGCTCAATTTTAAACATGATAATATTGAGCCAATAACCCGAAGTTAAACGTATCACAAATAGGTAAATGCAAATGCACTCCCCTTGTGTTGCCCGATGTGGCCTAAATGAAGATGATTATTGCATGGGCTGCTATCGTCATATTGATGAGATTGTCGTTTGGTCATCTGCCAGTGACGAGCAAAAAAAACATATTTTGGATCAGCTTGAAGCCCGAAAAGTGCAATTTTCGGATAGCGAAAATAACCAGACATTGTCTAGAGCTAAATGGCTTGAAGCTGAAAAAAGACTTATTTAAACATGTGTTATCACGTTTAATAATCAGGTGTCTCGATGAACAAAATTAATCCGGCTAAGTTACTCAACAGTAAGTGGACAGCTGTGAAACCGACAAATAAAGAAAAACATTTTTTGGTCACGGATATTGAGTTTGATGAGCAAGGTGTTGTGTTGAACTGCGAGATAGAAGCGGTGATGTCAAAACGGGTTATACCAATAAACTGGCAAGAATTAACCGATCCCCTGCGGTGGATTCAAGGCTGGAAGTAACTCGCTTTAGGCCTGATGTTCACCTGAACCGCCTCCGATTTTGCACCAAGAATCAAAGTAAGTAAACACACTTCAACCGGACGAATCACTTGTGTTGAAGTGTGCAAAAGCAACAAATTAATACTATTTTTTCATCATCGCTTTCAGATCAGCAAACGGGTTATATGTTGCTGCATCTTGTTTAGTTTCTGTCGTGCTACCGTAACGAATAAGCTCTTCAAAACGCGAATGCTCATTATCATGACAATATAAACACAATAGCTCCCAGTTAGTGCCATCAGATGGGTTATTATCATGATTATGATCTCGGTGATGCACTGTTAATTCACTCAAATTTTTATGGGTGAACTCGCGAGTACAGCGGCCACAAACCCAAGGGTAAAGCTTGAGCGCCTGTTCACGATATCCCGTTTCACGCTTGGCTTTGTACTCTCTTGCTTCCGCCAATACTTTATCTAATTTGCTCTCGCCAGCCATGTTTGCCTTAACCTCACCACCAAAAAATTACCCCAAGGATAATAAGGCTTATCGCTTGGGGCAATGAATTTGTTTTGCTAATGCACAAAAGCGCATTATTTATCGTCTATTAATCGACAAGTTCCGCATGGGATAAATGCAAATAATGAAGATAGCGTTCATATTGGGTCACAATATCCGCGGTGATTTGATCTTGGGTATAGCCCATCACATCATACTGTTGACCGCCGTGTTCTAAAAACACTTCAACGCGATAATAAGCCTGTTCCGAGTCGATATTTTCTTCGGTTGTTCCTGTCACGGTAAACGCACGTAAGCGAAGACCATACACAAAAGACAAAGGATCGTCTGGGCCAATAACCAAACGCACTCGTTCATCTTTAAAGATGATATCGGCTAACTGGCCTTTTTTGATTAGCGTCGCCCGCACCTCTCTTAATGCTGGCTGCGCTATGGTATCAATAAAGGTTTGTGCGTCTTCTCGGGTAGGCATCGACACCAAAACATCAAGCCTATCTTGCCAGGTCATATTGGCTTTAACATATTGCACGCTGGTATTGTGTGATTGCACACTGTTGATTTTCAGCCAGTCATCTTTTAACGCTTTATACAGGCCGGCGCACATTAATAACATCACAAGTAAAAATGGCATCGCACTGGCTATTGCTGCGGTTTGCAGTGCCTGTAATCCACCTGCTACCAATAATACCGATGCCACAACGCCTTGCAATACCGCCCAAAATATCCGCTGCCACACTGGGGCATTGTTATCGCCACCTGAAGTGAGGTTATCAATAACCAATGAGCCTGAATCAGATGAAGTTACAAAGAATGTCACCACCAAACATACTGCGATGATCGACAACACGGTCGAGAATGGCATGTGCTCAAAGAACTTAAATAAGGCAACCGAGACATCACTCGATACCGCTTCTGATAAATAAGTCGCGCCATGATTCGCGATTGCATCGATTGCCGTATTACCAAATACCGTCATCCATAAAAAAGTGATAGCAGAGGGAACAAACAATACCCCGATTAAGAATTCACGGATCGTTCTACCACGACTGACGCGTGCAATAAAGGTACCCACAAATGGTGACCATGAAATCCACCAGCCCCAGTAAAGCAAGGTCCAGCCACCAATCCAATCATCCTTTTGCTCATAAGCATAAAGATTAAAGGTTTTACCGACGATATCACTTAAATATCCACCGGTATTTTGCACAAAGGATTGCAGTAACATCACCGTCGGCCCAAGTAATAGCACCGATAACATCAATAAAAATGCCAAGCCGAGGTTTAATTCGCTTAAGCGCTTTACGCCTTTATCTAAACCTGAAAAAACCGATAAGGTGGCAATAGCGGTAATAATCACAATTAACACCACCTGCACTGTGGTGTTGTTAGGCAGGCCATCGATCAGATAACTCAGCCCTGAATTGATCTGCAGCACACCAAAACCTAATGAGGTTGCCACACCAAACATAGTGCCCAATACTGCAAACGTATCTACCGCATGGCCAATCGGCCCATAAATTTTCTCACCGATCAGCGGATATAACGCTGAACGCGGTAATAACGGTAACTTATGTCGATAAGAAAAATATGCCAATGATAATGCCACTACGGCATAAATGGCCCAGGCATGAATCCCCCAGTGGAAAAAGGTAATTTTTAACGCATCTTTCGCCGCTTGGATTGATTCTGGTGTTGCATCCGGTGGAGCCAAATAATGCATTACCGGCTCTGCCACGCCAAAAAACATCAGTCCAATCCCCATACCGGCTGAAAACAGCATGGCTATCCAACTTTTATAACTATAATCGGGCACTGCATGTTCAGGCCCCAATTTGATGTCGCCAAAGCGGCTCATCATCACAAAAATGATAAACACTAAAAAAATTGCAACGCCTAATATATACATCCAGCCCGCTTTCACTTCTAACCAGTGCTGAACTGATTTGAAGAATTGGCTAGCTTCTGTCGGCACTATGGCACATAACAAAACCATGGAAGCGATAAGAATAACTGAAGAGAAAAATACTGGCGGGTTGATACTTGTCTTAATAGACATAATGTCTCCCATAAAAACAGCGAGGTGCACTTGTTCAAACTAGTAGTTTTATTAAATTTATCGATAAGTTTAATAAGTAGTATTAATTAAAAAAGCACAAAAAATAGCGTGTAATACTAGCATAAATCTACAACCTTAGGGGCAAAGTATGTCGATTAATTTGATCAAAATTCGATGTTTTGTGTCTTTAAACATATTCAATGGCTGACGCGGCCAACACTAAACCCAAACTAAGCGCTTGACATCATCAACATATACAATTTGTGCAAATGCTCATAAACTGCGTATCTAACCTATCAATCAAACCGCATTCTTATGTTCCAACTTAATCATGCCCTAGCGCAGAAAATTGTTAACCGCACCATGAAGATCATTGGGCATAATATCAATGTGATGAACGCACAGGGCGTCATTTTAGGTTCTGGTGATAAGTACCGCATTGATACGGTACATGAAGGCGCATTACTGGCGATAAGCCAAAATAGAGATGTGGCCATTAACCATGATGTTGCCTCGAGTCTGCATGGTGTTAAACCCGGCTTAAATTTACCACTGCATTATCACGGTGAAATTATTGGGGTTATCGGCATTACAGGCCAACCTGAAAGTATCAAGCAATTCGGTGAGTTACTGAAAATGACCGCTGAAATGATTGTCGAGCAAGCAACATTGCAACAACAACTGCAATGGCAAAACCGCCAAAAAGAAGAATTTATCTTACAGCTGATAAAAGCAGATACCACCAGTCTTCCAAACCTGAAGCAATGGGCATTACAACTTGATATCAATCTTGATAAGCCGCGAGTGGTAGCGATTATTGAGATCGCTCCCAATCAGCAACAACATCAACACAGTGAAACCTTAAAACAAATCATGTACCTGCTGCAAAATCCAGATAGGGACAATTTAGTTGCGATGACATCATTAACGCAATTAGTCATTTTAAAACCTGCTTTTCTGGATGGAAAACAATGGAACCCTGAGCTAGAGAACCAACGTATTGATAAATTAATGCAGCGTATACCCGCCAATATGCAGCTGAATTTTACCATTGCATTAGGTCATTACTTTACCGATGAGTTAAGCATTGCGCACTCTTATTGTACCGCCCAAGAAACCCTTGCTATCGGAAAAAAAATTCATCCCAATAAATCAAAATACCTTTATGAAAATTACAGCATCCCGATTTTAATGGCCGATTTTCGCCACCACTGGCTCGGAGACTCTTTAGTTGCGCCCTATTTGAAACTGGTGAAAGTTGACAAAAACCAGCAATTACAAAAAACTTTAGCCGCCTATATCACCCACCTCGGCAATCAAAAATCCTGCGCTGAAAGTCTGTTTATTCATCGCAATACATTAAGATATCGATTAGACAAAATAACCCAAATCACTGGCATTGAATTGCATCAATTTCAGGGCTTACTTAGCTTGTATCTAGGACAATTAATTCACTCATCGGGATAATCAAGGTTCAAAAACACAATAATTGTGCACTTGCACAATTCAATGATGATATTTAGTCAATTATCTTGTACTTAGGCACAAAGTATTCTGCTTATATTTAAACAATAATAATCCACCCTCAATAGCGACACTAAAAAAACCAAGAGCCTACACTATGAGCATGATATTGATCCTAATCGGAGTCATCGCATTTATTGTTATTGCGACCTCTAAATTTAAACTCCATCCTTTTCTTACTTTAATTCTCGCCTCATTTATTGCGGCATTTGCTTATGGGTTACCCAGTGGTGACATAGCGAAAACCATCACCGCAGGATTTGGTGGGATATTAGGTTACATTGGACTGGTCATCGTACTAGGCACCATTATTGGTATTATTCTTGAAAAAAGTGGCGCGGCTATTACGATGGCTGATGTGGTAATTAAAGTGCTCGGCCAACGTTTTCCAACGCTAACTATGTCTATTATTGGTTACATTGTTTCTATTCCCGTTTTTTGCGACTCAGGTTTTGTGATCCTTAATTCACTAAAACAATCGATGGCCAATCGAATGAAAGTGTCGAGCGTGTCCATGAGTGTGGCACTTGCTTCAGGTCTTTATGCGACGCACACCTTTGTTCCCCCGACGCCAGGTCCCATTGCTGCTGCAGGAAATTTAGGCTTAGAGTCACAGCTTGGATTAGTGATCGCTGTGGGTGTATTTGTCGCGGCTATAGCGGCGTTTGCTGGAATGCTATGGGCAAATCGTTTTGCTAACGAGCAACCAGAAGGCGAAGGTGCCGAAGAACTCAATACGCTTAAGCAGCAAGATTACGAACAGCTAAAACAAAGTTATGGCACACTGCCTAGCCCAATAAAGGCCTTTGCACCTATTTTTATTCCCATTTTGTTGATTTGTTTCGGATCAATTGCCAACTTCCCGTCAAAACCCGTTGGAGAAGAGACTCTATTCGACATCTTAATGTTTTTAGGTCAACCAGTTAACGCGCTGATGATTGGATTAGCCTTAGCATTACCACTGTTAAAATCAGATGAAAAAGTCAAAGAATTCAGTGACCGTATCGGCCAAGGCTTAGTGGTTGCCGCACCTATTCTACTCATTACCGGCGCAGGTGGTGCATTTGGTGCCGTACTTAAAGCGACTGAGATTGGTACCTATTTGGGCAGCAGTTTATCGGCATTAGGCATTGGTATTTTCATGCCGTTTATTGTCGCGGCGGCGCTAAAGTCCGCTCAAGGTTCATCAACGGTTGCATTAGTTGCCACATCGGCATTAGTCGCGCCATTGCTTGGCGATATAGGCTTAGCAAGTGAAATGGGACGAGTATTAACCGTGATGGCTATTGGCGCTGGCGCGATGACTGTCTCCCATGCCAATGACAGCTTCTTCTGGGTAGTGACTCAATTTAGCCGAATGAGTGTTAAACAGGCATATAGAGCACAAACCATGGCGACCTTAATTCAAGGCGTTACGGCGATGGTTGTCGTTTATCTTCTTAGCCTAGTGTTATTGTAAAACAGCATAGAGAGCCCATATGAAAATTGTTATCGCCCCCGACTCCTTTAAAGAAAGTTTATCGGCAATGGAAGTTGCTGAAGCTATTGAGCAAGGCTTTAAACAGGTGTTCCCTGATGCCGAGTATCACAAAGTTCCCATGGCCGATGGCGGTGAAGGTACGGTTCAGGCCATGGTCGATGCTACTGCGGGGGAGATCATTCATTTAAATGTTCAGGGGCCTTTAGGCAATATCGTGCCCGCCTTTTATGGCATTTTAGGGGCAACACACAATACGCCTAAGACAGCCGTTATCGAAATGGCTGCTGCATCGGGTTTGCATTTAGTTGCCCGCAATGAGCGCAATCCACTCATTACCAGCTCTTATGGTACAGGTGAGCTAATTAAAGATGCATTAAACCGAGGGATCAGGCACATCATTATAGGATTAGGGGGCAGCGCCACCAATGATGCCGGCGCAGGTATGCTAAAAGCCCTCGGTTTTTCTTTGGTTAATCATGCAGGTATCGCCATTGATGATGGTGGCGCGGGGTTAATAGATTTAGCGAAAATAGATGATTCTCAATGTCACCCTCACCTTAAAGAGTGTCAATTTGATATTGCTTGCGATGTCGATAATCCTTTGTGCGGTGCCAAAGGCGCGTCGGCCATTTTTGGTCCGCAAAAAGGCGCGACTGCACAGATGGTCACACAACTTGATGACGCGCTGAAGCACTTTGCACAGCGGGCTTATCCGCAATGGAACAATAACCAAATTGACAACATGCCGGGAACTGGCGCCGCAGGTGGAATGGGGTTTGCTATAGTCGCGTTTTTGAAAGGGCGACTCAGCCCTGGGGTTGCCCTAGTGGCAAATGCGGTTGGATTAGCTGACGCATGTAAAGGCGCGGCACTGGTCATTACTGGCGAAGGCCGAATTGATGGTCAAACCGTCTTTGGTAAAACGCCTATGGGCGTGTTGCAAACGGCGCAGCAATACCGTGTCCCTGTAATCGGGATTGCAGGCTGCTTGGGTGATAATGCTAATGCGATGCTCAAGCAAGGGATGACTGCAATATTTCCTATTATTCCTGGTATTGCAACCTTAGAACAGGTGTTGGCTGATGCTGCAATCAATTTAACCAATACCTCTGCAAATATCGCAGCATTAATTAACGTAAATATGTCACGCTCACGCCCAAGTTAACTCGCCAGCATTGACGATAAAAACTTGAAGCAAACTAAGCCATAAAGTAAAGTTAGCCCCTTATTTCGTCAATGGGTATAAGTCGAGATTTCATCAAGCACTTATACTCATTGAGGCGCTTTTTTTATTATTACGGCAAGCCTAAATGACCTCAAATACACCCCGTCAAGCAGATGCATCTGAGCAAAGCTTACTGCGCATTTTTACCGTGCCGGAAGATGCCAACTCCACTTTAAGCATCATTGAACAAAAGCTTTCGCAAGATCTAGCGGGTTTTTTAGGTAACAGTATTGCCGCATTAGAAAAACCATTATCTGAAATCGAAACAGATTTTAAAGCATTTGAAATTCCTGCAGCACCGCGTTTTGTCTCTGATTACACAGATGAGATCATGCAAAATTTAGTGGCTCACTCAGTGCATACATCAGCGCCAAGCTTTATAGGCCATATGACATCAGCACTGCCCTACTTTGTGTTGCCGTTGTCAAAAATGATGGTTGGCCTCAATCAAAATTTAGTCAAAATAGAAACATCAAAAGCCTTTACCCCGCTAGAGCGCCAAGTTTTAGGCATGATGCATCATTTAACCTATGGCCAAAATGAACATTTCTATCAGCAATGGATGCACAGTGCTAATCACTCGTTAGGGGCTTTTTGTTCGGGTGGGACTGTTGCAAACATCACTGCGTTATGGATAGCTCGTAACCGTGTACTGCAAGCCGATGGCGACTTTAAAGGCGTTGGGCGTGAAGGCATGCTTAAAGCCCTACGTCATTATGGCTATGATGATTTAGCCATTTTAGTGTCTGAACGAGGTCACTACTCGTTAGGGAAAGCCGCGGATTTACTCAGCATTGGTCGAGATAATATAGTGAGTATTCCAACTGATGAAAACAATAAAGTCGATGTGAATGCCATGCGTGATGCCGCGTTAGCGCTGCAACAACAAAATATAAAAGTGATGGCAATTGTTGGCGTAGCAGGTACAACAGAAACCGGTAGTGTTGACCCGCTGTGTGAATTAGCTGCACTGGCCGCCGAACTGGATTGCCATTTTCATGTTGATGCCGCTTGGGGCGGAGCGAGTTTATTATCAAATAAGTACCGTCATTTACTTAAGGGGATTGAATTAGCCGACTCGGTGACTATCGACGCCCATAAGCAAATGTATGTGCCTATGGGCGCTGGCATGGTGTTGTTTAAAGATCCAGAGTTAGCCCACACCATAGCGCACCATGCGGAATATATTTTACGTGTCGGCTCAAAAGATTTAGGCAGTCAAACCCTCGAAGGTTCACGTCCTGGCATGGCGATGCTTGTACACGCTTGCCTGCAAATAATTGGTCGTGAAGGTTATGAAATTTTGATTAATAACAGCTTAGAAAAAGCGCGTTATTTTGCTCAGCTCATTGAACAGCATTCAGAGTTTGAATTAGTCACTCAGCCAGAACTGTGCTTACTGACATATCGGTATGTCCCTCAGTCCGTACAGTTAAAGCTGACAGAAGCGATTGCTGACAACAACTTTGTAATGGTTGCCAAAATTAATGAGCTTTTAGACGGTTTAACGCAATTCATTCAAAAGCATCAGCGCGAGCAAGGTAAATCATTCGTATCACGCACTCGTATTCGTCCTGCAAGGTATCAAAGACAGCACACAACCGTGTTTAGAGTCGTACTCGCCAATCCATTAACTAGCCATAATATTTTGGCTGACGTGCTAACCGAGCAAACCCAAATAGCCCAATTAGATAATGAGTTTTATCCGCAGTTATTAGCGCTATAGTTTTTTGTTGCAAACTAAAAGCCTCAACAGATTGTTGAGGCTTTTTTTATAAAAATAACCTGTACTAATAATGAATTTCTCGCCTGATTTATCAAGCGCCAGCGATTCTGCGTTTTCAAAGAGTCGACATCAGGCATAAGAATATTGCAGACATAAAAAAGCCCCGACGCAATGTCGAGGCTTGTTTATCCATCACTCAATTTCGATATAAATATCAATGTGAGCCTAATAATGGTACCCGAGGCCAGACTTACTCTTGTAGACAAAAAGTGGCACGCTTATTTTTTTAGTGCGCCAGCGATTCTGCGTTTTCAAAGAGTCGACATCAGGCATAAGAATATTTCAGACATAAAAAAGCCCCGACGCAATGTCGAGGCTTGTTTATCCATTACTCAGTTTCGATATAAATATCAATGTGAGTATAATAATGGTACCCGAGGCCAGACTTACTCTTGTAGACAAAAAGTGGCACGCTTATTTTTTTAGTGCGCCAGTGATTGTGCGTTTTCAAAGAGTCGACATCAGGCATAAGAATATTGCAGGTATAAAAAAGCCCCGACGCAATGTCGAGGCTTGTTTATCCATTACTCAGTTTCGATATAAATACCAATGTGAGTCTAATAATGGTACCCGAGGCCAGACTTGAACTGGCACGCTTATTCAGCGAGGGATTTTAAATCCCTTGTGTCTACCGATTCCACCACTCGGGCAAAGTGTTGTTTTAACCGCTTTAACATCAAAGCCATTAAACGCAATTTAGTGGAGGCGCGACCCGGAGTCGAACCGAGGTCGACGGATTTGCAATCCGCAGCATAGCCATTCTGCCATCGCGCCACAATGTAAATAAGGATTTGGAGCGACATATCGGGTTCGAACCGATGACCTATACCTTGGCAAGGTATCGCTCTACCAACTGAGCTAATGTCGCGTAAATCTGATTAACTCGCTTTAAGCATCAAGGCTGTCTGGCTGTTAGTCTCTTGTCTACGGGGGTGCATTTTACCGATTTCATCCCCCGTGTCAATTGCTGTTTTTATTAAAACTTATCGTTTGCGCACTTAATAATCTTATTGAAGTATTTATGTGCTATTCCGCGGTTAAATCTTTCCAAGCCGCTGAAATGTAACTTATCATCGACCAAAAAGTCAGCAAAGCTGCCACATAGAACAATACATAAGCCACATTGGTTAAGAATGGCGTGGGTTGCCAAATTAAGCCGACAATAGCAACCATTTGAGCGGCGGTTTTATATTTGCCAATCCACGACACGGCAACCACACCGCGTTTGCCTATTTCAGCCATCCATTCTCGCAATGCAGAAATCACAATTTCGCGACCAATCATAAAGAGTGCGGCTAAGGTTAAATAAATATTATCATTCTGCTGAACCAGTAAAACCAACGCAGTAGACACCATCACTTTGTCTGCTACCGGATCTAAAAATGCGCCAAAACGAGTTAATTGGCCAAGCTTTCTTGCAGCGTAACCATCTAATGCATCTGTTACTGCGGCTAACCAAAATACAAATGCAGCAGCAAAAGGTGCCCAAGTGTAAGGAAGATAAAAGAAAAATATAAATACTGGCAGAAGCACTAAACGAAATAGTGTTAATGCGATAGGTAAATTAAACGGCATAAATAGACCAATTATTCAAAAGCAGCGCCAATCTTGCCTTAATTTTAGCCCCCTCGCAATGAGTCATGGATCGTTTGTGCCATTTCTAAGCTAATTCCGGGTACTTTTGCCAATTCTGTAACACTGGCATTCTTAACTTCCTGCAGTCCACCTAAATGTTGCAACAAAGCTTTACGTCTTTTAGGCCCAACACCAGCAATAGATTCTAAAGTTGAGGTATTGCGTGTTTTTTGACGTTTATTACGATGACCAGTAATAGCAAAACGATGGGACTCGTCTCGAATATGCAGAATTAAGTGAAATGCTGGTGAGTCACTGGCGATATCAATGATTTCTTCTGAGCCGCCAATCACAAACGTTTCAAGACCTGCTTTACGTCCTTCACCTTTTGTCACTCCGACAAGCAGCGGCGGCTTCATTAAATGGGCACACTTTTCATCAACAATGCTCTGGGCAATGCGTAACTGGCCTAATCCACCATCAATAAACACAATATCTGGCACTTTGCCGCTGTCATCAATCTTATCAAATCGACGATTTATCGCCTGCTCCATTGCGGCATAGTCATCTCCGCCAGTGATATCAGTAATATTGTAACGACGATAGTCCGCTTTATGTGGACCTTCACGATTAAAGACCACACAAGAAGCAACCGTGCTTTCTCCCATGGTATGACTAATATCAAAACACTCCATACGTTTAATCGAAAAAGATAACTCGAGTGCTTCTTCTAACAAACTAAAACGTTGCTCAATAGTATTTTTGTGCGACAGCTTAGTGACAACCGCATTGGTAGCATTTGTTAAGGCTAAACGTAAAAAGCTGGCCCGTTCACCACGCACTTGAGTTTTGATGGAAAACTTTTTTTGCAGCGCTTGCTCTATCGACGCAGCCGTAATGTCCATTCCCTCAAAGTCGTGGCTCAGAATAACTTCTTTAGGAATGGTGCGCTGTACATCTTCATTTAAATAAAACTGGCCCAAAAATGATGATAAGACTTCATCAAGCTCAGTTGCCACCGGCACGCTTGGGTAATAACTACGACTACCAAAAATTTTGCCATCACGAATAAACAACAAATGAAAACAGGCGATACCAGAGGCAAAGTGAACACCTATCACATCCATATCGCCTTTTGCGTTAGACACTTCTTGTTGCTCGCTAACTTTACGTAATGCACTAATTTGATCGCGATATTGTGCTGCCTGTTCATAGGCCATATTAATGGCTGCTTGCTCCATTTTATCCACTAAGGTAGTAATAACCTGTTGATCTTTACCCCTTAAAAATAGCGTGGCTAATTTAACTTGTTCTTGATAATCCTCATCAGACACTATCCCAACACAGGGAGCGCTGCAGCGTGATAATTGATATTGTAAACAAGGGCGAGAGCGAGATTTATAATACACATCATCGCATTGTCGAATCGGAAATAATTTTTGCATCAAATTCAAACTTTCACGCACAGCACCGCCATTGGGATAAGGGCCAAAATAATGGCCTTTTTCACGTTTAGTGCCGCGATGATATGCTAATCGAGGATGCTGGTGTTGACTTAATAATATGTAGGGATATGACTTATCATCACGCAGCAATACATTGTATTTAGGCATGTATTGCTTGATATAGTCATTTTCAAGGATAAGCGCATCGGTTTCACTGTGGGTGACGGTAACATCGATATGATGAATATTGCTGACCAGCGCTTGAGTTTTTACATTAGGCAAGTTTGAACGAAAATAGGACGTTAAACGTTTTTTAAGATCTTTTGCTTTGCCCACATAAATCACTTCATCTTGTTTATCATACATACGATAAACACCTGGTGATGAAGTGACTGTTTTTAGAAATGATTTGGCTTGAAACGTTTCAGTCATAATGAATTACAGTGTGAAAAATACACTTAAACCAACATTGCCGTAGTTCAATGACTATAAGGCAAATGTTAATTAGAACGAACCAGTGTCGAGCATTTTGTATCGAATCGCTAAACGAGTTAACTCCACATCGCCATTAATACCTAATTTGGCAAATAAACGGTAACGGTAACTATTGACAGTTTTCGGGCTTAAATTCAGCTTATCTGAAATATCATTCACCTTTTCACCATTGGTGATCATCATCATGATTTGCAATTCGCGTTCAGACAAACTGGTAAAGGGGTTTTCGTCACTATTAGTAAACTGACTGAGCGCCATTTGCTGAGCTATTTCAGGAGAGAGGTAACGTTGCCCGCGTGAAACCTGACTAATGGCCCGGATAACTTCTGGTGAAGTTGACCCTTTAGTTAAGTAGCCTGAAGCACCAGCTTGCATTACTTTGGTTGGAAATGGGTCTTCAGTTTGTACGGTTAGTACAATGATTTTTGCATCGGGTTGATAGCGTAAAATCTTACGGGTGGCTTCTAACCCCCCCATACCAGGCATGTTCATGTCCATTAAAATCACATCAGCTTCATTGTGACGAGACCACTGTACCGCGGTTTCACCATCGTGAGCTTCACCAACGACTTTAATACCACGCTCATCTTCTAACAGGCGACGGATCCCAGTGCGAACTAATTCATGATCATCTACTAAATATACTGAAATCAACTTCAACCACCCTTTATTATTAGCCATTCATCCTGAATAAGTAGGCATTTTTTTATTTCTAAATCATCAACATAAAAAACACATAGTGTTTTTACTCTGTCTAAATAGCAAATTTATCACTAATCGTTTCACTCACACAAGCAAGACTGTCTAGATAGTGGAAATAAAAAGCGTGCTTTCCTGGAAACTGAATGACATCACTCGCCATTTAACGTCACAATAATAGTGCGTTCGAAGGCATCATCGCGATGTTCACACAAATAAATCCCCTGCCAAGTGCCCATGTTAAGACGACCATGGCTGATTGGTATAGTTAATTCGGCACCTATTAATGTCGACTTTAGGTGTGCAGGCATATCATCTGGGCCCTCATAGGTATGCTGATAATAAGGGGCATTTTCAGGCACTATGACATTGAAATGCCGTTCAAAATCTCCTCTTACCGTGGGATCTGCATTTTCATTCAAGGTTATAGAGGCCGACGTATGCTGAATAAAAAAGTGCGCCAAACCAACTTCAAGCGTTTTCAATTCAGGTAGCTGTTGCAATAACTCGTTATCAATAAGGTGAAAACCTCGTTTTTTAGCGGATAGTTGAATGCGCTTTTGAAACCACATATTTTTCTCACCAAGAATATTCAGTTCAATAATAACAATATTATCTAGCAGGATTTTCTGGGTATCAACATCATCTATTAATACAGAATGATTTTGAGCTGCAATTTACAGTACTTATGCGGCAACCTTTATGCTACATTTTTAACACATGAATACTAATTAACCGAAATCGACATTTATGAAGCATCTGTTTTTATGTTTACTTTTTTTTATCTCTTTTGCTGTCAATGCTCAGTCAAATAAGCCTATTGTAAAAGTAGCAGGATACCCTTTTTCGCCCTACATCACTGAATCCATTGATGGACGTTATACAGGTTTATCTGTCGATCTCGTTAACGCCCTCAACGGTATTCAATCGCAAGTTCAATTTGAATTCGTAGCAACAAGCATTGCTAATCGTTATAAAGCTTATGCAATGAATCGGTTTGACATGATGTTGTTTGAGAGCCCTGTGTGGGGGTGGGACAAGATAGAACATGAGTTTGTGCCATTAGATATTCACGATGGTGAATTATTTATTTCATTAAAAGATAACGCACTTGATCAAGCTTACTTTCAAAAATTTGACGGTAAAACACTCAGTTTAGTAAAAGGATATCACTACAAATTCGCAGATTGGCAAGCTGACCCACAATATTTAAAAGCTCGATTCAACATTCAATTTGTGAACTCGAATGAAGCATCAATTGTAAGCATATTACGCGGCAGAGCAGAGATAGCACCAGTAACCTGGTCTTATTTAAAATTTTATTTATCACAATATCCTGAAGTATCACCGCAAATATTAGTGTCAACAAAATGGGACCAAGAATATAATCACGGGATTTTATTGAACCCCAACGCCCCCATTAGCAAGCAGCAACTGTCCGAATGGGTCAACTTACTAAAAAAACAACAAATATTAACCCGTTTAGCCTCCCATTATGGCTTAGAGATCATTGCAAATTAAGCGATTGCACTCTTAACTCGAGTTGTGGTTAACAACTACCAATAAAATTTAGCTTATTGATGGTTAAATGCGAGCTATGATTGAACATTCATTAAATTGGATCGACATTGCTTATTTGCAAGCATAAAAAAACGCACTGACAAGTGCGCTTTTCATGCAAAACATGACAGCAATTACATGGTAACCATTGCCCAATAATCAAGGCGTTTTTGAGGTTCATAAACAACTGTTTTACATAAATCTTTATACTGTCCCATTAAAGACCCCAAATTCGTCGACCCACCTAACTTGGCTTTTTGCTTATCTTTTTCTGCCGCAATATCGGTGGTGACTTGCGCTGCTGGGCGATATTTTTCGGCTAACGTTGCCGCGTCGACTGCAGACACTTTTAAACGCTCGCCAACGGCTTGCATTTGAGGCGCATTCATCGCGCCAATGGCTTCTGATGCAATTTGATAATATGCAGCGCACTGGATAACTTCATCTGTAAAGGCTTTTTCTGCAGCGTCTTGAGCATTAACACCTTGGCTTAAACACACTAATGAAGCCGCTAAAATCCACTTTTTATTTATACTCATTCCCAGTCCTATTTAGTGTATTACATTAAAATTCAATATGATGACTAGCCTGTTGATCTTTACAGATTGCATTTTGTTGGCGATAAAAACGCTTTAATTGAGGCAAACGCATAAATGTCTAATCATCCAAATAAAAGCCATGATTAATCACAAAACTTACATTACCTTAATCGAATTTAGCACTAATGAAAATATAAAAAACGCCACAAAGATGTGGCGTTGAATTAGCGGTAATTTAGAGAATACTAAAAACCATGATTAGCATGACTTACCCTAAACCACCCCGCAATACTGTTACGGGTTCTTAATGTCGGTAATACTTCATGGGGAAAACGTTCACTTAAAAATATTGCGAAGGTCCCCATTTGAGGCTGCACCGTTTCTAAAGCAACATCATGCTCGTCATAAATCACTAATTGGCCACCATCTTCTGGTTGCCACAATGGATTTAAAAAGAATACCGTTGTTAAGATTCTATTCTGGCTGCCTTTTAATGCATCTACATGCTTTTTATAATGCGCACCAGGTTCGTAAACCGCATAATGACTTTCATAGTCAAATAACCCCATAAATAGGCGTCGATTAATACCATCTTTTAGTTGTTCCATAATCGATAAGTATTCCCTATCCGTATGGTCTTGTTTATCAAGCCAACTAATTTTGTCTGAACGAATTTCGGTATTAATTTGTTGATCTATTCCACGGCCAATAGCCGCAGATTTAAAATCAATATCATGCTTAACCTGCATTTTTTCTAGCAAGGCTAAGCTGACATAATCAGGAATGATATCTGATAAAAGAATGTATCCTTTATCGACTAACGCATCTGCGATCACATCCAGCACTGCTTCACTTACTTGCGAAACCATACATGCTACATCCAAAGAGACGACGCTTTTTTCTTTACTTTAGGATTCAAAAAGAGGGTTTGAATCTGAATTTCGAGGAGGCGTTGTGTTGCTAAATTAACAGGAGGAATAGAATTATTCCTCAACCTTCCCGACGAGGTTTGACGCTCAGTCAGTTAGCGAATATTAGTGTAACAACGCACTGATGGCAACATAAATTTAACCCATCAAAATCAATAACTTATAGCGACAACGCTGATTTATTATAAAGATGCACTCTGGTTAAGATATTTACTCATTCATTAATATTCTCTGAATATATTACTTATTCAGTCGTAAGCTTGTAGTGACAACAGAGGAATTTACGCCTCAATAGCTAGCCGATTGCAACTCAATCCAACGCAGTTAACATTAAAAATAACCGCTGAAGATCGATTTATCGACCAGAATTCAGATAATGTAGTTAGATGTCTATCTGGCTAATATCCAAGCATATTACAAAATAAAGCCTTATTTGTATTGGCTAAGATCTGCTGCCACTCACTCAACAGCAATCCCCTCTTAATGCCAAAAAGAGCAAGAGGAGATCGTTCATGTCAATACGGGTACCCTTAGTGGTTAAATCTGACTATGCGTTAATACCTGCTGTTTTTGCGCTAATTTTCCAGCATCGGTTTCTTCCGCTTGTTCAAGTAAGGCATCGTCGGCAGCTTGTTTACTTTGATTAACTTTTAACGCTAGGTACAAGTCTGAACGGATATAAATACCTTCATTGCCAGACTTCATCCCAGTCTGTTCAAACCATGACAGTAATTGACGCTTTCTACCAGCAAGCTCAAGCCGCACACCGCGTTTTTTAAACAACCCATCTAAATCAGCAAGCATCGCCATTACACTTAAATCTAAATGGGTAAAACACGGTACAGCATCAATAATAACGCATTTAATATCGCCTTTTTGTCTTGCGTATTGCTCTAACAATCGACGTTTAAAATAACCTGAGTTGAAATAAGTTAATGGTGAATTGAATCGATAGATGAAAATACCTGCCACAGGTTTAGCTTTGTCACTGCTATCTAAACTTCTGATCACCCCTTTTATATCAACCCCTAAAATCTGATCAGTTGGGCGCATAACTGTGCGAATAAACTGGAATAATCCTAGTAAAACCGCCAAGGTAATACCAGGGATAACGCCGATAAACAACACCGCAAATAACGTGGTTAACGCTAAATAAAATGCCTGCCTGTCTCTAAGTCTGAGTTGCCAAACGGCTTTTAAGTCTAATAGGTGAACCGAGGCTATCACTAACACCACACCTAATGCCGCGCTTGGAATAAACTCCAGTGGCGCGGTTAAGAAAATGGCAATCACCGCAATAATTGCAGCAGCAACGATTGAAACTAATTGGGTTTTCCCGCCGTTAGCATCATTTACTGCGGTACGAGAATCTGCGCCACTGACCGCAAAACCTTGTGACAAAGCTGACGCAATGTTGGCAATACCTAATGCCCTAAACTCTTTATCGGCATCAATGTCATAACCATTTTTAGCCGCAAAACTTCGAGCGGTTAGCATCATACTTACAAAACTCACAACAGCTAAGTTAAGCGCGGGCATCACCAGCTCACGAATAATACCCACGTTAAATTCTGGCGCCTGAAATAAAGGTAATCCGCCTGCTACTTCACCTATGGTTTTGACATCAAATTGTTCAAGGTTAAACAACCAAACTAATATCGCCCCAAACGCGATGGCAAACATTGATGAAGGCCAGTTAGGTTTAAGGCGCTTCATACCAAAATAAACCCCTACGGTTAATATCGCCATCAACAATGTTGGAATGTGGGTTTTTGATAAATACGTCGGCACGCCGCCTAATCGTTCAAGCAGATAACGCTCATCAAAGGTAAATCCAAAGATTTTTGAAAATTGGCCAACAATAATGGTAATCGCCACACCGTTTAGCAGCCCCATTAAAATTGGTTTGGATAAAAAATCAGCTAATACCCCTAACTTAAATCGGCTGGCAATTAAACACCAAAAGCCTGTCATAGCTGTCATTGTCATGACTAACTGCCAATGCTTGACACTGTCTCCTGCAGCAAGAGGTGTAACGACTGCTGCGATAACCGCACATGTTGCCGCATCAGGGCCAACAATCAACTGCTTAGACGTGCCAAATAACGCATACACCATCATTGGCAGTACGCATGAGTACAAGCCTACCGCGGCATTAACCCCTGTTAACTGTGCATAGGCAATCGCAACAGGTAGCGCCACGGCAGCCACCGATAACGCCGCTTTCATATCATCAGCAAACCATTTTCGCTCATAATTAACTAGCGTATTTAAACCGGGCATGAACTCATACAAACGTGACAACACAGCACTTTCCTTGTCAACATAGCAAAAAAGATATAATAGGTTTTTATCAGGTTAATTACAGCTACTTAAATGTAATATTTTTGCAATACATTCTGTGCACTGTCATGGCAATAACTGACAGCGATAACATCAACAAAACAACCAGTCAGCAACAAGATTGACTCAAAACAATCATACAACAATGGCTTAAACAAGGTTTACTCGTGTGTTCATGACTTGTAACAATTAGAGAAATAGATACTTTTGATTACAAAATCCCAAATCAACAAACCCAATTGCGTGTTAGACTGAACGGCTAAAATGTTTGGCCGTTTCTCGTTTGATTTCCTTCAACGGATAATCCGATTTTTAAGCTTTGAGGTTTTTGTGTCTCGTTCTCAAAATACAACGCAACAAAGTGCATTCCCGCACTTAGCCATGTTGATCCCAATGTTAGCCGCTATTGTTGCCATCACCCCTTTAGCGATTGATATGTACTTACCGGCAATGTCGACACTGGCTAAAGGGTTTGGTACTGATGTCACCATGGTGCAGCAATCACTGAGTATTTACTTAGCTGGGTATGCATTGGGCATGCTAACTTTTGGGCCTATTGCCGACAAAATCGGCCGTAGACCATTAGTGATCATTGGCTTAATTGGTTTTAGTCTGGTCAGCTTATTACTGGCTCTAACGCAAACCATTGAACAATTTCTGGTGCTGCGTTTTCTACAAGCATTTATTGGCGCAGCCGCCACCGTTGTTGTACCGGGTTATATCAAAGAAATATACGGCGAAAATACTGCTAAAGGCATGTCTTATGTCAGTTTAATTATGATGTTAGCACCTCTTATTGCGCCTACTATTGGCAGTTTTATACTAGAGCTTGGTGATTGGCATTTAATCTTTTTCATGTTGAGCTTTTATGCCGCGGCGTTACTGGTTCTTATCCTATTAAAGCTAAAAATGCCTAGTGACACCGACAAATTGCAACGCAGTCAAAAATCGTTTTTTAGATCTTACTACACGGTATTTTCTCGTCAGGGAGTAAAGCTGCATATTGCCAGTGGGGTATTAACCTCGTTTGCATTTTTCTGTTACCTCACTGCCTCGCCATTCGTTTATATGGAAGTCTTTGGCTTAGATAAATCACTGTTTGCTATTTTATTTAGCTCAAACGTAGGCGCGCTAATGCTCGCCAACATAGTTAACTCACGTATCGTCAGTCGTTATGGTTCAAAGCGTATGCTGCATGCAGGCACTTTTTTTGCCACTATAGCGGCAATAGGCTTAGTATTAGTTAATGTATTTGATTTAAGTTATCACTTTACTGTGATGATGCTTATTCCGCTCATGGGAGCGTTAGGGATAATGTCAGTGAATGCCGATGCAATTGTATTAATGAAGTTTAAGCAAGAAACTGGCACAGCTACTGCAGTAATAGGGACTCTTAGATTTGGTTTTGGTGCAACAGCAGGCCCATTATTAGCCTACTTTTATACTGGGACAGCAGTGCCATTTGCCAGTTTAATGCTTTTTGCGATTGTTATTGTGGCGCTATGTCAAACATTGCAAAATTATCAGAGTAAGTCATATTCCATCGCTGACTAACGTCAAGAAGAAAACGCTTATTGCGAATATTCAAGCCATTACATAACCGTAATGGCTTTTTTATAACAAAAAAACGCCAAAGGTGGGCACTTTGATCGCTTAATTAACATGAAATGGCAATTTCTTAGTTTAAATATGAATTATTCTCAAATAGTTTAAAAAAATAAATAAAAGGCTTGCAGTAAATATTGATTTACATATGATGAATCTATCGCGTTCGCCTGAGCGGATAATGGCACTAAGACATTACTTAGGCCCTTAACAAGTTTAGATAACCATTTAAACTTATTTTTTAGAACGATTACCGTCGTTGTATGCAAGATACTGTTTACCATAACGGTAACTTAAGAGGATTCATTTCATGGAAAAGCTTTCTGGCGCAAGTATGATTGTGCGCTCCTTAATAGATGAAGGTGTTAGCCACATTTTTGGTTACCCTGGTGGTTCTGTTTTAGATATCTATGATGCCCTCCATAAAATTGCTGGTGTTGAACACATTTTAGTTCGCCATGAGCAAGCAGCTGTTCACATGGCCGATGGTTATGCTCGTGCCACAGGTAAAGTTGGAGTGGTATTAGTTACCTCGGGTCCTGGTGCCACCAATGCGATTACCGGCATTGCAACCGCCTACATGGACTCTATTCCACTCGTGGTATTATCTGGTCAAGTGCCTAGTTCATTGATTGGTAATGATGCCTTTCAAGAATGCGATATGATTGGTATTTCACGCCCTGTCGTTAAACACAGCTTTTTAGTGAAAAATCCTGCTGAAATACCTGAAATAGTCAAAAAAGCTTTCTTCATTGCATCAACTGGCCGTCCAGGTCCTGTTGTTATCGACTTACCTAAAGATTGTTTAAGTCCAGACATTCTGCATGATTATGTTTATCCAGAAACCGTTAAAATGCGTTCTTACAACCCTACGACCACTGGGCATAAAGGCCAAATTCGTCGTGGCTTACAAGCATTATTAACCGCTAAAAAGCCTGTGCTTTATGTCGGCGGCGGTGCCATTATTTCTGAATGTGATCAACAAATCTTATCACTTGCAGAACAGCTTAACATTCCGGTAATTAGTACATTAATGGGCTTAGGCGCATTTCCTGGTACGCATAAGCAAAGCTTAGGCATGTTAGGTATGCATGGCACATTTGAAGCCAACAATGCCATGCATAATTGCGATCTTATTTTTGGTATTGGTGTGCGTTTTGATGATCGCACCACCAATAATGTTGAAAAATATTGTCCTAATGCCACTATTTTACACATAGATATTGATCCTGCTTCCATCTCAAAAACCGTCAGAGTCGATATTCCTATTGTGGGTTCAGCTGACAATATCTTAGATACCATGCTGGAATTGCTGGCTGAATCTGATGAAAAAAATGATCCCGCAGCATTAGATGCCTGGTGGCAGGACATTACCGAGTGGCGCGCACAAAAGTGCCTAGAGTTTGATAGAACAACAGACCGTATTAAGCCGCAACAGGTCATTGAAACGCTACACAAGCTGACCAATGGCGATGCCTATGTTGCTTCAGATGTAGGCCAACATCAAATGTTTGCCGCGTTATATTACCCCTTTGATAAACCTCGTCGTTGGATAAACTCAGGTGGCTTAGGCACTATGGGCTTTGGTTTGCCTGCGGCTATGGGCGTTAAGATGGCATTTCCTGAAGAAACGGTTGTCTGTGTTACTGGTGATGGTTCAATTCAGATGAACATTCAAGAACTGTCTACCGCACTTCAATATGATACTCCGGTAAAAATCATCAACTTAAACAACCGCTTCTTAGGTATGGTGAAACAGTGGCAAGACATGATTTATTCTGGTCGTCACTCACACTCTTATATGGATTCGGTACCTAACTTTGCCAAAATTGCTGAAGCGTATGGCCATGTGGGCATGACGATTAGCGATCCAAAAGAATTAGAGTCGAAATTAGCAGAAGCATTAGCAATGAAAGACCGCTTAGTATTTGTCGATATTAGCGTTGATGAAACAGAACACGTATACCCAATGCTAATTCGTGGTGGTGCTATGAATGAAATGTGGTTAAGCAAAACGGAGAAAAGCTAATGCGTCGTATTATTTCAGTATTACTTGAAAACCAACCCGGTGCACTTTCTCGCGTAGTCGGCTTGTTTTCACAACGTGGTTATAACATTGAGAGTTTGACGGTTGCCCCTACAGAGGACAATACTCTTTCTCGTTTAAATATCACAGTGATCGCAGACGAAAAGGTGTTAGAACAAATTGAGAAACAGCTTCACAAACTCATCGATATTTTAAAAGTGGCTAATATCACTGAGGCTGCACACATAGAAAGAGAACTTGCTCTGGTCAAAGTGAAAGCGCAAGGTGATATGCGTGAAGAAATCAAACGCACCGCTGATATTTTCCGCGGCCAAATTGTTGATGTAACGGCAAGCCTTTATACCATTCAAATGGCTGGCCCAAGTGAAAAGATTGATGCCTTTATTGGTGCACTAGCTGAAGTCACTAAAGTGATAGAAGTATCACGTTCAGGTGTGGTAGGTCTGTCTCGCGGAGAGAAATGTATGCGAGCCTAATCACTCGTTAATCTAAAAAAGAGCCTTAGAAAACTAATGGCTCTTTTTTATTGTGCTTAAGTCAGTTAAACCAACTTTAATTATTGCAATTTAAAGGTAGCAACTTGAGTCCGCATCACGTTAGCTAGCTTAGAGAGCTCATCAACCGAAAGGCTCAACTCACCTGCCGCCATAGTTGAATGTTTCGAAATATCACTGATGGTAATTATGCTACGGTTAATGCTTTCAGCTACACTAGATTGCTCTTCTGCTGCTGTCGCAATATGGGTATTCAATTCAGTAATATTATCAACAGTAGCCACAATTTCTTTCAAAGCATCACCTGCTAAATTGGTATTTTTGTTGGCATCATCAACTTGGGCCATGCCAGACTCCATAGAAACCACCGCCTTCTTAACACCTTGTTGCAAACTATCAATCATCGTTTCAATTTGTAATGTAGACTCTTGAGTTCGCTTAGCCAAAGTTCGCACCTCATCAGCCACAACAGCAAAGCCTCGACCTTGCTCTCCGGCCCTTGCAGCTTCAATTGCTGCATTTAAGGCCAAAAGGTTGGTTTGCTCAGCAATACTTTTAATCACATCTAACACTTTTCCAATATTCAAACTCTCACTTGCTAATAACGAGATGACTTCAGAGGTTTCTTGGATTTTCAATGAAAGCAGAGACATACTTTGTATTGATTGCTGCACAATTAAGTCGCCATTAGCGGCATGGATATCAGCATTTTTAGCAGAATCTGCAGCTGCAGTAGTACTTTGCGCCACTTCAGCTACTGTAGCCGTCATCTGATTCATTGCAGCAGCCGTTTGCTCAGTTTCACACTGCTGATTTTGCATTCTTGTATTGGTTTCGCGAGTAAAATTATTAAGATTCTCTGCAGAACTATTTATCGTAATAGCCGCATCAGAAATCGACACTAAAATGCTTCTTAAATGCTCAATAACTCCGGTTAAATTATCCGAAATTTGACCTAACTCATCATTATTCAATGGCTTAAATACTAATGTTAAATCAGAATCTCTTTTAATTATTTTTAGCTTACCTAAAATATCAATAATGGGAGTCATTACACTGCGTCTTACCCAAACACTTAAACCAATACTTGCAATAATGGCGCAAAAAGCTAAAAATAAAAATAATTTAACAGACTCACTCGCAGAATCTATAACAGCTTGTTTTTCATCACCAGCAACTTTAATTTGCAGTGCAACTAGCTCAGATATTTTCCCGCTAATCGGGTCGATAACTTGATATAAAGGAACAATATCTGCACTCAATCGACCTTCTACGCTCCCAGACATGCTATCTAGCTTGTTGATCAGCCTCTCTATTTGACTGTCTGCTGGAGCAAACATCATATTTGCCTGCTTAGCAAGCAAAGCTTCTTCGGTAGTTAATTCTGTTGCCATGTATTTTGACCAACGAATACTAATATTTTTATTCGCATTCTTAAGCGCATCAGAGGCTTCTTGGGCGCTAAATTCACCAGCGTTAGCCTTGTTTACAGCATCAATAACATACACCGCATAATCGTCACCAATAATTTTCAAATCTTCTAAAGGCACGACTCTATCGTTGTATATGCTAATCACCCCTTGCTCAATTTTTCCCATCATATTAATCGCAATAGCGCAGATAGAAATAAGCAATACAAGGGGAATTACTGCACTTAAAAGCATCTTCTGTTTGATTTGTAAATTCATCTTAACCATCCTTTAGAAATGATAACGTTATCCTTCTAGAGGTTCAGTCAGTCCATTGGTGGAACCAATATTTTGGTCAGTGTGAAAGGAGGTAAGATTTAACGGCATGAGTAAAACGAGCCACATTGACTAAATAGAAGTATTGCACAGGCTGAGCTTTTTGCGAGTCACAAAGGCTTATTTGTTCATTCAGACATATTGAATACGATTAGAATAAGTGATCAATCAGAATTTTATGACTTTTAAAATGAATGTTTACCAAGGTATAACCTGGTCAACTGAATTCAAATAACCGAGTTACATTCTTTATAGCAGGAAAATGTAGCTCAGAGATCGCCACAACTTTACATGCTCAACCAATTTTTAGCTAAAATAAGGTAACCAAGTGTTGTATTTAACGATTAAATTATTAAACAGAAACATAATAGTTACCTATTGATTTTGATGAAAAAATTAAATTATATCAAAATGAGTAACTCTTACCGTTGCAAGTTGCATGCGGGAAATAATTGAGATTAATAGCGATTAAATCAAGTTAACTCATCTACATTAGCTAACATTAACAAAATGATGTTAATCGCTAACTTAGCTAGGGCAAATACTTAAACTTCTTCATCAGTTCATGATGACTGCTAATCACTCTTTGAACTTGTTCATCTGTTAATTTCTCTTTCCATTGATGTTTACCACCTTTACGGAAAAAAGCATTCGCATTTTCATGTTTTTCAACAAAACCTGATTTAGCTTCTTGAGATTTGAGTTGTAAAAAAGAGGAGTGCTTAATGGCATTTTTAAGCCTTTTGGGATCCTTCTTTAACCCTAAAAAAGACTCGATCTTTCTAAAGGCTTTTTTGGGATCATCCAAAATATCTTCATATCTTAATATTACTTTTGATTCTGGATCACTCGTCCAGCTTGAAACATGCATTGACCATGATGTGATAATTTGCGGTACATGATAACTTTCATTCGGAGTACCTGTCATGTCTTCCGCCAGATAATCAATGGCCTCATCAATCGTGTAACCAAATTAATTAGCCATTGAAATCACCACATCTAGCGGGTTTCTAACAACGTAAATAGCACCATCGGTTACTGAAGAATTATGCAGCGGGTAACCATTATATTCGCCTAGATAATTATGTGTTTTGACGAAAGTCGCACCATGAGCTTGTTGGGCTATATCAGATTGAACTTAAGGACGGATCTGACATATTTCTTCCAAAGATAACTCAGTAGTAGCCGATTTTTCAGCTGGTAAGTATGGTTGATAACGATGAGCTGCTGATTCCGCGGTTGAAATACGATGCATAGTATTGATATCTACAGCACTATCCAGATCCTGAATGTAATTCTCAATAAATGCTCACACCCATGTGTTACCCGATTTTGGGTATGAGGCAACCCAGACAATGTTTTCCATCACTACTCCTTCCATGACTTAAATTTAAACCCAGTAAACTAACGATAAATCTGCCAATTGGCAAGTTTGAACAATCTATTACACCGTTAATCATCTATAAACCAATTAAAACCGTTTAATTATCAACAAAATCATGTTTAATAATCGATAATACAGACGTTTTGCTGAACTAGCCTAACAAGGTTTCCAAACACTGATGTTCAATACCGTAAAAGGTTTTAATTGAGGCTATTTGTTGCAAAATAGCGCGGTTATCACGGGGGTGTTTTCGTTTTTGAGCCAGAATCATTTTATTCTTGCTTGTATGTTCAAGGGAAATAAACTCAAACACTTGAGTATCGTATCCATGTGCTTCAAGCAATAATGCACGCAGGCCGTCAGTCACCATTTCAGCTTCTTGTCCCATGTGGATCCCATGTTGTAATAGTGGGGCTAATAACTGCGGACTTTTCATTTGAGGGCGAATTTGTTTGTGACAACAAGGCGAACACATAATAATATCTGCGCCAGTACGGATCCCCATATGCAATGCATAATCTGTAGCAATATCACAGGCATGTAAAGCGATCATGATGTTGATCCCCTGAGCCTTAAAGTGTTGTACATCGCCTTGTTCAAACTTTATGCCCGTTAATGCTAACTTGCTAGCCGTTTGGTTGCATAAATCCACTAAGCCCTGACGAAGCTCAACGCCTGTCACCTGGGTTTTGACTTGAAGTTTATCGACAAAATAATCATGAACAGCAAAAGTTAAATAAGCCTTACCCGAACCAAAATCAGCAATATGAACCTCATTATTGTTAGCCAAACCAGTTTGGTCAATTGCACGAGATAACACTTCAATAAACTTGTTTATTTGTTTCCACTTACGTGACATTGATGGAATAATCTCGCCATTAGCATCAGTAATGCCTAGTTCACGTAAATATGGGCGATGCTGCTCAACAAAACGCTTTTTAGAGCGGTTATGAGATACCGCTTCTGTTGCACTTAGGTCATCACCCCCCTTGTTCTTTGGGGCGTTTTTATTGCGATACTTATTAATGAGCACTTTACCTTTTTTACTGATACTTAATTGAATCTCCCACTCAAGCGTGATTAGATGTGCGCTTTGAAAATCAGTTTCAAGCCATTGCTGGCAAAGTTTTTTGAGAGCGTCCAACTCAATATTTTTAGTAATATGATTGGTTCTATATTCATATAAACAAGAAACAAGTCGCTGCCCTTTTAACTCGATCGGACGCAATGCCACGCGTTTAAGCTCGGTGTCATCTCCACGATATTTTGCGAACACTAAACGCTGCAGTGTGTTATCAATTAATGCATTGGTGCATTCGAGTACAAAGTTATTAAGTTCTGAGGGGATGGCATTTGACATTCAATTCTCGTTTACAGTTAATAATTTAAAACTGCCGATAAAGTTCAACAAAGCAACTGACGGCTATTCAATCCCTCTATTCTACACCATTTGCGACGAGGATTTCCCATATGGATAACATCTTTATTGGCAGCCAAAACAGCTCTGGTCAATAAAAAACACCACAGCGAAAACGCATGGCAGATCTGACTAATGAGGCTTGTTTTGGTCGTTATCGGTTAACGTTACACCATCACCCGTCAGCCTGTTACCGTTATTGTCATAGGTGAAGTTTTGGGTGCCATTGCGGATAAACAGCCTAATGGCGTTAGGGCCTGCGTTGCCGCCAGCACCTTTGCCTACACTACCGTAGCGATATTGACTGCCGTAATCGCCTTTAACAAGGATATTGCCTGCGGCGTCATAGTCGTAGTTGGTATGAAATAATTATGGGTGTCTTAATATTTTTTATAGGTTAACGTTACACCATCACCCGTGAGCCTGTTACCGTTATTGTCATAGGTGAAGTTTTGGGTGCCATTGCGGATAAACTGCCTAATCGCGTTAGGGCCTGCATTACCGCCAGCACCTTTGCCTACACTACCGTAAGGATATTGACTGCCGTAATCGCCTTTAACAAGGATATTGCCTGCGGCGTCATAGTCGTAGTTGGTATGAAATAATTATGGGTGTCTTAATTATTTTCCATTGGCATCGTAACTGAATATGCTTTTTACATTATTGCGGTCAACCGTTAACGGCTTATTTTGGTCGTTATAGGTTAACGTTACACCATCACCCGTGAGCCTGTTACCGTTATTGTCATAGGTGAAGTTTTGGGTGCCATTGCGGATAAACTGCCTAATCGCGTTAGGGCCTGCATTACCGCCAGCACCTTTGCCTACACTACCGTAACGATATTGACTGCCGTAATCGCCTTTAACAAGGATATTGCCTGCGGCGTCATAGTCGTAGTTGGTATGAAATAATTATGGGTGTCTTAATTATTTTTCTAAAGCCATCATAAAAATATAGGGGCTAGGTCAAGGTTATGATGCGTTGTTCAGCGGAAATTCAGGGGGTATAGTAAACTACGCCGCTTGGTTGCTTACTCTTTACACTCTCGATGACACATACACTTAAACAAACTTCAATCTTTCATAAATTCTCTGGTTTGCATAAGCTTCAAAAAAATAATGAAAAATTTAATCAATGCCTTAATGAATATCAAATTTATAAGAATCAGCAAGAAACTGCACTTGCAAAACGTCATAACTTAATTGAAGCGATAGGATTAGAGACTAAGCTTGCATCAATACCTTTAAACAAAGCTGAAAAGATCTTAGGTTACTCCATCAAGCAAGAAGCTAAAGATGAGTCTACGGATGGCTTTAATGACGCCTCACCTAAAACATTTAAAGCGCTTAAAACAGTTAATAATCAGATAGCTTCTATCATTGCAAAAAGTAGCGGAAGTGGCGCTTTAGTTTCACTAGGTTCATGGTCTTTAGTTTCTACTTTTGGTGCTGCCTCTACTGGTACCGCTATTGCTTCATTGTCTGGTGTAGCTGCGACGAATGCGACTCTGGCTTGGTTTGGTTTTGGTTCAATTGCTGCTGGTGGGTTTGGAATGGCTTTAGGCCAAGTTGTATTGGCAGGGATTTTGATCTTTTCAGTCTTAGGACTTTGTCCTGTTTATATTCACTGGAAGAGTAAACGTATAAAACTAAAGCTAATTGAATTAGAAAATTCACTTCGTGATATTCAAAAGTCATTTCCAGAACTAATGAGCCGTTTATCCGAACTAGAACATAAAGCCACAAGCCAAAAAACGGCAAGGTTAGCGTTAGAAGATACCATTAAGGTGACAGAGCTAAAGCTATACCCTCGAGGAACTTGGAGCTACCGGTACCGTTGGTGCAAATTTAAAGTGACAGGGAAATACTTTAATGAGCATGAAACTGGCATTGTCGACACATTAAATAGTGCTGTGCACGATTACCTAAAAAGCATCTAACATAGTTAATGCCTTTCTTAAGGTATACCCAAAGCTTTATCACCACAGATTTCCTAGAAATTTTTATCATTATAAAAGTAACCCAAGTAACAGGTTTGGAGATGAAAGCATGTTAGCTTCTCTATACGAAGCTCACGCATTTAACTCCACCCGACCATCAAATATCATATTCAAGTCGCTCAATGTATTTGAGTAATGCCCTAGCCTGAATATCCTTCCCATAGCGGCCGTAGGTGATGTTTGGGTTTGCGTGGCCAACTATCTGCGCCACAATATGCTCGCTGGTATCCAGTCGCTTAAATTCATCGATAAAAGTGTGTCGTAGACTATAAGCCGTTGGTCGTTGACTCGCTTTCATGCCAATGCAAGTTTGTAATATCGATAGGTGCTTACAGTAGGTTTTTGACCAATCTTCCACTAATCCCACTGGTTTGTAATTAAACAGTTGGGGTTGTTGTTTACGTGTTTTTACAAATTCAATAAAGCCCTGCTTTATCAAGCTTTGGTGTAGAGGAATACTGCGTCTTGCATTGGCATTCTTAATACGTTGCCCTTTGCCGCTGTCATCAACGTTAATGCAATGAATACCTTCGATTACGACGATGTCACTGGGCGTTAACTGACACGCCTCTGATGGCCTTAGGCCGCCATAAAGCATCAATCGGGTAACCCACTTAAAGTCCGCTGTTGAATCTTTAAATTCGGCTGAGTGTATCAGCCTTTTTAGTTCACTCGTATCCCAACGGTCTCTTTCTTGGTTGGCTTTAACTTTGGGCTTTTGCCCTACTGTCACGTTTTCAAAAGGGTTATGGCTGCAGTAGTTCATTAACTTGCACCACTTAAAAAACTGGAATATGGCTGCTAAGTATTCTTTATTGCTTTTGTAGCTTCGGCCTTGAGTCAGTAAAGCATCGCGGTAGATCATCGCATCAGCGCTGGTTATATCGTGCACGCATTTGCTCTCAGCTTTTGATGTGGATTTTGATGATACGGTATCAATAAAATGGCCTATGCGTTGTTCAAGTTGCTTGATAGACAACGGTCGAATGGCAGATTTTTGTTTTGAAATAATAAATGCGCTTAATGCTTCGTCTAACCCAATAACAGGCTTTGCTTGCGCAACAGCAGTGGTTTCACGATGCTCGGACAGCTTAGTGTCTCTGATGGGGATGCTATGACGCTTCTGTGTGACGTTAATAATGCTATCTGTGTCATTATCAGCATCAAACTGCGCTCTGAGGCTGTTAATCACTTCATCTACATAGCGAATAAAGTCGTTAATACGGGTTTTATGGTCAATAGACTTGATGATTTTTTTCAGTGTGCCAGCGACATCAATATTGCGGATGACCGCTTCTGCTCTGTCGCTAGTAAGCAATGAAACTTTAATATCAAAAGGAAAGCCTTTATCGCGTAGCGATTTGGCTAAACAGATACGTGTGTAGTACACGTTATTAGGGGCTCGATATAGGTACATTGTCTGAGTCAATCCTCTTGGAAAGCCTCTCTAACGCCAAAAACAAAAAAAGCCGTTGATAATCAACGGCTTTTTTCATATTTAATATGGCGGAGGGATAGGGATTTGAACCCTAGAACGGGGTAAACCGTTGCCGGTTTTCAAGACCGGTGCATTCGACCACTCTGCCATCCCTCCGAACGCGGCAAATAATATAAGTATCTCTGGTGCTTGTAAACTATAAATTTAAAAATAAATGCTAAATGTTCAGCATTTAACCGTAACGATGTGTTTTTATTCAAAACGCTTAAACACTATGCAAACAATAATCGGTTAATGCGTAATAGACCAAAGGGGATTTGATTCATTTAAAGACTTTGCAGCGCATTATGCTACTATTTGAGTCATTATCTTTTGGTTATATGTCCATTTATCACTTTATGAATTCAACATTACTCCCCAGTGCCAAACTTGCGCCGCAATTCCATGTGCCTAAAGAGGTGCCAAGCACTTTTTATCCTAGCCATTTATTATTAGGGCAAGACAGGGTCGTTAATAGTTTTAAATTAATGAGCAAACTTACTGGACAGCACTTCTTTCTAGCTGACTTCCCCGGCATTGATAGAGCCGATTTTATAGAAGCATTATGCTCTCAAGTTGATACGCCAACCGATCAGTTTCTTGTCGCCACTAAATCATCTGGCGAGGAATCTGCTGTTAACTTCAAATGGCAGCCTCAACGCCCACCAGAAAATGTCGGCACCATTGCTAAACAACAATCGCTTTTTTGTTATTTACAGGGCCAGATTAAAAGGCATGACTTACTGGGGAAAATGCAAAAAACAGATAAAAGCAGCCAATATAAAGCGGGTGCATTAGCATCTAACCATTTTGTATTTATTTGTTTGCATTCAATCTGGAAACGCGAGGGACTTTGGGAGCTGCTGTTACAGATATTATCTGATGGTGAATATCGAATAAATCAAGAACTGGCACCCATTCCACTGAATTGCAAAATTATTCTTGTGGGGTCGGGTTTATCTTATAGCCATTTAAAGAATGAAGATAGATTCTTTAGCCAACATTTTCCATTGCTTGGCGAGATAAGCTACGAGTTAGACTTAACCAAACATTCTGAGTCTCAATATGTACAATGGTTAGCTACGCTGGCTAACAAGCAAGGGATAGAACTTGAACCATCAAGTATTTTGCCCTTGCTTTGGTACAGTGCCAGATTAGCGGAACACCAGCAAAGATTGAGTTTAAGCATGCTAGATATGCGATTGTTAATCACTCAAGCAAAGGCGCTATCGCCAATATCATCATTAATGCCTAACAGTAATAGTATTAATAGCAATGCCGTTGCCAATGCTCTTGCTCAGATGAAATATCGACATAATAGTTCTGAAGTCTATTCGGCTCAAAGCTTTGATGACAACTTTATTAATTTGCCAACTGAAGGTGCTATGGTCGGTCAAATTAATGGCTTAACTGTCATTGACTCTAGTGATTATTCTTACGGTGAACCAGCACGTATTACCACATCAGTACATTACGGTGATGGTGAAGTGGCTGATATTGAAAGAAAGTCTGAACTTGGTGGTAACATCCATACTAAAGGCATGATGATTTTATCAGCTTGCTTGTATCGTATATTCGGACGTGACGCCCCACTTCATTTAAATGCCAATATCGTATTTGAACAATCCTATCAAGAAATTGATGGCGACAGTGCATCACTTGCGGAATATTGCTGCTTAATGTCAGCCATTGCTGAGCAACCCATTTTGCAATCTTTGGCATTAACCGGTGCATTAGATCAATTCGGTAATGTGCAAGCCATTGGTGGCGTAAATGAGAAAATTGAAGGTTTCTTTAATCTCTGTGCTCGTCGAGGTTTGACGGGAGATCAAGGGGTGATTATCCCTAAAGCCAATGTGCTGCAGTTAAACCTTGAACCAGAAGTCATTACAGCTGTATCGGATGGCAAATTCCACATTTATGCGATAGAGCATATGGATGAAGCCGTTGAACTATTAATGGCATTACCTGCAGGCGTTGCTAATGAAGATAATGATTTTCCTCCAGAAACACTTTATGGCATGGTTCAGCAACGTCTTGATCGATTAGCTGGTCAAGATGATGACGTAGAACTGGGCTTTATTGCGAGATTATTAGCAAAGTTGAGAATTATATAGTGATCGGAGTTGTTTAGCGTACACGTGTTCGCTATCTTGTTGCCATCAAAAGTCATTCTAGTGGTATTGAGATAAATGGAAAGAGCAAATAGTTTCACCAAAGAACAACTCGTCGCCTGCGGGCATGGCAATCTTTTAGGGCCAAACCGCCCACGCTTACCCGTCGACAACATGTTAATGATGGATAGAATTGTCACCATTAATGATGATGGCGGTGAATTTGGTAAAGGTGAAATTGTTGCTGAACTCGATATCAACCCCGATTTATGGTTTTTCGATTGCCACTTTATTACTGATCCTGTTATGCCTGGTTGTTTAGGTTTGGATGCGATGTGGCAATTAGTCGGTTTCTATCTTGGATGGGAAGGCGCTGAGGGCAAAGGTCGCGCACTAGGCGTAGGCGAAGTAAAGTTTACTGGCCAAGTATTACCTAACGCCAAAAAGGTGACCTACAGACTTAACATTAAGCGTACTATCCATCGTAAACTGGTAATGGGTATTGCGGACGCTACAATGGAAGTTGATGGCCGTCAAATTTACTCGGCGACTGATTTAAAAGTGGGTGTATTTAGCGATACTTCAACATTTTAAATGAACAGATTACTTAAACAAAAATGCCCTCATTTGTGAGGGCATTTTTGTTTATTAAGGAGCGAATTATTCAGATCATTTATTAAATAGCCCACTCATTCTTCCATCAACACCTTCGCGCCATCCACCAAGCCACTGCGAACGAGAGTCTAATCCAGCGTAGGGGCACAATTCCTTAGAGCGCCCTCCTACTCCAGCTTGGAATCCTTTTGAAAAAGCTCTATCTAAACGATCTCTTTTTTGTCTTTTCATGCAAGCGTCCTCGTTTGTTAATCAAACAGACTTGGCTTGACTACGCCAAGTCGGACTATAGAAATAGCTCGTTTTTTAGACTAAATCAACACAAAAAAACATCGATTAAAGTGAATTTTAATTAACCTATTGAGAATATAAATAAAAAAAAATCGAGAAAAATTTCTCGATTTTTTAGATGCTATGGTCTACGAATTACGAAGACTAATGTGTAAAAGTTACTTTAATGAACGTCTTCTTAACCACAGTAATGGTAAAGCAAATAACCAAGCAAAACTGGCTGCACCTTTACGTTCATAGGGCTTTTCTTCTACAACATCCGTGTAGGTACAAGCCTCACCAGACGTTGGTTTTAGCACTACCATACGCGGTAAATAGGATGTAACAGGATCGCCATTACCACTTAACTCAAATAATGGCTGTTTAGTATTCTCATCTAAAATAAGGTTGCCATTTATATCAAACTGATAACGCGGTTTACGAATAAATGCGGTACCAACAATAGTGCCATCTTCATTAATGCTGTTAGCTTCAACAACATAAATATCAGATTCGTAGGTTAAACTTTCGCCCGTACCATCTTGAATAGTGATTTTTTTACGTTCCCAAGTCGTTTCACCTGTTGAAACGTAGCCTTTAGATTCACACACTAAGCGATCGTTAAGATTCAAAAACTCTTTATCGTTGTAGTTGAATAAGAAACCCGCTTTGGGGCGAGATTGTTCTTTGTCATAAGTGACTTCAATATAACCAACCACTTGACCTTTATTATTAATGTCTTTGGCTTTACTGCTTAAGTCTGAAATACCCGGCGTAAAATCTTCTGGAGTGACTGGCTTCTCACCGGCTGTATTGGTATCTAGGGTAAAGAATTTGTCACGTAGATAACCACCAATATACTTACGGTAATTACCAATTAAAATGCCACTGTCGTTGATATCGTAAGCCATAGATGAATAGACTTCGTCATCATTAAAATTAACCCAGTTATATTGATAATCACCATTGGTATCTTTTTTCCAATATGCCGCATCTTGGCGTAATCTATCAGTATCACCGTTACGGTATACGTGAGAACGTCCAACAACATCATCGTTATTGTTTATACCTAAACCTTGTGCGGTAAAAACCAGGGTTGAATTATCCGGAGGCGTCAGGCCTAAAGGCAACTCTGTCACTAATGGATTACCGGCAGTATCGATATTATTCAGATCCCATACTAGCGCGCGGGTTTGATATTGAATATTTCGGCGATTGTTATTCACATCAGGGTATTGGTAAGCCTGAACACAGACATCTATTGGAACAGGGAATTCTGGTTTAGCATTAAAATCATCGATACACTGATTGATTCTATCTTTACTGAAGGAAACTAAATCAGTACTACCATAACCTACTGCAATATTATTCTCATTCACAGCGGCAGCAGCTGACCAACCACCAAGTTCAACTGTGGCAGCGGGTTTGTCACCAACAGCTTCGCGAGTAAAAGTGGTGTATGGTGGAACGAGAGGTAATTCGGTTGCGGGCTCAGTTGCGGTACTGACAGCAACACCACGTAACTCAAAGTCACGGTAATACCAGAAATCCTGATCTTCTAAAGTACCTACATAAGGTAACTGTTTTTCTGGGGCGGTATACGATCCCACTTTGACATTATTACTATTTAAACCATAAAAGAAGGTGTCAATTGAGTTAACAATGACTTCGCCTTCACTATCAGTAGAGCCCGGCGCTGTAGAACCTGCAATACTGAAAAATTCAGGTTTCCAAGACTCCGCAGCATTTCCCGCCGCGGTAAAGGTAAAGTTGTTCGCCTCAATGGGCTTAAAGATAGAATAGGTGATTTTTTCTTCAGGCGCGATACCATCTTCAACATCAATGATGCCATCGTCTACATCATCAACATCAAGTTTCTTTTTACCTTTAGAAATACCGACTAATTGGTCATTAGCATCAACGCCCATCGCATAACCATTGCGGGTGCCGTCAATCGTCCCCAGTAGATCATAAGTTGCTTCATCTAGATTAACAATTTCATATACGGGTGCGGCTTGAACGCTGCCAATGCCGCTTAATACACCTATAGCAACAAGTGATAAGGCTTTGTCTAACTTTAACTTCATGAAAACTATTCCTGTTTTATTATTCTTTATTTTAATGACTCAAGCTCTTCCCAACGCTCAAAACATCTTTCTAAATCTTGTTCAGTTGACGCTAATAATTGCAACGTGGTGTTTACCGCCTCTTGCGGCTGATTATAAAAATCGCCTTCACTCACTTTTGCTTGTAACACTTCAATCTCTTGCTCTAATTGTTCCATACGAGCAGGCAGGTCGTCTAATTCACGTTGCATTTTATAAGACAGTTTTTTTGCTGGCTTTTCAGCAACCTTTATCGGCTTAACTTCTTTTACTGCAGGAGTTTCGACAACAGTTTGGGCTGCAGGTTCCTCAGAATAAAATTTAGCCCCTTGAGAAACGGCATCTTGGTAACCACCAACATACTCGCTCCAATGGCCGTTACCCGCAAACCACCAACTACTTGTAACTGTGTTATCGATAAAGGCCCTGTCATGGCTAACAATAAGCAAAGTGCCTTCAAAATCGGTCAGAAGAGACTCTAACAACTCTAGTGTCTCAATATCAAGATCGTTTGTTGGTTCATCAAGAATGATTAAGTTGGCTGGGCGCAACAATAGTCGAGCGAGTAATAATCGGTTTTTCTCTCCTCCAGATAAAGCTTTAACTGGGGTTCTGGCGCGCATTGGTGAAAACAAAAAGTCTTGTAGGTAGCTCAAAATATGACGATCTTGGCCGTTTACCGTGACGGTGCTTTTACCTTCACCCACGTTTTCTTCGACGGTTTTTTCAGGGTCAAGCGCTTCTCGATATTGGTCAAAATAAGCCACTTCTAACTTAGTGCCCACTTTAATCTCACCGGCTTGCGGTTTTAGTTGGTCAATTAGCAACTTAATTAATGTTGATTTACCACAACCATTAGGGCCAATTAAGGCAATTCTATCGCCACGCATAACGGTTGAGCTGAAGTTTTTAACCAAGTTTTTCTCAGGAATATTGTAATCAACATTCTGAATATCGAAGACTAACTTACCAGAACGTTGGCCATCTGAAACGACCATCTTGGCATTGCCTTGTCTATTTAAACGCGCCATACGCTCTTGACGTAACGCTTGCAAGGCTCTAACTCGCCCTTCATTACGGGTACGTCGAGCTTTAACGCCTTGCCTAATCCAGGTTTCTTCTTCGGCTAATTTTTTGTCAAATTGAGCATTTTTCTCGGCTTCAACTCTGAGCCATTCTTGTTTGCCGTCAAGGTAAGCTTGATAGTTTCCAGGCCATGAGGTAACCACACCACGATCTAAATCAACAATGCGAGTCGCCATGCGTTGAATAAAGCCACGGTCGTGACTAACAAACACAATTGCGCCTTTAAAGCTCATTAAAAATTGTTCAAGCCATTCGATGGTATCAATGTCTAAATGGTTGGTAGGCTCATCGAGTAATAATAAATCTGGCTCGCTCACTAACGCTCGCGCAAGTGCGACTTTACGCTGCCAACCACCTGATAACTCTGTTAGCGGTTTATCTGCATCAAGGCTCAGTAGTTCGCATGTTTGTATGATGCGAGAATCTAACTGCCAGCCATTGTTATGATCGAGAATGTCCTGAAGAGGCTGCATTTGTTTCAACATGCGTTCCATTTCTTCAGGTGATGCATCGGCAATGTCGTGAGACAATTGATGATACTTTTCTAATGCTTCACCAATTTCTTGAAGACCAGCGGCAATATACGCGTAAACAGTGCCTGTTTCAGCTTTAGGTGGATCTTGTTGTAAACGACTGACATTAACATCATTTGAAATGTTAAATTCACCGTCATCGAGCAAAACATCACCCGACAGAATTTTCATTAAACTGGATTTACCTGCGCCGTTACGACCTACGATACACACACGTTCACCAGGTTCAATGGTAAAGTCGGCATTTTGCAATAACGGCGTGTAACCATAGGCTAATGAGCCATTACTAATTCGAACAAGACTCACACTACTCTCCTAAAAATTGCGTCAATGCTGACGCATCAAACGGCCAGCATAACTCGCGCTGACCACAAGCAAAAACCGGTATTGATGTGCCATATCGCGCAGCTAATTCTGCTGAATCACAAATATCGACATGCTTAAATTGCACGTTTGACTGTTCAACCAAGGCCAATGCTAATTCGCATAAATGGCAGCCATCGGTATGATACAACACATATTCACTCTCATTTTGCATGGGTAATTAGCCACACATTATGAATATGAGGATTACGTTTATAATCAAGCGGTAAGCATTGGTCATCTATGTTAACCACCTTCATACCCATCTTGGTCAGTAATTCGATATCCATTTTGAATTTACGTTTGTTATTGGAGAAGATGATCTCACCATTTACGGCCAATAACTTAATCAAGTCACCTAGCATGTTAACGTGATCGCGTTGAACATCCCAACTGTCTTCCATTCGCTTTGAGTTAGAGAATGTCGGCGGGTCGATAAAAATTAATTGGTATTTTTTATCGCTGTTTTCTTTTATCCACTGTAAGCAATCTGCCTGCACAAATTGATATTGCTTACCAGATAAGCGATTTAACTCGAAGTTTTCTTTGGCCCAGCTGATGTAGGTATTTGACATATCAACCGTGGTGACTGACTTTGCCCCGCCCAGTGCTGCATGCACTGAAGCTGACCCCGTATATGAAAACAAATTCAACACATCACGATCACGGGACTTTTCACCGACTAACTTACGAGTCACTCGGTGATCTAAAAACAGCCCTGTGTCTAAATAGCCCGTTAAGTTCAGTTTAAAGCGTGCGCCATATTCTTTGGTGATAACTTCTAATTTTTTATCGTCCAACTTTTCATATTGGCGTGTGCCTTTTTGACGCTCACGGGTTTTAAGGGTGATTCTGTCTGGGCTGATCCCTAACGCATTAGGTAAAGACAGCAATACATCGCTTACTCGACGCTTAGTAACCGCTTCAGGGATCGTTGCGGGTGCCGAATACTCTTGAATAACAACGTAATCAACATATTTGTCGATAGCTACGTTATATTCAGGTAAATCAGCATCATAAAGACGATAACTGTCGATATTCTCTTTCTTCGCCCATTTTTCTAATTGCTTCACATTCTTTTTAATGCGATTAGCAAATGCTGGAGCAATATCAGCAATATCTACGCCTTCTGGTAACTCAGGCGCGGTGCGGCGAGTGCTGTTAGCATGCAAGGTATAGAGGTTAAACACACATTCAAGTGCGCCGTTAAACATTTTCATTTGCTTATCGGCTTTGAGTTTCAATGACGAGATAAGCTCGACATCGCTACACAACATCGCCACTTTCCAGCCTCCAAACTCTTTTTTAAGTTTGTCACCTAGTTGGTAATAAAGCTGTAATAGCTCAGTTACGCTACCAAGTCGCTCACCATATGGTGGGTTGGAGATCAAAAAGCCTTCTGCTGCTGGCGGCTCAATGTTTAATACATTGCTGACATTAAACTCAATCAGGTCGTCAACACCGGCATTTTCAGCATTGCGCTTTGCTAATGCAACTAGGCGAGAATCAATATCTGAACCATAAAACTTAATATTACAACGGCTTTTGCCTAACGTTGCACGAGCTTTAGCTTCATCTAAAATAGACGTCCACATTGTTTTATTGTGACTACGCCAAAACTCAAAGCCAAATCGTTCGCGTTTTAATCCTGGTGCAATATCTGATGCCATCAATGCAGCTTCAATCAGCACGGTACCACTACCACAAAATGGATCTAGCAATGTAACAGGCTGTTGTTGCCAACCAGAACGAACCAACATATTAGCCGCTAAGTTTTCTTTTAACGGCGCTTCACCCGTTGTAGAACGATAGCCACGCTGATGCAATGAAGAACCCGAAAAGTTCATTGCTATAGTGATTTGACCATTACGAAAATGTGCATCGATTTTAAAATCAGGATTAACCCGTTCAACATCTGGACGATTATCACCATCATCACGGAAACGGTCTACAACAGCATCTTTAATTTTTAACGCACCAAACTGGGTGTTGTTAATAAAGCCGCCCGTACCGTGAAAATCGATACTAAAGGTATTTTTATTCGAAAAATGCGACGGCCAATCAATACAGTATGCAGCATTATATAATTGCTCTGCTGAGTCACAGGCACCTTTATAGATAACCAAAACAATTCGACTTGCTAGCCTAGTCCACAAAGTGATCCTATAGGCAAGTTCCAGTGGGGCAGAAAAATAAACGCCCGCAACGCTTTCCTTTACTTCAAAAGCGCCAAACTCTTTCAGTTCACAGGCAAGGCTATATTCAAACCCTTTCGGGGAGGCTGCAAAAAAATTAAACATAGGTTAGCTAGTCATCTTTACTCAATAAATTCTGACGCGCATTATACCTGTTCAAACCGATATCCCCAACGACTTATCGACGAAGCCCATGCTTCATTTGCCTCAGTCTAAGATGTTTAGGGCTGTTATTTACCTCTTGATAACAATTATTGCGACTTAAACAGGCAAACAGACTGCTTTATCAGCAAACAGGCTTTCATTTCAAAAATACACTTGCAAAGCGACAAGTCAGTCGTTATAGTTCGCCCCGCTTCGAAGAGCACCACAAACTTGCAAGAGAATGTGACTCATCAAAGCAGCGTTTATCGGACGCGGGATGGAGCAGTATGGTAGCTCGTCGGGCTCATAACCCGAAGGTCGTCGGTTCAAATCCGGCTCCCGCAACCAATTTAATAGTGTCATACGATACTTGTTAAATTATTACGATAAACGAAGTGATTCAAATACAGTCGCGGGATGGAGCAGTATGGTAGCTCGTCGGGCTCATAACCCGAAGGTCGTCGGTTCAAATCCGGCTCCCGCAACCAATTTAATAGTGTCATACGATACTTGTTAAATTATTACGATAAACGAAGTGATTCAAATACAGTCGCGGGATGGAGCAGTATGGTAGCTCGTCGGGCTCATAACCCGAAGGTCGTCGGTTCAAATCCGGCTCCCGCAACCAATTTAATAGTGTCATACGATACTTGTTAAATTATTACGATAAACGAAGTGATTCAAATACAGTCGCGGGATGGAGCAGTATGGTAGCTCGTCGGGCTCATAACCCGAAGGTCGTCGGTTCAAATCCGGCTC
>NZ_JAPJEE010000004.1:120351-135517 GCF_030731885.1 Shewanella sp. ULN5
GGTAGCTCGTCGGGCTCATAACCCGAAGGTCGTCGGTTCAAATCCGGCTCCCGCAACCAATTTGATAGTGTGATTCATTTGGTAGGTAATATCGGGCTCAGCTCTTATTATCCACAAAGGACGTAGGTTCAAATCCGGCTCCCGCAACCAATTTAATGATGTTAGTTGATTAGTCGTTAACATCGACCCAAACTTTTATTCCCCACAAAGTTCATCGTTTCAAATCTCCTTTTACACCAATTCCCTAGCGATATTTACCTAAGTAGTCAATGTCGGGCGCAGCTCTGTTCAACCACGAACAAAGGTCGTCGCTTCAGTTGTTAACAGCAATCCGGCTCCCGCAACCAATTTAATGATGTTAGTTGATTAGTCGTTAACATCGGCATAAACTTTTATTCCCCACAAAGTTCATCGTTTCAAATCCCATTTATACACCAATTTCCTAATGATATTTACCTAAGTAGTCAATGTAGGGCGCAGCTCTGTTCAACCACAAACAAAGGTCGTCGCTTCAGTTGTTAACAGCAATCCGGCTACCGCAATCTATTTATTATCACCACCCTCTTTATTTTTAAAACTCCCACTGATAAAACAAAAAACTAAAGCAACTCGTCGGGATTATCACTTTATGCCCGTCAAAAGAAAGCCGCAGATTAATCTTCACTACGAAAATGATCTACTGATGATTATTGCTAATTTTTAGGAAGATAAATAATTGATATTTACGGATGAAGTAAGAAAATTAAAACGTGGAATGAAAACAAGATAGAAAGCAAAGTGCCTTGATGATTAACAGCAAAACACCCTACTTATTGGTTACTTCTTTAACCAATGTTTCACTCGTGTGCGATTATTATTATCGCGACTTTTTATAATGAGTTTATCATCGGTTTGATGCTCAGTTGATTTAGCGAGTCGATCGTATAACAGCACATTCACTGATGCAGCTAAATTCATACAACCTTTTGTTGGTACATACACAACATCATCTGCAGCATCAATAATTTGCTGTGGAATGGACCCATCTTCGGGGCCAAAGATATAAAATGCATTGTCTGGATGAGTAAATTGCGGTAAAGGTATTGCCCCTACCACTAAATCCACACAAATAATTTTACTGTTTAGCGGTACCTGCTCTAATAAAGACTCAACACCCTGTAACGGAATAGTCCTTGCCGCTTGCTTTTTATCAACTTCATATTGAGTATCAGCTTTAACGGCTAAATCATATCGTCTTCCGGTATAAAATACCTGATTGACGCCATAGCATCCTGAAGCTCGCATAATCCCGCCGACATTAACTGGCGTTTTAGGATTAACAAGACCTATCGCGACATGCGGCTCATTGGCGCTAACACACTGGGCAGACTCTTGCTCAGTTTGGCTAACTAAGCAAGAGTCGACTGATTGATTATCAGGCATTGGCTATGATACTGCTGCAGCAATTCGACTGCGTAATTGCTGCCAGGCTTTTGCTACTAGTACATAATCAGCATCATTAAGCTCTTCATTGGCAAGAGCTAGACACTGAATAACTTCATGATCTAATGCATCAAGACCTTGATCCGCTTGAGCTTCTAATTTTGCCAATACCACGGCGATATGGCCTTGTAAGTAACCACTAGCAAAAAGTGAATCGTCATCACCATTACTGACGGTTTCTTCTATCCAAGATTCCATCGCTGCATCATACTTTTCTAACATGGGTTTATTCCACCAAATCTGGGTTAGCCACTTGATACATCACATAATCATGGTAACCAGTAATAACTTTATAATAACCCGTAAGGGCTTTATCTAATTCAGGGTCGCCACTATCCACAATTAATGGTCGTCCATCAAGTGCTTTTAACTTAGTTTTTGTGGCAACGATTAAAATATTGTCTTTACCAAGCTGTTTTATCAAAGCTGGCGACAGTTGTTGATTACCTCTACCCAAAACATGCCCTTGACCTCCAATTAAAGTGATCACTAATTTTGTCGGCTTGTCCTGTGTAATATCCAGTAATTGTTGCGCGGTGACGTCACTGGCAATTAATTGTTTGTCTTGAATAACATCAACACCGAGTAAGGTATTGTCTAGATATAAGTCATCCATGATAGCCGCAACAGTGCTACCTGAACCCATAATGAAGATTTCGTCTTCCATTGATTCAATCACATCAGCAGCGATATCGGCTAACACTAATTCGTCTACTTCCTTACCGCCCATTTTTACAGCTTGCACGTACCTAGGTTCAGCAGGCACTCGCATTTCACCAAAACGCTTGGCTTTTACCGTGCCTTGCCTAAATGCGCTTTCATCTATATCCATCACATCTGCAGACATTAGGCTGACTAGCTCACCATCAAGCAGCATTTTAACCACTAAACCTGATGCTTTAGGAGTAATGCCATAAACACCTGAATGAATTTTTACACCAGCGGGAACACCTAATACCGGAATTGCATCATCAACAACAGAATAGACATCTCTTGCAGTGCCATCACCACCAGCAAATAAAAGTAAATCGAGAGTTTCGCTCATCAAAGCCTGAAGCGAATTACAGGTATCTTGTGGTGTTGTGCTAACGCTCGCTTGAGCGATTGATTCACTGACTGACGGTTCATTTAGATGAGCAACATTTGCATGATATTGATAGACAACATGAGTATCAAAGCCCATTTTTCGAGCGAGATCTTCCCCCATGCTGCCGGAAGCGGTGATCACTTGAATACGATGTTGATAAGGTAACAACACCGCTAGTGCTTGCTGCATGCGTAAATGTGCTTTGGGCTGGGCACCTTTAGCTAATGCTTCTTCCGCTACACCGTCAGAACCTTTTAAACCGACGCTGCCACCTAAACCCGCTAATGGGTTAATGAGTAAACCTAAACGAAACGGTTTCACATTGGCTCCTTTTATTTCAAGCATTTAAATGTATGTTAATCCGTAGATAACTCAGTCTATTCTGCGTCGAGGCGTGGTGCTTTGCCGTTCATATTGGGAATAAAAAACACCAGAATTGCCGAGGTAAATGCACACGCTGCTGCAAATAGCCACACATGCATCGCGCCACTTCCGTCGCCCCAAATATGACCACTCAGCCAAGTACCTAGCGCCCCACCGACACCAAAACTAATACTGGCATACATGGCTTGCCCTTTACTACGGTGATGAATGCCAAAATGGCGATGAATAAACTGAATCGACACTGCATGGGTCAAGCCAAACGTAAACGCATGTAATGCTTGGCTCAATAATAGTAAAAATAAATTATCTGGATAATACCCTAAAAGTAACCACCTTATTGCAGTTAACAGTGTGCTTACTACCAACAACAAACGTAAACCATATTTGCCAATTAACTTGGAGGCGAATAAAAATATGGCAATTTCAGCCACAACACCAACGGCCACCATAATGCCAGCAACGGTTTCAGAGTAACCAATTTGCTTAAGGTAAAGTACAAAGAAACCATAAAAAGGGCCGACACTCATTTGCAATAATAAAGCGGAAAGCAAAAATAATACGATGGATTTATCTAACTGCAGCTTAGGACGATCAGCGGCGTTTAACACTGCCGCCCTTGTTGAGGGAAGAGGTAAAGCAGATAGTAACAAACCAATAAACAGTATCATGCCAATATAAGGCAGTACTTCAGCGCCAAAGCGCTCAATACCCACCCCGGCTGCCACAACCAGAACAATATAGCCGACACTACCCCAACTTCGGATAGCGCCATATTGATTCGCTTTGTCACCTAAGGTTTCAAGCGTGATCACCTCAAGCTGCGCTAAAATAGCATTCCAAAAGAAGGTATATATAGTCAAACTGATGGCCAGATACCAAAAACCACCGTTAAAGAAAAAGCTGATAAACGTCAATGCTGCACAAAAAGCACCTAGTTTAATTAAGCCAGCCCTCATACCTGTTCTATCGGCTACTACTGCCCATAGATTGGGAGCGACGATCCGCGTGGCCATTAAAATCGCTAATAAGGAACCTATCTCTTGCGCATCAAAGCCGCGGGCGTCAAAGAAAACACCTAGGTACGGCACTAACACACCTAAAATAGCAAAAAAGAAGAAATAACAAGCCCTGAGCCAGCGAAGCTGCAACTCAGGGCTAGAAGGGATTGGCATTTAACGCATTCCGATTACGGGGGTTTCGCTGTGTACATCTTGGTTTTGTGCACGATGGCGTAATAGATGATCCATTAATACAATGGCTAACATCGCTTCAGCAATCGGTACCGCGCGGATCCCAACACAAGGATCATGTCGACCTTTAGTAACAACGTCGGCAACCTCACCTTGTGCTGTCATGCTTTTTCCCGGCACGCTAATACTTGATGTAGGCTTTAAGGCAATATTGGCAACAATTGGTTGGCCTGAAGATATGCCACCCAATACCCCACCGGCATGATTTGACTCAAAACCTTGTGGTGACATTAAATCACGTCCTTCAGAGCCTTTTTGGGTAACAACACCAAAGCCATCACCAATCTCAACACCTTTGACCGCATTAATGCCCATCAAAGCATGAGCGATATCGGCATCCAAGCGATCAAATACTGGCTCACCTAATCCCACTGGCACACCTGTGGCAGCAACTGTAATTTTAGCGCCAATCGAGTCGCCCGATTTTTTCAGTTCACGCATGTATTCATCCAACGCATCCAATTTGGTGGCATCTGGAAAGAAAAAGGCATTTTGCTCTACTTGTGCTAAATCGATTTGCTCAGCACAAATAGGACCTAGTTGTGATAAATAACCATGAATATCGATACCGTGAACGGCTTTCAAATACTTTTTAGCAACCGCACCAGCGGCAACACGCATAGCGGTTTCACGAGCAGATGAGCGCCCACCACCACGATAATCGCGTAAACCATATTTTTGTTGGTAGGTATAATCGGCATGGCCAGGACGAAACAAATCTTTAATATTTGAATAATCTTGGCTTCGTTGATCGGTATTTTCAATCAGTAAACCAATTGACGTACCAGTGGTTTTACCTTCAAACACACCGGATAGAATACGCACTTCATCGGCTTCACGACGCGCTGTAGTATAGCGAGATGTGCCAGGACGACGACGGTCTAGGTCATGTTGCATATCTTCAACGGTCAATTCCAATCCTGGAGGACAGCCGTCAATAATACATCCAAGCGCCACGCCATGGCTCTCACCAAATGTGGTCACTACAAAGTTTTGCCCGATACTGTTTCCTGACATGCGCCCTTTATCCCTTCACAAATAAAAACTTAACAGTGTAATGTTACACTAATACAGCGTTATTATTCACTATCTTTATAGATGGCGAAAAGTGATTCATTTTCAACTAGCTGATCACGGGTTAATACAAACACACCGTCACCGCCAAATTCAAAATCAACCCAGGTAAATGGTACATCAGGGAATTGTTCCATTAAGTGCACCATTGAATTCCCCACCTCAACCACTAACAGACCATTTTCAGTCAAATAATCTGCTGCATTGGCTAAAATGCGCTTGGTTAAATCCAATCCATCACGACCTGAAGCTAAGCCAATCGCGGGTTCGTGATGATACTCGTTTGGCATATCGCCAATATCATCTTCATCTACGTATGGTGGGTTTGATACGATCAAATCGTAGTGAGGCCCTTTGGGGATAGCCGAGAATAAGTCAGACTGGATCGGGAACACGCGTTCTAATACGCCTAGGGTTTCAATATTAATTTGCGCCACTTCTAATGCATCTTCACTAATATCAAGCGCATCAACTTCAGCGTCTTCAAATGCATAGGCACAAGCAATGGCAATACAGGCACTACCCGTACACAAATCCATAATGCGGTTAACAGGCTTGTTATAAAGCCATGGGCTAAAATGATTATTAATCATTTCCGCAATTGGTGAGCGAGGGACTAATACGCGCTCATCAACGAAAAATTCTAATCCGGCAAAACGCGCTTTATTGGTCAAATAAGGTACTGGCAAACGCTCACGAACTCGGCGAATAATCAACTCAACAATTTTATGCTTTTCACTGCTGGTTAAGTTTGAATGAATCACTTGCTGACCAATTTCTTCTGGTAGGTGTAATGCATGGAAAACTAATGCTATGGCTTCATCCCAAGCGTTATCAGTACCGTGGCCATAATAAATACCAGCATCGTTAAAGCGGCTTACAGCCCAACGTAACATATCGCCAATGGTACGCAGTTCAGTGACTGCTTCATCTACAAAAATTTTATCCAAAACACACTCCTACAAAATAGTTCTGCTGCATTGTAACTGATGTCTATTAAGATGGCCTAGAATTCAATACAATATCGCCATGAATGACAAAAATATCACTGATTTCGAGTCGTTTAGTGATCTTGTCGCCGGCATAAAGCCGATTAAGCAACAAGCACATCACTTCAAACAACCCGTAAAAACCAAACAGCAAGTCGAAATAAAAGCGCAGCAAATTCATGCTAGCAGCTACTTTTCTGACACCTATCAACCTTTACTTCCGGTAACGGGCCCGATGCGTTGGGCAAATGAAAATGTTGATAAAATTGAACTTAAGCGTTTACGTCGTGGTGATTATGTTCCTGATTTACTATTGGATTTGCATGGTTTAAGACAGTCAGAAGCCAAACTGGAACTTGCGGCGTTGATTCAAGCTTGTGTGAAACAAAACAGTATTTGCTGTAGCGTGATGCATGGTTATGGTATGGGAATTTTGAAGCAGCAAATACCAATGTGGTTAGCTCAGCACCCTAAAGTCAAAGCGTTTCATCAAGCCCCAAAAGAATGGGGCGGCGATGCAGCACTATTGGTATTAATCGATATTGGCGATCAGCCATTATAGAAGATAATCGTTAAACCAAACAAACCGTTTAATAAATAAACCTTAACCAGCAAGTGGGTAATTCATTCCCACTAAACTAGCCACTTCCATATGCTTATCAATTTGCACAAAAGCTGATGTGGCAAAAATTGGAGGTTCGACCCCAGCAACAAGTTCACTCACTAAAAAACCGACTATCGGCATGTGCGTAATCACTAGCACGGTATCGGCTTTGTATTGTTCAGCGTAAGCAAGAATAACATCAGCGGCCCTTCTTGGGTCGCCAGCAGGTGTAATATCATCCAATACCACACATTTTCTCGCTTTAGGTAAGTGCTTACTCACCACCTCCCAAGTTTGCTGAGCACGCAAATAAGGACTGACTAAAACCAAATCTAGCTGAGAAATGTGGTTACTGAGTAAACCGGCCATTTGACCTGTTTGATATCTCCCATTATGCGTTAACATCCTTTCGCGATCCGATGGCGCATCAAAACTGGCTTCACCATGACGCATCAAAAACAACTGCATACAACACTCGATTTCAATCTGATTTACTCGTGAACCAATTGTAGCCTCATTAAGACGCTGACGGAACCGTTCACAAACAAAAATTAACTCAACTTTAGTCGATAAACAAAATAAAGTATCGCGAGTTATTTGCTAAAAACTGATAACAATATCAATATATAACTAGAACCGTTACCTGGAGTCTTCACTTGTCCGATTTTCCAGCAATACATACAAGTCAAAATGATCATCGCTTATATCGTTATATCCGTCTCTCGAACAAACTCCGGGTATTATTGGTTGAAGATGTTCAATCGAATCAAGCTGCTGCCTCGATGGCCGTTCAGGTGGGACATTTTGATGATCCTGTCGAACGACCCGGTATGGCGCACTTTTTAGAACATATGCTTTTTTTAGGGACAGAGAAATATCCTGATCCTGGTGAATACCATGCTTTTATTAATCAACATGGTGGTAACAACAATGCCTGGACAGGCACTGAGCAAACTAACTTTTTCTACACCATCAATGCTGAAGTGTTTGAAGAGTCGCTCGATAGATTTAGCCAATTTTTCATCGCGCCAAAATTTGATATTGAATTAGTCGATAGAGAGCGTCATGCGATTGAGTCAGAATACAGTCTTAAGCTAAAAGACGATATTCGTCGCGTCTATCAAGTACAGAAAGAGACCACCAATCAGGCACACCCCTTTTCTAAATTTTCGGTAGGTAATTTAACCACCTTAAATGGTCCAGAGTCCGTTTTACGTGAAGAGTTACTGGCATTCTACCAACAACAATATTGTGCAAACATCATGACATTGTGCTTGGTTGCCCCCGCCTCTTTAGACCAATTAGAGCTATGGGCCAAAACCTATTTTGAAGCGATAGTCAATCGCGAAGTAAGTAAACACTACCCTGAAGCACTCCTGGTGACCGAGGCCGAGCGCCTGAAACAAATCGCAATCGTGCCACTAAAACAACAAAAACGTATTAGCGTTAATTTTGCCCTCCCTGGTATTGACCAGTTTTACAAACGTAAACCGTTAACCTTCATCAGTCATTTACTGGGTAACGAAAGTCCTGGCAGCTTATTGTCTTATTTAAAAGAACAAGGCCTTGCAAACAATTTATCAGCTGGCGGTGGCATTAATGGCTTCAACTTTAAAGATTACTCTGTCAGCGTTCAACTAACTGACAAAGGTTATAAAGCCATCGATGATGTAGTGAAATGTATTTTTGAATATATTCAACTTATTAAACTCTCTGGATTAGAAGATTGGCGTTATCAAGAGCGCGCAAATCTTTTAAATACTGCATTTCGATTTCAAGAACAGATTAAAGCATTAGATCTTGCCAGTCATCTCAGTATTAATATGCATCATTATGCCCCTGAAGATGTGGTATACGGTGACTACCGCATGGACAACTTGGATATAGATGAAGCGCGTTCGTTACTCAATCTTATGCACCCGCTGAATATGCGCTTGCAAGTTGTCGCACAAGATCAAGATACCAATAAACAAGCAGCTTGGTATCACACACCATATAAGGTGTCTGATATAGCGCCTTCAAGGTTAGATTTTTGGCAACAATCAGAAATCAGATCTGAATTAGCACTGCCTCAAGCGAACCCTTTTATTGTGCCTAATCCTCAAGCGCGATCAGAATTAAGCCAAACACCAGTCCCAGTGATTGTTGCTGAGGGTGAAGGATATCGACTTTGGCATAGGAAAGATGATGAATTTAATGTTCCCAAAGGACATTTATATTTATCGCTTGATTCACAAAAATCCAGTATGTCGCCTCGCCATGCCACACTGACCCGACTTTATGTTGAGCTGTTACTCGATTATTTAACTGAGTCAACCTATCAAGCTGAAGTGGCGGGCCTAAACTATAATATCTATCCACATCAAGGCGGAATTACATTACATCTCACTGGTTTTACGGGGAATCAAGAAAGTTTACTCGCGCTTATCATTCACAAAGCACGTGAGCGTAATTTTACTCAAGACCGATTTAACATGATCCGTAAACAAATTTTACGCAGTTGGCATAATGTCGCTCAGGCAAAGCCCATTTCACAATTATTTACCAGTTTGACAGTGACCCTACAAAAACGCAGTTTTGAACCAGCAAGAATGGCTGAAGAACTCGAAACGATTACTTTAGATGAGCTACATCAACATGTGAGCGACTTTTTTGAAAAGGTCTATCTAGAAGGACTGGTATACGGTGATTGGTTAGTCTCTGAAGCTCAAGCATTAGGGAAACGTCTTGAGCATTTGTTGTCTTTGGTATCAAAACCAAGCAATGAATCGTTAAGAGAGCTGGTTGATTTGCAGGGTGTAGGCACCTTATTACGAGAAAAAACCATTCAACATCAAGATAGTGCTATCATTGTCTATTATCAATCGACGAAGGCCACTACCGATAAGATGGCGTTGTTTAGCTTGCTGAACCATACAATGTCATCAACGTTTTTCCATGAATTACGTACAAAACAGCAGCTAGGTTATATGGTTGGCACAGGGTATTTACCCCTTAATCGCCACCCAGGAATGATTTTTTATATCCAATCTCCATCCACTGGGCCAAGAATTTTACTTGAAGCCATTGACGAGTTTATTGCCGATTTTAGTTATGCCGTTATGCAAATTACCAATGAGCAGTGGGAAAGTACCAAACAAGGGCTGATTAGCCAAATAATGGAACATGACGCTAACCTCAAAACTCGAGGGCAACGTTATTGGGTAAGTTTGGGTAATAGGGACTACCAATTTGACCAACGTGAAAATGTCGCAGCTAAAGTTGAAACATTAACCAGAGCTGATTTAATTAAATTTATGATGCAACGTATGCGCAGTAAGCATTGCGACCGTTTAGTGTTATTCAGCTGTGGTGAACAGCACTCAAAACAGCAACTAATGTCTAACAATATGATTTCAGACTTGAGAGCGTTTAAGCAAGCTGCTGAAAAATTTAACTTTTAGTATTATCACTCTGTTCTTGAAAAATTTAATGTAAATTATCAACAACAGCGGTATCAACATAAACCACTAAATTTCAGTTTACTACTAGCGTAAACCGCTAAGTATGGCTAGGCATTATGAGTTAAATGTCGCCACTGATGAATACCCTGGGATTTGGATTGGTACATAAAAGCAACATGCGAACCATTTTGGTTAACAGATTTTTGACAAACACCATAGATTCTGAAAAAGTAGGCAACTAACTGCTTTTACTTGGCATCTCCGAGAATAAGAAAAACAAATTATGCCTAAAATTTTATCTTTGCTACTGCTTATTTTTACTTTTTTCCAGGCATCATTCACTTATGCCATGTCTTTTTCAGACTTCAATGAAGAACAGCTAGATATTATTCTCAATTATGAATCCTATACGGTTGCCAATGGACTATCTCAAAACACAGTTACCAGTATTGTTGAAGACAGTGAAGGATATGTTTGGATAGGCACTGTTAACGGACTCAACCGCTTTGATGGTACAGAATTCACCCACTTTTATGCCGAAGATAATAGCAGCGGATTACCCAGCTCTTTTATTCGTAACCTCATTATAGATGATCAAGATAGGTTACTAGTAGGTACTGATAAAGGTTTAGCTATATTTGATAATTATACTGAGACCTTTTCTTTAGCAAAATCTAATCACCCAATTTCAAACTCTGTGATTTGGGCTTTGCATAATGAAAATGGAATTAATTATGTTGGTTTAAATAATGAGATTTATATTTTTAATGAAAACTTTACACATGAAATAAAACATATATTAAATGAAAAGCTCAAAGAAATTAAAAAAATTAGAACACTGAATGATGACATATACCTAAGAAATTTTAATGGAGAAATATATCTAATTAGTAATAAAGTTGAATTAAAATCAGAAGAATCAACTGACTTTGAAGTGTTCAACAAAAAAATATTAATATCAAAAAAATCTGGTTTATTTTATGCTGATGAAAAAATATTAGACTATCAAACATCCTCCATAGCATTTAACAAACACCAGAATTCAATTTTAATATTCAGTTTAAATGAAATAATATCCATACAATTTTCAGAAAAAAAATACACAATCAAAAAGGTTGGAAAAGTAGATATTGAACTAGCTAAAAACAGTTCCACCATCAGCTATTTAACTAATAACTCTTTATTCCTATCAGATTACACAAATGGAGTTCAACACGTTTCAATAAATGGCAACCTAGCCTCTAAAGTTGATCTAAATATTGAAAATATTTGGTCCATAAGCCAAGATGAAAATTTTATTGCAATAGCTAACAATGATAGAAACATATTTACTTTAAATGAAGGTCTAATGAATAATGGAAAAGTAAATGGAAGGTTACCTGTAAATGAAGGACATAAAACAGTATTAGCAATGGGAAATGATATTTTTATCGGTTCATCATCAGGATTAATAAAACGAAGTTTATTTGATAAAACATTAAGTAGAGAAATCAGCCCCAAATATACTGTTAAACTCAAAAAAATCAGTAATAATACATTTTTAGCAGGGACATTCGATGGAGAAGTGCTACTTTACAATATCGATGATGAATCAATTACTACAATTGATTCAGAAACAAACCATCCAGTATTTGATTTGGAATATGTTGATGGTGATATATACATCGCTACACAAAAAGGATTACTTGTTTATAGTAACAAAAAAATCATTAAACTATACGAAAAAGAGCTTGTGGCCAGCTTAGTTAATCACAAAAATAAAGTATATTTTGGTTCAAGAACGGCCATAATGGCTTATGACAAAGTTGATAAAAAAATAGTAGAGTTACTTAAAACCAATAAAATAACATATTCTCTAGATGTAATAGACGATATAATTATTGCCCCATCCAATATGGAGGTAAACCTTTTAGATATAAAAAACAAAAAACAATTCAAACTTACAACTGAAAATGGAACCCTTTCAGATTATAGCACTCAATCAACATTCAAAACAAAGTCTGGAATAGTAATTGGTGGACCTTATGGTTTAACATATGTTGCACCCAAAGCAGTATTGCGCTCATTAAACAATAATATCCAGCAATCATTATCAATAAAGAATATTTCAATTTTCAATGAGAAGGTATCTATTGGCTCCAAAGTTCTTGAGCAAGCGATCAAATATAAAAAATCGATAACTTTAAAACACTCGGATTACCCCTTCACCTTTGACTTCAATATAATTGGCTCTAATACAAACAAATTCGAATTTTATTATAAACTTGAAGGCATAGATGTAGATTGGCTTCCAAATAAGAACTTTAATTCTGCAACTTATACAAACTTACCACATGGAACATATATATTTAGTGTTTATGCAATAGAACGTACAACAGGTGCAAAATCTATAATTAAAAATATTGAAGTTGTGATTTCGCCACCTTGGTGGCTTTCAACAAGGGCAAAAATAATATATAGCTTCATCACGTTAGTTTTCTTTTTGTTAATCACTAAAGCCATTTTACGTCGTAGGGAAATACAAAAACAAATTGCTCTCAGTGAAGAACGTCTGAAACTTTCCCTTTGGGGCAGCGGTGATGAAATGTGGGACTGGGATATTGAAAGCGGTAAAATCTTCCGCTCCAATATTTGGGGAACGTTGGACTTTCCTCAAGATGGACGCAGATCCGGTAAAATCGGTGAAGAAAGTAATATCCACCCAATAGATCAACCCAGAGTTCAAAAAGCACTGAATGATCACTTCAGCAATATCACCGATCACTTTGAAATAGCGTACCGAGTGAAAGGCAGAAATAATCAATGGATGTGGATTCTAGACCGAGCAAAAATTGTAGAACGCGATCAAAAAGATCATCCAGTGCGAATGACTGGCACAATTAAAGATATCAACAACATTAAACAAGTCGAAGAGCAACTTAAGCTTTTTGCCCGTGCAATTGAAAACATCTCTGAAGGCATGTTCATTCTGAATCAAGATTATGTGTTTGTTGAAGTCAATGAAGCCTGTTGTGAAATTGCATCATGCAGTCGCGATAACTTTATGCAGCAAAAGCTAGCATTTACCCGTTATCCAGAATCATATTCAGAGCAAATTAGAACAGCGTTACGTCAGCAAGGCCGTTGGAGTGGAGAAATTGAGGCCAAGAAGGGTGATAACAACTTCTTTTTGATGGAATTAACCATCGATACCATTTACAACGAACAGGGCGAAACAAGCCACTATGTGGGCGTATTTTCTGATATTACTCGTCGTAAACAACAAGAAGAAGAGTTACGCAAATTAACCAACAATGATTTACTAACAGGTTTACCTAACCGTTCTAGTTTACAAGTTACCTTAAATAATTTGGTTAAAAAGGATATCCACCATACTTTAATGGTTTTAGATTTGGATAACTTTAAGCGTATTAATGACTCCCTTGGTCATCAAATCGGTGATGAGTTATTGATATCCGTCGCTGAGCGGATTAAAAAAACCATCCCTAGTCATGCCAGTTTATATCGATTAGGCGGTGATGAGTTCGCACTACTGATTGATCAAAACCCTGACATTGGGTCAAGCGCGATGATTGCCTCGAATATTATTCAATCCCTTAAACCAGCATTTGAGCTTAATGAAGAAAGTTTGGTACTTGGGATCAGTATTGGCGTGGTACTTTATCCAGAAGATGAGCAAAACGAGCAAGCGTTACTGCGAAAAGCAGATATCGCGATGTATCACGCAAAATCAGCAGGCGGCAATCGCTATCAATTCTATTCAGAGTCGCTTAATCAAAATGCTTTAAGACAATTAGAGATTGAAAATTTAATTCGTGAGGCCTTAAAAGAAGATTATTTTGAGGTGTATTACCAGCCGAAAGTCGATTTAAAAAGTGACTGTTTAGCTGGAATGGAAGCATTAGTAAGATTAAATCACCCAAAACACGGAATTATTTCGCCAAATGATTTTATTCCACTTGCAGAAGAAAACGGCTTAATTGTCGAAATTGGTGATGTTGTGCTTCGTAAAGCCTGTTTTGCTGCCAATAAGTGGCTAGAACAAGGTCTGTTTAATGGCAGAGTTGCCGTCAATTTATCGTCACGTCAATTTGCCCTTACTGATTTACAACAAAGAATAGAGTCAATTTTACGTCTGACTAAGTTACCTGCAAAACATTTAGAGTTGGAGATTACTGAAGGGACTGTGATTAAAAACCCAGAAAAAGCGATTAAAGTGATGCAACAGCTTGCAAAAATGGGGGTTAGCCTTGCATTAGATGACTTTGGTACAGGTTATTCATCATTATCCTACCTTAAGCGCTTCCCTATCAATTGTTTAAAAATTGACAAATCATTTGTTGATGACATAGACAAATCAGATCGCGACTTAAAAATGGTCGATTCTATTATTACGATAGCCCACAATATGGGATTAACTGTGGTCGCTGAAGGTGTCGAACAAAATGCTCAGCTTAATATTTTAAAAGCATTAAATTGTGAAGAAATTCAAGGTTATATATTCAGCAAGCCTGTACCTGAAAAGTACTTTGAGCAACTATTAGCCACAGACCAAGATAAGAGAACCCAATTTAAAACACAAAAACCAAACAAAAACTAAACCTTTAATCAACATTGGCACAGAAAATGCTTTTGGATTGTTAGTTGTCAAAAATAACAATTTAATAATAACCCTGAGCTAAGAGAGATAGAAAATGATTAAAGGAATAATTGCGTTATCAGTAGTAACAATTTTATCAGCTACTACTGCTACGCAGTCTAATATTGTAGACACACAAACTGCTGGCTTACCTGTTATTAAAGTGCTAGACACTCAAACGGCGGGATTGCCTGTTATCAAAGTTCTAGACACT